>CAYYWA010000221.1:4776-9580 GCA_964475255.1 uncultured Sorangium sp.
GGGCGACTCTGGGGCGCGTGCGCTTCGCGGAAAGAAGAACGACGGAGCGGAGTCGAGGACGATTCGTTCGTTGCCCGCCGTCAGCAAGGGCGGCATCGGCGCCCAAGCGTTCTCCCTCGCTCGTATCCCGACGCGTTCTCCGCGGCCTTTCCCATTGGTCTCCATTCTCTCGAGCGCACGCGTGGCGGCGGTCTTCCACTCTCGCTCCGAGAACCGGAGCTTGCGCAGGCCCGGATCACTTGTTCGCTTGCTGCAAAACCCCTCGCTCGCCCCACCGCGCCGAGACATCAGCCGAACGGCGCGCTCAGCACCGCGAGCGCGGCGCGGAGCAGAGTCGCAGCGCTCACGTTACCTTGAATTCCCTGGCAATCACCTCCAGTTGCACACGAGGAAACACGAACACGAAGTGCTCGAAATCGGTGTCCTCGTGATTCCGTCCCGTCGTCTGACTCATCCAAGCATCCGCCGTCGTTCGCTGCACGTGGGATGGCCCGGTCGCCTGCCCGCGTCGCGTTCTCGTTGCGATCATGTCGACGAGCTCGATTCGAACCGGTGCCCCAGCCGCATCTTCGTACGACAGCACCGCCCTCGACAGCGACCAAGAAAGCTGGGGCTCCCCGGCCGGCTCCGGAAGACCCAGCAGGAGCTCCCCGCTGCCGGCTTCCGTCGGCACGCGTGGCTCCGGCCGAGCTGGAGCCGGTTCGACGATGGCTCGTGGATCGAGCTTGCCCAGCCTGTGCAGAGCTCTGAGGTGCGACAAGCGGATCGCGGTCTCGTGACACGCGTCGGCGATCTTCTTGGCGACGGACTCGAGCATTCGCAGCGAGATTCCGGCGGAGAACGAGGCCTCGACGTGCTCGGCGCCGAGGGTCACCTGGACGATCCCGTCCCCGTCCACGGGAGTCTCACCCGAGACGATCCCGATGGATGACGGCGCCTCCTCCGTTCCCACCAGCAAGGATCCGCTCAGCATTCGACCGTTGCTTGCCATGCTTCACCTTAGCATCGCACCGTGGGCTGCTCCCCGAGTGGTAGTGGCGCGTGTCCGTCGAGAAGTTTTCTCATGCGGTTGTCACCTTCTGGACCAACGAAGTTTGGATGCACTTGCGGGAGGTTCGCTTGTTGCGCGACATAGAGCGTACGATTGTTTAGCGTCACCACGCTTCCATCGCCGAATTCTTGGACGTTCAGGGTAAGCCCCTCCGGAAGAGAACCCGTTCTGCGAGCCTCCTCGATGGCCTCGTCGAGGGTACGACCACACCATGAGGAATTCGGATCGGTGAAAGTGTTCCCGATGCTGTCCTGCGAGAACTGGATATCCCACGGATCCATCAACCCGAATGGGTCCGTGTGGATTACCGGATCTCGAACGTGGGCGAACGGTCGTGGCCCGGAGAGCCACCGCAATGGATCGGTGCTGATGAAGCCGCCACTTCCAGGCTGGTAATACCTGAACCGGTTGTAATAGAGGCCGGTCTCCGGGTCCTCGTACTGCCCCGGCTGGCGAAAGGGACACGCCGTCCGCGCGCCGCGCAGGGTTCGGAGGTCGCCGTAGGTGTCGAGCTCGGCGGCCCACGATTCGCGCCCCCTCCCGTCGTACATGCCCGTCGGCGTGCCGACGTGATCGGTGACGATGCCGAAGCGCTCACCCGCGACGAGCTTGCCGAGGGGTGCGAAGCTCTCGGGCTCGAACAGCCAGGTAATGGGTGCGTCTGGTGTCCCGCGCAGCGCCTCGTCGAGCGCTTCGCCGTCTTCCGGCGGGCCCTGGGACGGGCGCGCGACGAGCATCGAGGCGCGGTGTTGCTGCAAGCTCGCGGCCATGTCGGCGCTGAGCGCCGGCAGATCGGCGGTCGATTGGGAGTCCTCGGGGGGCGCGCGCTCGATCCACTCGTGAAGGGGAACGTTGCCGTCCCAAATCCAGCGCGTGATCTTGTCGCGGTAGCGCTTGGCGATGCGGCGCCCGAGCGCGTCGTACTGGAACGCCACGGTACGCCCGTCGGGCCGAATGACGCGGCTGAGCATGCCCGCGCCGTTCCATTGGTAGACCCACATGGCGCCCGTGGGCTCGATTTTCGCCACGAGGTTGCCCTCGGGATCGTATTCGTACCGCGTGATGCCGTCAGGGCCGTGTGCTTCGAGAAGCTGTCCCGCGGGGCCGTACTTTCTGTCGGTGCGCTGTTCGGTGCGGAACAAGTTGCCAACGGCATCGGGCATACGCAGATCGATGCGCCCGTCCGCGTAGGCAGCAGCCGCGAGATTGCCAAACACGTCGTGGGTGTAGTCGATGGGGCCGGTCAGGGCGTCGATGACGCGCGTGAGGCGGTCGTTGACCCACACGTATTGCTTGGCGCCGAGGAACTGGTCGCCGCGGAAGACCTCGTGGCGCACCGGGCGCCCGAGGCGATCCCGATGCCATCGGGCGCGAACGCCGCCGGGCAGAGCGCGCTCGATCTCGAAGCCGAGTCGATCCCGCGAAAACTCGGCCACGAACGCACCACTCCCGGAACCGCCACGAGAAGCGCCGGCACCGGCCCCCCCTGGAGCAGAAGCGCCGGTGCCGGTCGGATCGAGCGTGGCCTCGACGGCGAGGACGTCCCCCATCGCGTTGCGGCGAATGGTCTGAAAGATGCCCTTGGAAGAGCGGAAGGACGTGCGGCGGCCGTTCCCGCCGTATCGCGAGGCGACCCAGTCCTCGCCTTGGACCTCCTTGACGACGCGACCGAGGGCGTCGCGCTCGAACACGACGCGAATGGAGTCATTGGTGGCCTCGAGGAGCTCGCCCGTTGGCGAATACGCATAGGCTTCTTTGCTGCCGTCGCTGTACTCGACGGTGACGACCCTCCCGGCCGCATCGTAACGAAACACCGTGTGGCGCCCGGCCGGGCGCACGACGCGCGCAACGCGGCCTGCTCGATCGCGCGCGTAGCCGCGCCGGAGCCCATCGAAGCCGTGCTCTTCCACGACGTTGCCGCACGGGTCGAGCACGAAGCGGTAAACCGCGCCGTGCTCGTTGTGAATGGCAATGAGCCGGCCCTCGGTATCGTACTCGAAGCGCGCGGTCGTGCCCCCCTGCGTGCGGGCGACGAGGCGGCTCATGCCCTGGTAGCGAAACGCGACGTCGTAGCGGCGATCGCGGGCGCAGAGCACGTTGCCCTCGCCATCGTAGGCGAGGTCGCGCACGTTGCCGTCGGGCTCGTGAACACGGAGCGCGCGGCCGTTCAGGTCGCGTTCGAGCCGACGCGTATTGCCGTGCGCATCGGTGCGGGTTCGAACGCGTCCGAGCGCGTCGAAGGTCCAGGTGCTCTCGCCGCCATCGGGGGTCACGAGACGCGCGAGGTTGCCGAACCCGTCGTACCCGAGCAACGTGCGGTTGCCACCGGGATCGACGATCATGACGAGGCGCGGTCCCCGCCATTCGAACGCGCTGATTTCGCCCAGCGGATTGCAGCGCTCGACTAGGCGCCCGTCCGCGTCGTAGGCCCACGCCCACTTGCCTCCGAGAGCATCGCGGGCCAGCACGGGGCGATCGGCAGCGTCGTACTCGATCTCGACGGTGCTGCCATCGGCGTCGGTGCGCCGAACGAGATTGCCGCGCTCGTCGTACTCGGACTCCGTCCGCTGCCCGAGCGCATCGACTTCGGCGAGCACCTCGTCGTACTCGCTGTACTCGGTTTTCCTGACACCACCGAGCGGGTCGATGGTCTCGATGACGCGACCGTTTCTGTGCTTGTAGGTGGTCCGGTGCCGAAGCGAGTTCTCGACGACGGTGAACTGCTGCTCGTCGTCGTACGTCAGCTCGTGATCGTAGATGCCGCCGTCCCCCCAAGTGCGCAGGCAGCGCGCGTGCTCGTCCTTGCGGTCGTACTCGAAGTAGAAGCGCAGGCCGTTTCGGTCGGCTTCCTCCACGAGCAGGTGGCCGTCGTAGCGATACGTGGCGCGCGCACCGACGGCGTCGACCACCTCGACGAGGTTTCCCGCGGTGTCGTAGGCGTAGGCAGCGACCCGGAAGCGCCGGCTCGGGTCGTCTGGGTGCGGCGCCGTGAGCGCCTGAATCCGATCGTTGCGATCGTAAACGAGCTCGAACGACCGCTCCGCCGTGTCGCGGATTTCGACGAGCCTGCCGCTTCGGTCGTACAGAAAACGGAGCCCATTGCCGATCGAGTCCGTGATCGAGACGAGGACGTGCTCGTCGTTGGGTCGCCCGATGTCGCGGAATCGATACGTGTGCTGCGTCGTGTTCGCGACGCGAATCGAATAGCCCTGCTCGTCGCGAATCAGCGTGAGCCGCTCGGCGCGGTCGTAGTGTGCTTCACCTTCCGCGACGGGCGGAAACGAGACGAGCCGGCCGTCGGGTGTCCTGTAGAGAACGACGTCCTGCTCGACGTAGAGCGCCGCATCGTAGCCGTGATGCCAGCCATGACCGAGCGGACCCCGATAGGTGCTCGTGCTGTACCAGACGCGTTCCCATTTGAAGGCCAGCGCTCCCGGCAGCTCGATATCGACCTTGTCCGTGAACACCTTGCCCGTCGCGACATCGACGGGGTGGCCCGTCACCGTGCAGATCGCGCGGTTGATGCGGTTGCGCCCGCGCGGACCGAGGCGCAGCGCGTCCGCGAGCGCATCGCCAGCGCGCCGGGCCCGCGCGGTGATGGCGCGCATCGCCCGGCCGAAACGCCCGGCGCCGCGCTGAGCACGCCGGATCATCCCCCCGAGCTTGCCGAGACCCGCGAGGCCCGCACGGAAACCCAACGCCATCAGCGAGATCGTCGGTGGACCGCCGATGAGCACCGGCGGCCCCATCGGG
>CAYYWA010000222.1:0-9531 GCA_964475255.1 uncultured Sorangium sp.
GCGCTCGCGGCGCGCGGGGGCCGCGACGCGGAGCGCCGCGACGCGATCCGCGCCGCGAGGCAGCGCCCCGTCTGCGTGTCGGTGCGCGCGATGGCCTCGGGCGGCCCTTCGGCGGTGACGCGCCCGCCGTTCGCGCCGGAGCCCGGCCCGAGCTCGATCACGTAGTCGGCGCGGGCGATGAGCTCGAGATCGTGCTCGACGACGACCACGGTGCCCCCGCCCTCCACGATGCGGTCGCACGCCTCGACGACGCGCTCGACCTCGTCGGCGTGCAGGCCCGCGCTCGGCTCGTCGAGCACGAAGAGGGTGCCGCGCGCCGTCTCGGAGAGCGCGCGCGAGAGCTTGAGCCGCTGCGCTTCCCCGCCGGAGAGCGTCGAGAGCGGCTGGCCGAGCCGCAGGTAGCCGAGCCCGAGCAGCGCGACGGGACCGAGGCCGCGCAGGATGGCGGGCTCCTGCTTGAAGTGCTCGAGCGCCTCCTCGACGGTCATCTCCAGCACTCCGGCGATGCTCACGCCGCGATGCTCGACCTCGAGCACCTCGTCCTTGAAGCGCCGCCCGCGGCACACGGGGCAGACGAGCCGCACGTCGGCGAGAAACTGCATCTCGACGGTCTCGGCGCCTTCTCCGGCGCACGCTTCGCAGCGCCCGCCTTCGACGTTGAACGAGAACGACGCCGGCGTGAGGCCGCGCGCCGTGGCCATCGGCTCGCGCGCGTACAGCGCGCGGATCGCGTCCCAGGCCTTCGTGTACGTCGCGGCGTTGCCGCGCGAGGTCCGACCGAGCGGCCCCTGATCCACGAGCGCCACGCGACGGAGCTCGGCGTCGCCTTCGATGGAGTCGTGCGCGCCGGGCGTCTCCACGTCGCCGTCGCCGAGGCGCCGTGCGAGCGCGCGGTACAGCGTGTCCACCGCGAGGGTGCTCTTGCCCGAGCCGCTCGGGCCGGTGATGGCGCAGACGACACCGAGCGGGATCGCGACGTCGATGCCCGCGAGGTTGTGCTCGCGCGCGCCCCGCACCGTGAGAAAACCGCTCGGCTCGCGCCGAGCGCTCCGCTTCGGCGAGGGGCCGCGGAGCGCTCGCGCCGTTGCCCCGTCGGACGAACGCAGCGCATCGGGGGGCGCGTCCGCCACGATGCTCCCGCCCGCGGCGCCGGCACCGGGGCCGAGCTCGACCACGCGATCGGCGCCGGCGATGATCGTGGGATCGTGCTCGACGACGAGCACCACGTTGTCCCGACGCGCGAGCTCGCGAAGCAACGCCACGAGCGGCGCGACGTCGGCGGGGTGGAGGCCGACGGTGGGCTCGTCGAGCACGAAGAGCGCGTTGTTCAGGGAGGTCCCGAGCGCGGCGGTGAGCGTCACGCGCTGCGCTTCGCCGCCCGACAGCGTGCGCGCCTGGCGATCGAGCGTGAGATACCCGAGCCCGACCCGCTCGAGATACTCGAGCCGCGTCTCGAGCTCGCGGCGCGCGAGCGCACCTTGGCCGGTGCGCGTCTCGAGCTCCGCGAGGCGCTTGCGTGCCTCCTTGATCTCGAGCGCGTGGAACGCGGCGATGTCGAGGCCGCCCACACGGAACGCGAGCGCGTCCTGGTTCAGTCGACGCCCGCCGCAGGCGCTGCACGGATCGTACGAGCGGTAGCGCGCGAGCAGCACGCGGACGTGCAGCTTGTACGTCTTGGTTTCGAGCCAACGAAACCAGCCGAGCACCCCCGGAAAGAGCCCGTCGTCCCAGCTCCCGTCGCCCTCGAGCACGAGCTTTCGCTCCGCCGCGCGCAGGCGGCCGAACGGGACGTCGGTGCGAATACCGTGGCGAGCGCAGAGCTTCTGGAGCTCCGCGCGCTCCCAGCGGGTGGAGGCGCCCCGCCACGGGCGGATGGCGCCCTTCGCGAGCGACCGCTCGGGATCGGGGATCACCTTGGCGAGGTCCACGCCGAGCGTCCGCCCGAACCCACGACAGGCGGGGCACGCCCCGATCGGCGACTCGTACGAGAAGAGGCCCGGTCGCGGGTCGGGCAGGGCGCGACCGCACGTCGGGCAGCCGAGCCCGCGCCGCAGCACGAGCGTCGCGGCTTCGCCGGCCTCGCCCTGCACGACCGCCGTGCCGTAGCTGCGCGCCCAGGCGCTCTCGATGCTCTGCGCGAGCCGACTCGTGTCGTTCGCGCGCACGCGATCGAGCACGACCCGCAGCCGCGCGCCGGCCTCGAGCGCCGCCGACGGGGCCACCGAGTCGATGTCGCGCACGGCGTCGCCGACGAGCAGCCGTCGAATTCCGTCTCGGGACAGCGAATCGCGGAGCTCGAGGTACTTCTCCGGTCCGTCGACGGCGAGCGGGTACGTGACGAGCGCCCGTTCGCTCCCGAGGCGCGCCTCCACGCGCTGGGCCGCCGAGCGCGGGTCCAGCGGCACGCCTTCCACACCGTGCTCGGGACAGACCGGGCGCGCCTCGCGCACGAAGAGCGCCGCGAGGTACGGCTCGAGGTCGGCCATCGTCGCGACGGTGGAGCGCGAGCTCTTCACCGGGGCGCGCCGATCCACCGCGATGGCGGCGGGCACGGGCTCGAGCGCGTGGACGGGAGGCCGCTCGAGGCGCTCGAGGAACTGCCGCGCGTACGGGCTGAAGCTCTCGACGAACCGGCGCTGGCCCTCGGCGTACAGCGTGTCCATGGCGAGGCTGCTCTTGCCCGCGCCGGAAACACCGGTGACGACGACGAGCTCGCCCGGCCGGAGGGAGAGCGAAACGTCCTTCAGATTGTGGGTCGAAGCCCCGTGAAGCTCGGTGGGCAGCATCGCGAACGGACGCGCACGGTCCAGGCGTCCGGGGCTTTACTACCGCGTGTGGGACGACCGGCCAGCACTCCGGCCGAGAAATGCGCGCGGAACGACCTGCCCGTCTTGCCAGGACGACACCACGCGAGCCCCTTGGGCAACACGACCGAGCCCTCCCGAGTTGCGCGCTCCCCAGCGCGGGCCATAGTGGAGCCGCCATGGCCCGCGGCAAGGGTGCGGTACAGACGGGCGACGGCCTCGTCTCGAAGAATCGCCGCGCCTTTTTCGACTACGAAATCGAAGACACGCTCGAAGCGGGTCTCGCTCTCATCGGCAGTGAGGTGCGCTCGCTCCGCACGCACTCCGCCGACCTCACGGACGCGTGGATCGACATCGACCGCCGCGGCGAGGCCTGGGTGAAGAGCATGCGCATTCCGCGCCTCCAGCACGCGGCGTTCGGCCACGACGACGAGCGGCCGCGCAAGCTCCTCTTGCGCCGCGAGCAGCTCGAGCGGCTGCGCGGGCTGCGCGAGCGTGACGGCATGACGCTCATCGCGACGAAGTGTTACTTCAAGAACAACCGCGCAAAGCTCGAAGTCGCCGTCGCGCGCGGCAAGAAGAAGCACGACAAGCGCCAGGCGATCAAGACCCGTGAAGCGGATCGCGAGGCGCGAGCGGCGATGCGTCGCGGAAGGAGCGCCGGATGAGCGCGACCCTCGAACTCGTGAACGGACGTTCCGCGACGCTCGTCACGTTTTCAGGGGAGCTCGTGACGCTCGAAGTCGAGCGCGCGGCCCCGCCCGGCTCGATCCTCGAGGTGCGCGTGGCCGGTGAACCCGCGAGAGTGAAGGTCAGGAGCTGCCGCAGAATCGAGGTCGACGCGGCTCCCCGCTTCACCATCGAGGGTCGGTTTCAGAATCTCTCGCGTGCTCAACGCCGAGCACTCGAATCGGTCCATTCGGTAAATATTTCTTGATGGTGAATCCCGCGCATCGAAACGATGCGTCGTGAGTCCATCGCGCAGTGAGCGTCTTTTTGCGTCTTTGCGCGTGCGAGCGGTGAACGCCGTCGCTATGCTGCGTCGCAAGGAACTCACGATGGAGAAGAGCGCGCTTGTCCCGTCAGTCCTGCCGGCCGGCACCGCTTGCGGGAGCGAGCAGTCGCACGAGCCAGGCCGGGAGACGCGATGAGCGACGCTGCCCCTTCGACGCTGGAATCGAAGCCGAACGCGGCCGACGAGAACGGCGCCCCGCTCGACCCGACGAGCGGAACGCACTCGGGAGCGCTCGCCACTCGGCTCCTCGAGCTCGAGCAGCGCGCAGATTTGGCTCCGGACGTCGACGAGCGCATCGCGCTCTGGGTTCAGCTCGGCGCCTCGTACGATGCAGAACCACTTCCGGACTCTCTGCGTCGCGAGCTCTCGGTGCGCCTGTTCCGGCGCACCGCCGTGGAGTGGCCGGGCGGTGCCCCGAAGTGGCTCGAGCGCCTGCTCGACGCGCCCCTCGAGAAGGCCGAGCTCGGCGAAGCGCTCTCCGGCGCGCTCTGCCAGGAGGGTCTCGAGCCCGAGATCGCGCGCGAGCTCGCCCTCAGGGCGGGCGCTGCGCTCGAGGAGCGAGCGGCGGATCCCGTCGGCCTCTACCGCGCGCTCGCCGAGCGCGCTTCGGCGTTCCGCGAGGCCGCCGCGCGCGCGGCGGTGCGCGCCGAGCTCGCGCGGCTCGAGCTCGCCGCAGGAAATGTCGGGGCCTGGTCGACCCACCTCGCGGAGCTGAAGGCGCTCGAGGCACCCGAGCTGCTCCTGCTGCTCGAGCGCTCGGGTGACTTCCTGACCACGGACGAATCGGCGTGGAGCCTCGTCGAGTCGACGGCGATCGCAGCCGAGGAGCCGCTCGCTGCCGTGCGCGCGTACGAACGCGCGCTGAAGCGAGAAGAGCAAGCGGAGGCCGTCACCGGGCTCGCCGAGCGGTTGACGCGCTTCGTGGATCAGGAGCTCGGCGATCCGCGAGCGCTGACGACGAGCCTTTTGCGCGTGCTCGAGGTGTCTCCCGAAGCGCGCTGGGCGTTCGATCGCGTCAAGCTCGCGCTCAGCATCGAAGGACGCTTCGAAACTTTGTTCCCGCTCTACGATCGGAGGATCGAAGCGGAGCGCGACGACGAGCTCCGAGCCGCCTTGCTCGACGAGGCGGCGATCGCCGCTCGCGACGTGGCGGGCGACGCGGAGCGCGCGCTCGCCTACTGGGAGCGATACTTCGCGGAGAAGCCGCGCGACGCCCGCGTGGACGTCGCGCTCGAGCGCCTGTACGAGCGGCACAAGAAGCCCGAGCGTTTGATCGAGCACCTGTCGCGCCGCGCCGAAGCGCTCTCGGGGCCCGAGCTCGCGCGCGTGCGCGAGCGCATCGCGGGGCTGTGGCTCGACCTCTGCAACGGCGCCGCCGCGCTCTCGGTGATCGAAGCGCTGCTCCGTACCGGGGAGTCGGGAGAGACGACGCTCGCGCTGCTCGAGCGCGTGTTCGCGTTCGAGGTTCCGGACGACAGCCCTCCCGAGGCCGTGCAGGAACAGCGGCTCGTAGCGCGCCACGCCGCGAGCCTCTTGCGTCGCGAGTACGCCCGACTCGGGCGGCTCGCGGATGCCGCGCGCGTGCTCGCCGACGAGCTCTCGACCGTCGCCGAGCGCCGCGAGCGCATTCAGCTGTTGACCGAGCTCAACGAGCTGCGTGAGGCGCTCGGTGACGCCGCCGGCTGCTTCGAGTGCCGGGGCGATCTGCTCGAGCTCGAGCCGGCGAGCGCGGAGCATCGCTCGCGCCTCGCCGATCTCGCCGTGGAGCTCGACCGGATGGGGGACCTCGCCGAGATCGAGGTGCGCGCCGCGGGGCGCGCCGCGGACGAGGACACGCGCTTCGAGCTCTTGACGGACGCCGCGCGGATCGAGCTCGGGCTGGGCCGAACCGAGCGCGCGCTCGAGCTCTACGAGCGGTGTCTCGAGGACTGCAAGAAGCTCGCGCATCGCTTGGACGCCGCGCGCGCCCTCGAGCGCCTGTTCGCCGAGAGCGATCGACCGCTCGAGCGCTGTGCGGTCCTGGAGCGGATCGCGGAGCTCGAAGCGAGCGCGCAGGTCCGCCGTGAAGTGCTCGTGGAAGCGGCGCGCGTGGCGCTCGAGGAGCTCGACGATGCGCGGCGCGCGGCGCGCGCGTACACGCTCGTGCTCGAGACCCACCCGACGGATCGAACGCTGCTCGACGGATGGATCCGCGCCCTCGGGCGCGCCGACGATCCCGAGACCCTCGCCCGGGCGCTCACGCGGCGTGCGGAGCTCGACCCCGAGCACCCGTCCGCGCGCGACGACCTCGTCGCCGCCGCCCGGCTGAGGGCGGAGCGGCTCGATGAGCCCGAGAAGGCCATCGAGGTCTGCCGCCGCATTCGCGAACGATACGGCCGGGATCCGGAGACGTTCGAAATGCTGGCGCGCCTGTTCGAGAGCCGAGGGCGCTTCCACGAGCTCGCCACGCTGATCGCCGAAGAGGCCGAGTCCGGGCAGGCGCGGCTCTCGCTGTTCACTCGGCTCGCCGAGATCCACGCGGAGCACACGCACGATCTCGGCGCCGCGCTCTCCGCCTACGTGCGCGCCGGGGCTCTCGAGTCCGCCGCCGAGCTCCTGTGCAAAAACCCGAGCTTGTTCTCGGACGACCCGAGCTTCGCGCTCGGGCTCGTCGGGGATCTCGAGCGGCGCGGCCGTTCCGAGCTCGCCGAGCAGGTCCTGCGCGGCCAGCTCCGCCACTTCGGCGGGCGGCGACCGAGGGAGAGCGCCGCGGTCCACCTCCGGCTCGGAGAGGTGCTCCGCAACGCGGGGCGAAGCGACGAGGCGCTCGCGGAGCTCAAGGCCGCCGTCGAGCGGCACCCGGGTCACCCGGCCCTGCTCGAAGCGCTCGGCGAGCTCGCCCACGCCGCGGGGGACGCGGAGCGCGCGGAGCAGAGCTATCGCGCGCTGCTGATGCTGGTCCACCACTCGACGGAAGCGAAGAGCATCGTCGGGCGCGCCGAGCTCTACCTCCGCTTGAGCGCGATCTGCGCGGAGCGTGGTGAGCCCGAACGCGCCGAGGACCACGTCGCGTGGGCCTTCGATGCAGCGCTCGGCAGCGAGTACGAAGCGCGAGCGCTCGAGCACGGGCTCGCCCGGCGCGGACGGGTCGAGCTCTTTAAGCAGGCGATCCGCGCGCGGCTCGATCGCGCGTCGGACCCGGCGCAGGCGCTCGAAGCCGCCGCGGACTGGCTCGCGGCGAACGCCGGGGGCGAGGCGCCCCCGAGCGATTTCGTCGAGCAAGCGCGAGGCCTCGCGGAGCGCGTCGCGCGGGAGCTCGACTTCGCCGCGCCCGACGCGCGCGAGACGTTCGCGCGCATGCTCGGTGTCTACGACGCGCTCGGACAGGCGGAGTCCGCCGTGTCGACGCTCGCTTCCGCCCTCGAGCGAGCGACCCCGAGCGAAACGCTTCGAAGCGAGCTCGAGCTTCGGCTCTGCCTCCGCTTGCTCGAGCTGCCCGAGCGACGAAGCGCGGGGATCGAGCGCCTCTGGTCGCTCCTCGAGCGCGGCGTCGCCGTCGTCGCGGCCGCGACCGTGCTCGCCGATCTGCCGGAGAGCAGCGAGCGCATCGAAGAGCTCGTGCTCACGCTCGGCAACCGGCGGATCGCGGCGGCAGAAGCCGGCGACGCGGAGCACGATCGCGAGCTCGCCTGGTGCATGGCGGCGGTGCTCGAGCGCACGGGGCACCTCGATCGCGCGCTCGACGAGTACCGAGCGCTCGCCGACGATGGCGCGCTCCGGGTGAAGGCTCGCCGCGCGGTGCTGCGCCTGCTCGAGCGCCAGGACTCCTCCGAGCTCGAGATCGCGGACGCCATCGAAGCGCTGCTCGAGGTCGAGAGCCCCGATCGAGCCGCCGGGCTCGCGCTGCGCCTGGTCTCCCTCGGGGAGGCGCTCGGCGACGCGGCGCGCGTCGAGCGGGGCCTCACTCGGACGTTCTTCGCGGCGCCAGAGCGCGAGGACGTGCGGGAGCGGCTCCTCGAGCTCCTCGAAGAGCGCGAGGACTACCCTGCCGCCGTCGCGGTGCTGGAGCGCGCGCTCGAGCACGCGTGCGCGCCGGAGCTCGTGCTTCGCCTCGCGGATGCCTACTTGCGCTCCGGCTCGCCCGATCGAGCGCTCGAGCTGCTCGACACGCTCGGCATGCGCGTCGCGCCGGAGCGCGCAGTGCGCCGGCGCCGGGCCGCGACGCTCGAGGCCGCCGGGCGCGTCGAAGCCGCGCTCGAGGAGCTGCTCCAGCTCGACGAAGCGTACGGCGATGCGCACGAAGAGATCCTCTCCGCGCTCGAACGGACGCGCCTCTGGGAGGACTCGGAGCGGTGGGCGCTCGTCGCGATCGATCGCTTCCTCGCCGCGGACCGCGTGGACGACGCGCGCGAAGTGGCGGAGCACCGGATCGAGCGCTCGCCCGAGCACGTCCCGACGCTGAAGCGGCTCGCCGAGCTTCAGGTTCGCAAGCGCGCGTACGGAGCGGCGATCGCCACGTATCGTCGCGTGGTTCGGCTGGAACCGGACGGACCGGGGCGCATCGCGGCGACCCTCGCGCTCGCGCGAGCGGCCGAGAAGGCCGGCACGCCGCTCGAGGTGCTCGCCGATCTCGAGGCGGCGTTCCTCCAGGCGCCGGAGACCCCCGAGCTTCGGCGCGAGCTCAAGAAGCTCTACGAAGCGAGCGGGCAGCGGGAGCGCCACGCGCGGCTGCTCCTGACCGAGGCGGAGCGCGCCGACGCCGCAGAGCGGCCCGCGCTCGTTCACCGCGCCGCGGAGCTGCTCGCCGAGGAAGGGAAGATCACGGACGCCCTCGCGGCGCTCGAGGGACTGACGGCCAACGGCACGGAACACCTCGACGCGCTGCTCCTCTCGTCCCGACTGCTCCGAACGACCGGGCGCAAGCAGGAAGCCCTCGCGGTGGTGCGCGGCATCCTCAATCGCGAGTCGCGGCCCCGCGGGCGCCTGTTGGCCCGCGTGTATCGCGAGCTCGCGGAGCTCCACCTGGGGGACGACGACCTCGTCGAGGCGCACCAGGCCCTCACCACCGCGCATCAGCTCGATCGCACCGACCCCGACACGGCGTTCCAGCTCGGGCTCCTCGCGGCGGACCTCGACGAAGTGGAGGCCGCGCTGTTGGCGCTGCGCACCTTCGTCGCGCTGCGGGATCACGGCTCCGACCGGAACGCGCGGACCCGGACGGGGACCGCCTACTTCCGGCTTGCGTGCCTCGAGCACGATCGAGGACAAATCACGATGGCTCGGCGAATGGCTCTCCAAGCCCTCGCCGTCGATCCGCAAAACTCCGACGCCGAGCGCCTGCTCGGCAATCTAGGGACTTGAAGTCGAGGAGCGTCACGATGGTGTCCGGAGCCCCCAACACGCTTTCCAGCCCGTTGCCCCAACCCGAGTCGACCGACGGCGAACGGGTGACCGCCTGTCTCGAAACGGCGAACGCGCTCTGGGCGAAGGGCGACATCGGCGAGGCCGTGCGCTGGCTGCAGCGCGGCGCGGACGCCGCCGAGGAGGACGGCAACGACGCCCGCGCGCTCGCGCTCGCGCGTCTCGCCGCGGATCTGCGCACCGCCGTCGGGGATTCGACGCGTCCCTCGCGGCCGACGTCGGAGGCGCCCGTGGCGCGCCCGACGTCGTCGCGGCCCCCGGTCGAGTCGCTGATCGCGCCCGCGGCGAACGCGCGCCGAGCCTCGGCGAGCC
>CAYYWA010000223.1:0-9522 GCA_964475255.1 uncultured Sorangium sp.
GGTGAAGGTCTGCACCGCGCCGACGCGGGGACGCCGTCGGGTCGTGTAGTGCGCGCTCAGCGCTCGGGCCTCGTCTCCGGGGCACGACACGCGATTGGCAGCGAGCTCGAACCGGCAGCGCGAGACGAGCCCGACGAGCTCGGCGTGCAGCACCGGATCGACCGCGCGGGGAAGGAGCGCCGGCGCTGAGGCGGTCGCGGCCGTCGTTTCGGCCCGC
Organism: uncultured Sorangium sp.; assembly: GCA_964475255.1. Taxonomy (GTDB): domain Bacteria; phylum Myxococcota_A; class Polyangia; order Polyangiales; family Polyangiaceae; genus PMG-095. Next base: position 218 of record CAYYWA010000223.1, read on the forward strand.
TTCTTGCGATCGCAGGCGGACCCGGCGATCAGCATCCCCGTCATCCCGAGAGCGAGCCAGCGCCGAATCGAACCCACGGAGTCCTCGTATTGCGAGTAGCACGGCTTCGCGCGCGCGGGACGAGGCATACTCGGGGTCGCGTTCGGGATGAGACTCGGTTCGACGTCCGGCCGCGGTGGCCGGGCGGGGGCCCCCCCACGCCCCCCCGCCCCCCCCGCGCCCCCCCCCCCGGGGGGGGTCGCGGCGGCGACGGCCAGCGCCCGCGCGTTGCCTCACCGCACTCCTTCCGAGCCCGGGGCAACGGCGTCCCCGAAAAGCGCGGACGAGATACCGCGCATCGAGCTCCGCCCGCTCGTGGTGGACGGTTTTCTCGATGCCGTCGTCGCGCTCCCCGATCGTGCGCACCCGCTGCCGCTCGTCGTTGCGGCGCACGGCGCGGGCGGTGATCCCGAGTGGACGTGTCGGAGCTGGGCGGAGCGGGTGCGCGGACAGCGCATCGTCCTCTGCCCACGCGGGAAGGCGCTCTCGAAACGGAAGAACTGGGGCTACTACTACCCCGATCACTACGCGCTCGGCGCCGAGGTGCTCGCGGCGGTGTCCGCGCTCGAGCGCGAGCTGGGCGCGCGTGTCGCTCCGGGTGGAGCGCTCTACACCGGGTACTCGCAAGGCGCGAGCATGGGGGCGCTCTTCGTCGCGGAGCACGGCGCGCGTTTCCCGGCCCTGATCCTCACCGAGGGCGGCACCTCGGAGTGGTCGCTCGCCAGCGCACGCAAGTACTCGAAGAGCGGCGGACGACGCGTGCTCTTCGTGTGCGGCAACACTGGCTGCAAACGGCGCGCCGAAAAGAGCGCGGCGTTGCTCGAAAAGGCCGGTGTGTCGGCGCGCGTCGAGCACGTGCCCGGCGGTGGCCACACCGACGAGGGCGCCGTGGGCGAACGGCTCGACGCGACCTACCGCTGGGCGCTCGCCGAAGGAGAGTGAGCGCTCACAACAGGAACGACACGCCGAGCGAGAACGTCGGATACCCGATGCGCAGCGTGAGCGCGACTTCGTTCGAGAAGTGGAAGCGCCCGCCCGCGTACAGCACGAGCGGCGAGACGCCGAAATCGCCTTCGGCCACGTGGAACAAGAGCCCCGGCTCCCCGAAAACGGACCAGTTCCGGGTGAGCCAGAAGTTCCACTGCATCACCACCGGCAACAGGACGTAGATGGGGTCCCCCGTTCCGCTCACTTCCGTGCAGATCAGGGTGCCGTTCGGGCCGGACACGAAGCGCTCGCAGTCGCCGCGCCGCTGGCCGTCGTAGCCGAGCACGTCGAGCCCGACGCCGATGCCGACGGAGTCGTTGATCGGGCGAATGAAGCCGTCCGGCACGAGGTCGAACGTGGCCCGCATGCCGAGACCGAACCCCGCCTCGTCGCCCGGTCCGGGCGGATCGAAAGGACCGATCAACGCGTGCGGCTCGAGCTCCACGGCATACGAGGGTCGCGCCCCGGGACGTTTGATGGTGCTCTGGGCCGTCGCGGCGCTCGCCGCAAAAACCGCGGCGAGCCCGATGGCGAGCGTTGCGAGACGACGGCTCGCTCGTTCAGCAGCTCCCACAGGCCCTCCCGTCGGCGCAAGCGATCGAGTCGCCGCCGCCTTCACACGTCACGTCGCAGCGGGCGACGTCGCGACAGGTGACACGGCACGAGCCCCTGCAGACGACCTCGCAGCTCGCCACGCTCTCGCAAAGCACCTCGCTCCCCGGACCGACCTCGACCCCACACCGATCCGTCGAGCGGCACTGGTACTGGCACCCCGCGCCGCACAAGCCGCCGCACGAATTGACGTTGTGACAGTCGATCACGCACGCGTTGCCGCACGCGGACGAGCAGTGATTCATGTCGTGGCAGCGAAAGGAGCAGCCGCCGTCCTCACACACCCCGCCGCAGCGCTGCATGTGGTGGCAGTACTGATCGCAGTCTCCCCCGTCGCAGCCGAGATAGCACTCCTGGCCGTCCCGACATTCACAGAGCTCCCCTTCCTCGCACCCGTCGCTCTCACACCCGAAAACGGTGAGCACGAGGAACAGGGCGGGCAGGACACCGCGAGCGAATTTACCGAGCATGGGCAGCGAATTCGCTCTTCAGCGCGGCGCGCGCCGCGGCGGAGCGCTCTCGGCGAGCGCGGTGGAGTCGTCAAGAAGCGGGGAGACCGAGGCCAGGCGTGGCGCGATTGCTGCTGGCCCCCGATCGGGGAAGCGGGCCATGACCCGCTCCTCAGAACATAGCCCCGCCCCGGCGACAAGGGGCGCGCTCCCGCGGACGCCGCGCGCGCCGGCGATTTCTCCGGCCCATCACGCGGACGGGCCGGAGGAACCTCCGTGACCGGAGTGCTCGGCGGCGCTCTGTCCGCTCAGGCGCGGCGTCGGCGACGCAGCAGACTCGCGGACAGCGCGACGCCGAACAGCGCGACGAGCGCATGGCCGCCGCCGCTCTGCGAAGCGGGCGCCATCGAGCAGCCCGCCGCGCGCGAGGTCGTGCCAAACTCGCCGGGCGCACGCGGCGGGGCCGCATTTCCGGCGGTGGTTCCGGGAACACCCGGGCCGGCGCTTTCATCCAGGGAGACGCCTCCCCCACCGTCGCGGCCCACGTTCGCGTAGGGCGGGAAACAGATCTTCGCCGGGTCGGCAGGCGTGCAGCCCGTATCCCCGCCGGGCCGTGACCAGCACACACCCTCCGGGTTGTCGGCGCACGTCCAGCCGCTCGGGCAGTCCGCATCCGCGGTGCAGGCCTGCTCGATCACCCTGCAGGACTTTTCGCCGGACGGGACGCACTCGCAGATCGGATCGGACGCGCCGTCTTCCGGCGGAACGCGCTCACCGTCCGCTGGGGGGGCCGGCGCGAACGCCGGATCGGGCACCGCGTCCGTCCCTCCGCCATTGGCCGGCGAGGCGCCGGATTCCGGCGAGGGCAAGGGTGTCGGCACGCCGGAGCTCCCGCCGCAGCTGCACGACTCGAGCTCTTCGCAGGTGAAGCCCTCCCCGCAATCCGCGTCGTCCGAGCACGGCAAGGTCCAGCGCGGCACGCACTGGCTCGTCGTGTTCGGCGTGCATTCCAGGTTCGCGGGCTCGGGACAGGGCCCGTCGGGCGGGCACGCGGGCACCGCGTTCGTACAGGGAATCTCCCGCGTGATGCACACCATGTCTTCGGCGCAGTCCGCATCGCTCGAGCACGGCTCGGGAACGCACGTCGCGCGTTCGGAAGGCGTGCACGTATCGTCGCACCCCTCGGGCGATTGGCAGTCGATCAGCGGACAGCCCACGGGCACGGTCGTACACGTGAACCCCTTCGGACACGTGTCGTCACCGCAGGCTTCCTGCGCGTTGGCCGTTCCCGGCGTGCCCAGCGCGGCGACCACGAGCCACGGCGCTCCCAAAAGCCACAAGCTTCGTTTGATTCGACTCATCGTGCTTCCTCCTGATCCGCCATTCCCATACGCGAGCACGCTCGCGGGTTAGTCCTCTCCAATTCGGCCGCTCTCGAGCGCTTCGGAGCCGCGGCTCGGACACGCCGCGTTCGCGCTCGGCTCGCAATCGATCGGCGGGCGGGCAAAGACGACGAGCTCGCCGCTCGGCTCCGATGCGTTCGCCAAAGCGCGCACGTCGACCTTCATGGTGACGCCGTAGCCCGCGTAGCCGTCGCGCTCGAATCCGGCGATGCCGCACGAGACCAGCTCGGCATCGTCGCAGGCGCGACCTGCCTGGAGCCGCGCGCTCGCGCCGTTCGTGTCGAGCCCGGTATCGATCTGACCCGAGACGGTGGCGTCGATTCGCTCGTCTGCCGTCGACACGCGGGCAGAGAACGGCACGAACAACCGCGCCGCCTCGGGAGGCCGGAGCTCGAGGCAGGCGAGCTCCGCGGGGGTCGCGTCGAACGAGACCGTGGTCACCCCGCCGGACGACCACGAGAGCGGCGCCGGGAATGCGTCGGCGACGAGCGACAAAGCCTCGGCGGCGCTCGCGCCCCCGAGCCGCGTCTCGAGCGGGACGACGAAGCCGTCCGGACCGCAGTGGTTCTCGGGTGGGAAGGAGCCGAAATCGACGCTCCCGCGACCAGCGGTCGTTCCGCCCGCCGCCCCGATGTCGACTTCGCCTTTCAGCTCACCGACCACTCCGTACTCGGAGAAGCGCGCGGTGACGACGAGGGTGCGCGGCTGCGTCTCGGGGCTGCGCGGCGTGACCGCGAACGAGCCATTCAGCGAAGCGAGCGGGAGGGTGTGGCGGAGCGTCACGAGCTCGGCGCCCGTCGCCGCGATCGACGCCGAGAACGTCTCGTCGAGCGCGCCGCCCCCGCTCGTCATGCGCACGGAAACGGAGAGCTCGAGCGCCTCGGGCGGGCACTGGGCGGCGCTCGCGTCCGCGGTCCCCGCGCCTTGCATCTTCGGCACCCAGCGCACGCGCTGCACGTCCCCCGTGAACGAAAGCTCGAGCGTGAACGGCTGGGTTCCCGTCTCCGGACCGAACGTGACCAGCGGCGACTCGGGGGCCCAAGCGATCTCCGTCTCGAACGCCCCTTCGGCGATGGCGAGCACGTCGTCCGCGGAGAACCCGAGCGACCGATCCTCACGCGGAACCGGTGACCGGACGACCTCGCAGGGACCGGAGCTCGCGTCTTCTCCGGGGACGCTGGGTTTCTCGTCGATCTCCCCACCCGTCTGCCCGCCGATCATGCACCCGGTCAGGGCAAAGAGCGCGAGCGCGCCGCAGCGGGCGGCGAGCGAGCGGAGCTTCTGCGAGAGAACGAGCACCGTGGTCTCCGTGTCCACCCGGAGAATGCCTGGTCCCGCTCACGATGACCAGTGCTGTTCCGCACATTTACTCTGGGCAGACAGCCCCTCTATGTGCGAATTAACAGTATATGCCGTACGACTACTCCCGAATCGCCCGAGAATTCGTGCGTGCCCTGCGCGGACGGCGCTCGCAGGCGGCCTTGAGTCGGCGGCTCGGGTACCGCACCAACGTCGTCTACGCGTGGGAGTCGGGGCGCAATGCTCCCACAGCAGCGGACGCGCTTCGCATGGCCGCGCGCACGGGCATCGACGTGCCGGGGGCGCTCCGCGACTTTTATCGAACGACACCGAGCTGGCTCGAGCGCGTCGATCCCATCGGTCGTGACGGCGTCGCCGCGTTGCTCGACGATCTGCGCGGGCGCACGTCGATCGTCGATCTCGCGCGGGCCGCGGGGCGCAGCCGCTTCGCGGTGGCGCGCTGGCTCTCGGGCGCCGCGGAGCCCAAGCTCTCCGAGTTCTTTCTGCTCATCGAGAAGGGCTCGCTGCGCCTGCTCGAGTTCATCGCCGCGTTCACCGATCCTTCGGCCTTGCCGTCGGTCGCGCAGCGCTGGGCAGAGCTCGAGGCCGCGCGCCGCGCGGCCTACGACGTGCCGTGGACGCAAGCAGTGCTGCGCACGCTCGAGCTCACCGACTACGCCGGCTTGTCGCGGCACGAGCCCGGATGGATCGCGAAGCGGATCGGCATTCCCTTGGAGGAAGAGCGGCGCTGCCTCGATCTGCTGGTGCGCACGGGGCAGATCCTCGAGTGCGACGGCGCGCTCAAGCTCCGCGAAGTGCTCGCGCTCGACACACGGCGCGATCCGGCTGCCGAGCTCCGCGTGAAGCGGTGGTGGGCGAACGTCGCGCTCGAACGGCTGAGCGACGGCGCCGACGGCATCTTCTCGTACAACGTGTTCGCGGTCTCGGAGGCCGACCTGCGGCGCATCCAGGACCTCTATCGGGCCTACTTCCGACAGGTGCGCAGCATCATCGCGCAGTCGGAGCCGAGCGAGCGCGTGGTGCTCGCGAGCCTGCAGCTCTTGCCGCTCGACGCGCCCACCCCGCGTCACGGTGCAGCGCGCAAGCGCGCGGCGAGCGCCAAATCTCCGCGGTGAGCTGGGCCGGGGGAGGGAACGCGCCGCGACCGATCCGATTTTGTTGGCCATCCGCCGCGGACGTCGATAACAGCCGACCAGGAGATGGCACCCCTCGGGCGCTGGACGCTGGTGAGCGCGGCGGCTGGGATCGCGCTCGCGCTGGTTCCCGTGCTCCACAGCCTGCGCTCGGCGGATTCCGCCGAGCAGCCGGTACAGAAGCTCGCGCCCGCGCCGAGCGCCTCCGTCCCGCCGAAACCACCCGAGCCGCCCGAGCCGCGCCTCGAGGGCCTCGACGTGCTCCGGATCGAGGAGCGCGGCGAACGCCTCGTCTCGCCCCTCCCGCAGAACCGTGCGGCAGAGCTCGCGCTCGATCCGGCGCTGCAGCGCACCGCGCGCTCACTGCTCACCCGCTATCGCATGCCCGAGGCGGGCATCGTCGTGAGCGAGATCGAGACGGGCAAGCTCCTCGCCTACGCGAGCTTCGTCCGTGAGGGCGAGCCGTACGACGTCAACGTGCGCGCCACGGCACCCGCGGCGAGCATTTTCAAGATCGTGACCGGGGCGGCGCTCGTCGAGAAGGCAGGCCTGCGCGCGACCACGAAGCAGTGCTACCACGGAGGCCGCAGCCGCATCGTCGCGAGCGAGCTCGTCGACGACCCGAAGCGCGACAGTGCTTGCGCCACCCTCGCGACCGCGATGGGCAAGAGCATCAACGTGGTCTTCGCGCGCCTCGCGCAAAAGCATCTCAAGCCCGCGGACCTCCTGGCGATGGGCGGAGCGCTCGGGTTCGGTGCGCCCATTCCCTTCCCGCTCCCGAACGAGCCCTCGGCGATCCACGTTCCGGAGGAGCCGCTCGAGTTCGCGCGAACGTCCGCAGGGTTCTGGAACACGACGCTCTCGCCGCTCGCGGGAGCCGTGCTCGCGCAGACCATCGCGAGGGGCGGGGTCATGCTCGAGCCCCGGCTGGTCACGGGAGTGCTCCGCGGTGACGAGCGCGTCTGGTCGGAGCCGCCGGAGCCGCGCGTGTTGCGGCGGGCCATCCGGAGCACGACGGCAGCGGAGCTCACGGAGATGATGATCGAGACGGTCGCGTCGGGCTCTGCCCGGAGATCGTTCCGTGACGAGCGCGGTCGCCCGTACCTTCCCGGCATCGAAGTCGCCGGCAAGACCGGAACCCTGAGCGACCACGAGGCGGATCGGCACTACACGTGGTTCGTGGGGTTCGCCCCAGCGCGCGCGCCGGAGGTTGCCGTCAGCGTGCTGGTCGTGAATACGCCCATCTGGCACATCAAGGCACCGGGGCTCGCCCGAGACATGCTGCGCGCCTATTTCGCGCGGCAAGGCGCCCGGGGCGTGATGCCCCCATCCTGAGCCTCGCTTTCGGGCCACCTCGTCGCGAAAGGCCGAGCGCTCGCGGCTTTCCACCGCCAGCGTTCGCAGTCGTGCTCGCAATGGAGCTCTGTTTCGGTGCGCGCGCGAACGCGAATTCGTCAGCAAATCCGCTTCGGTCTCGACCCTCACCTCCGGCGTCAGCCAGAATTCCACGCTGCGGCGTTGCACGCGCGATGGAAGAGCGACGCGGCGGCTTCGATCCGCGGGGAAACCCACCTTCCTCGTGCCACGGCGCACGAGAGACTGCGCCCGCGGTTCGTGCGCAATTTCGTGCGCACCTGGCCGGCCAGGTGTCGGAAACCCGCCCACCGGCCAGCTCGGAGAACACGGTGGACTCGGGGACCCGGATTGCTAGAGTAGACGCGTGCAAGTCGTGCTCAGGAAACTCGGACGAGGGTCCCGCGCGGTGGCTGGCCGGTTGGTGCGAGCTCCCCGCAAGGGCTCGGTGGTCGTCATCGAGTTTTCGGACGGGATGCACGAGTACGTGACCACCCCGGTCAAGCGGGTGCTCCGGCTCGCGTCGCGCGACGTGTTCTACATCGAAACGGTGAACAGCCGCTACCGGCTCGAGGTTCGCGATCGCGAGCGCGCCCTCGAGGACGTGTCGAGCGGCTAGCGATCTGATTTCCCGCTTCCGCTTGCGCGCAAAGCGGAGTATCCCCGGGCCGCGCTCCGCCACCTAGGCCGTGGGCGCGTCAGCACGAGGTAACGCTCTCGATGGGAAAGTTCGATCGCCGTCACTCGCAGAAGATGTCGCGCCGCAAGGCTCAACGGAAGAAGAAGGCGCGTCTCGCGGCGCGCGCGGAGGCGGCGCGCGCCGAGCGATCCAAGAAGAAGCCCAGCAAGAAGAAGTAGCGAACGCGCCGGCGGCGTTCAGCGGATGACCTTGGTCTCGAACTGAACGTCGCGCCGTTCGGCAGGGCGGGACGCCGGCTGCGCGGGCGCAGCCTCTCCGAACAAGCCGCGGTCTCCAGCGACGCAACGCTCGGCGACGAGCTGGAAGCCGCGGCCCGCGTCGCGAAAATCCTGAGCGACGCGGGTGGTGCGGACGACGTTCTCGTCGATCCGCATCCAGGCGTAGTCGACCTGGACCTCGGCCCGATCTGCGCCGCGCATCTCGAGCCCGGCGAGCTCGACGTCGACGATGCGCACGTCGCGTCCCCAGCTCGCGCGCCGGGAGAGGAAATCCGCGCGCTCCTTCTCGGCGGTGAGGTTGCCCGCGACGTCGATGCGCCCGAAGCGCGAAGCGAGGTTGAGCTCGCGCGCCGTCGTCGCCGCACGCTCCGGCGGAGGCGGGACGAGGCAGGCGTTCGTCACGAGCGCGACGGCAGCGCCGCGGAGGAGAGCGCCGAGGCCCCGGGGTACGCGGTGCATAGAGGTTCACTACTGCGGCGGCACGAGCTGTACAAGGGCCGCCGCATCGAGCGCCCGGAGGACGTACGCGATCGCTTCGCTACTGATCGTCGTGGAAGAGCGGCTCGCGGTTGCGCACGTAGCGGTACACGAGCTGGCGCGCTTCCGGAGAAATGTGCGTGAACTGCGCCCCGAACCCCGGCGGCACGTCCGCGCCCGAGCCCGGCACCTCGCGCGTCCACCGCACGACGCCGATCGCGTCGAACTCGTAGCCGCCCGGCAGCGCGACCTTCATCAGCACCTGCGTGCCGACCGGCGGAATTCGATACGTCGCGATGAAGAGCCCCCCGGATTCGATCACGTCGTTTCCGCTCAAGCCTTTGTAGAAGTTGGTCGGGCTGTGCGCTCCGAGCGCCGCTTCGATACGGAACGACGGCACCGCGTCCGGCCCGCGTGGCGGCTGCGGCGCGGCACGCCATTCCGCAGCAGGCGGAGCCGGCGCGGGCGCAGGCGCCGGCTGAGCGACGACCACGGGTACCGCGGGAGGGCCCGGCGGGGGGCCCTGCCACACGGGGGACGGCTGGGTCGCATCGTGGGCGCGCGCAGGCCCCGTGGGCGACGGGTGCCCCGCGCGTGGAGGAGCCGCCGGCGCG
>CAYYWA010000224.1:0-3084 GCA_964475255.1 uncultured Sorangium sp.
CTCGGCAGAGCGGCCGCCGCCGGGCGCGGCAGGACCAGCGGCGCGTCCGCGATCGCGGGGGGCTCTGCCACGGCAACCGGAGCCGGCGCGGGCGCCGCGGGCATCGAGCGGCCGACGAGCACGCCGAGGGCGAACAGCGCCACACCGAGCGCCGGCGCGTACAAGACACCGAGGCGCGGACGCACGCGTTCCGCGCCGAGATCCGCCTCGAGGCGGCGCCAGACGCGATCGAGCCGAGCGTCTCCCTCGTAGTCGCGCAGCGCCGAGCGCCGCAGTCTGGAAAGCTCGTCCTCGATCATGCGTCTTCCTTGGCGAAGGGAGCCACGAAGTGGCTCTCGAGATAGCGCTGCGCCCGGTGGATGCGCCGCTTCGCGGTGGCGAGCGAGCACGCGCACAGCTCCGCCACGGTCTCGAGCCGATGATTCTCGATGTGGCGCAGGGTCCACGCGATGCGCTCGTCGGCGGGCAGCGTCTGCAAGAGCGCGTAGACTTGCGCGAGCAGCACGCGTGCCTCGCTGTCGGCCTCCGGCGAAGCGACCGCGTCCAAATCCACCGGTTCGGGGGCAGCGAGCCCGAGGGCGCCGAGCAAGCCGCGACGGCGCAGGCGCGTGCGCACGAGGCGCACGACGATGCTGCCCAACCAAGAGCGGAAGGCCGCGCCGTCGCGGAGATCGGCGAGCCGCGCGTGCGCGCGCACGAACGCGTCGTGGACGATGTCCTCCACGTCCGTCGCGCTCCCCTGGATGCGAACGGCCAGCGTCATCGCGAAGCCGGCGTGCCGCCGATAGAGGTGCTCGAGCGCCTCCCGATCGCGCTCACCGACCAACGCGACGAGCTGCGCGTCCGTCAACGCGTCGAGCTCGGCGCGTCCGGTCGTCCGGTGCGCAACGGCGCGCCCGCCGACCAGGCGGAGCTTCGGGGCGTCGAGGTGAGGCCGGGCCAAGGAATACCTGCCGATCGAAGCATGGACGCGGGAGCCGCGCCGTTCGGCTCACGGATCGGACACGGATTTGCAAATTTTCTGCCCTGCGCGGCGCCACGAACCCGGTCGGCCGCCCTGTCTCGAAAAAATCGACGAGACCTTGCGTCCGGCGTGAGCCGGTTTGCGTTCTCCACGCGTCAGGCATTCGGTCCGAGCGACACCTGGTGTCGGTCGGCAGGAGGATATCCGAAATGTCGATGCGTAAGTTCGTTGCCCTGATTCCGGTGTGTGCTCTCGCGATCGCCTGCGGTGGCGAGCAGGTCCCCGAGGCCGAGTCGCCCTCCGCCGCCACGGAAGAGGCTGCGCCGCTGGCCGCCGAGGAAGCGGCTCCGGCTGAGGCTCCCGCCGAGGAAGCGGCGCCGGCCGAGGCTCCCGCCGAGGCGCCGGCCGAGGCTCCCGCCGAGGCTCCCGCCGAAGGCATGTGAGATCGAACGGCCCGCTGACCCGCTCAGCAGGCCCAGGCAGGCCGGGGCGCCTCCGCGCTCCGGCCTTTCCTCTTTTGTGGCCGGCGCGGATCGGCACCGTGCGCGGAACGAGAAGACTCAGCGACCGGCCGCGCCCGACTTCTTCGTGGCGCCGCCCAGGTCGACGACGAGCCGAGTGCGACCGACCATGAGCTCGTCGCCGTGCACGACCTCCTGCTCGCCGCGAATGCGCATGAAGACGCCGGTGCGGGAGCCGAGATCGGTGAGCATCACCGTGCCGGCCTGCTCCTCGATCAAGCAGTGCTGGTGGGACACCAACGGGTCGTCGGGGAACACGAGGTCGCCGATCGCGGAGCCGACCTGAAGCGTGTTGCCGCGGGCGATCGCCGTGTGCCCGAGCGCGCCGCCCTCGAAGATCTGACTCAGCCGAAACGACGACGGCCACTTCGGCGACGAGTAGAAGTACGTCGGATCGGGGTCCGGGCCGTCGTCAGGGACGGGGTTCCGCTCGATGCGCAGGAGTTGATCGCCGACGACGAACTCGTCGCCGAACTCGAGCACGACCGGGGAGCGGATCCGCAAGAACACGCCGTTTCCGCCCTCGAGATCTTCCAGCCACAGCCGGCCGTCGCGGAAGAAGAGGCGCGCCTCGCGCGCGTGCGCGAAGCGCTCGCGATCGAGGTGGATCTCGCCGGCCCTCCCGATGATCGCCTCGGAGCCTTCGGGCGCATACCGTTCCGGTCCTCCGGACAAGCTCCGCAGCACGTTCAACGCGAAGCGTGGAGTCGGCGTGGGACTCGCGGGCTTCGGCGCGACGGGCGGCGGGCGCACCGAGACGGGCGCGCTCGCGGCTTCGGCGCGTTGCTTCTTCTGGCTCGCGAGCTTGCGAATCGCCTCGACGTTGGGCGGCTCTTTCAGCACCTCGAGCCCGCCCACGGCGCGGCCCGCGATCACCTCGTCGAAGCGCCCCTCGCGCAGCGCGAGCACCATCTCGAGGTGCTGCGCCTTCATGAGCTTGCGCACGTACTCCGCGATGTCCGGCCGACGAACCTCCGCCGCGTACGATCGCTTGTGGCTCTTGATGACGCGCCCGCCGTCGGCGAAGAGGTGCGTGATCACGTGCGGTTGATCGAGCCCGGAGTCCTCCGTTTGCACGTGAAAAACCCGATCGCCGACGCGGATGTTGTTGTTGAACCCCATCTGCGCGCGGCGAAACGACGGGCGCCGCATCTCCGCCTCGAGACGGGCGAGCTCGGCCGCATCGAAGCGCTTCCGCGCTTCGACGAGCGCGGTGTGCTCGCCGCGCACACCCTCCATGTGCTCGAAGGCCTGCTGCGCGACCACGGCCGTCGCGTCGATGCGGAGCGCCTCCGCGAGCAGCGCCTGTCCCTCCCCGTCGTTCGGGCCGTTCGCGGCCCACGTCGAAAGCACCGCGACGGCGTCGTCGGGACGGCCCCGCTCGACGAGCCACTGGGCCACGCGGGATGCGGTGGCCCGCGTGGAAGAGATGCCTTCGCTCATGGGAGCCCCTATTCAACGAGCCACGCGCGCGAGGCGCAAGGGGGTCGGCGCCACAATTGCGTCGCGCCAGCGCGTGGTCGCCGGTTTCGGCCGCTCGCTCCACGGCGCGCGTCGCCGCCGCGCCGCGGCGGGCCCGCGCGCCGCGCAGGGGACGCA
>CAYYWA010000224.1:3094-9496 GCA_964475255.1 uncultured Sorangium sp.
GCGCGGGGGGGCCCGGGGCCCCTCGCCGGGGCCGCAGGGATTTCGCACCGGAAGCACGGGGTCAGCTTCGCCCGTAGCTCGTATTTTCGAGCAGGATCACGTTCGTCTTCGAGCGGGTCTCGCCGGCGTTGGTGACGTACACCGCCGGCTTGTCGACGATCGGGCAGACCTTTTCGCACGCCCCGCATCCGATGCACAGCGAGGGATCGACGTGCGGGCGCTGCACCTTCACGGTGAGCATCGCCGCGTGCTGGCCTTCGTGCGTGTACTTGTCGTCGCGCTTCGGAACTTCCACCTCCTCGGCCCAGATCGCCTTCGGGGAGGTGGGACAGAACTCCTCGCACACGATGCAGGGCGTGGCCATGGCCCAAGGCAGGCAGCGCCCCTGGTCGTACATCGCCGTCCCGATGCTGATCGGCTTCTGGCCGATTCCCATCTTCTGCTTCTCGTCGATCTTCTGGATGGCGCCGGTGGGGCAGACTTGACCACAGAGCACGCACGAGAACTCGCAGTAGCCGATGCGCGGAACGAGGATCGGCGTCCACAGCCCCTCGAGGCCGGCCTCGAAGAACGCGGGGTGCAGCGCGTTGTTCGGGCACACCTTCATGCACTCCGCGCAGCGGATGCAGCGCTCCAAGAACTCGCGCTCTTCCACGGCGCCCGGGGGGCGAATCACCTTCTCGCTGTAGGCGCGATCGGGCCAGTTCGCGATGCGCATCGCGGGGAGCGCCACCGCGCCGGCGGCAGCCGCCGTAACCACCGTTCGCCGCTCCAGATCCGGCTTTTGGATCGTGCTCCGCAGGTTCGGCAGAAAGCGGAACTTGATCACGTCCTCCGGGCAGGCAGCCTCGCAGTTCAAGCACAGGTGGCACTCGTCCTTGCGATGCTTGACGCCGCCCTGAGGACTGTCGGCGCCCTGGCAGTGGACGAGGCAGATGTTGCAGTCGGTGCATTTTTCGTGGCGCTTCTCCATACCGAACAAGGAAAAGCGCGAGAGCACCCCGAGGAAGGCGCCGAGGGGACACAGCGCGCGGCACCAGAACCGCGGGATGACGCGGTTCATGAACAGGATCGCCACGAGCAGGAAGACGATGAACCACGTTTGATGGAAGTACGCCTGGTTGGGCGTCCACACCGTACGCGCCAGGAAATCCTGCGCCGCATCGGTCGCGTTCTGGAGCGCGCGCACGTTCGTGTCGGCGACGGCGCCGGTCGCGCGCAGACCGAGGTACTGGAGCGCCGGGAGCACGCCGAGGCCGATCGCTCGCACGGCGACGCAGATCGGATCGAGCAAGCCGCCGATGGCGCTCCCCGCGAGCGCCGCGGCGAGGAAGCCCCACATCAGGTAGTACTTGGCGCGCTGATAGCCGTGCGTTTTGTTCGCCTGCACGCGCCGGTTTCCGCGCAGGTACCGGCCCGGAAACACCCAGCCGAAGAAGTGGTGCAGCGTGCCGAAGGGGCAAATCCAGCCGCAGAACACGCGCCCGAAGAGGAGCGTGAGCAACACGATCCCGAGCGCCCACGCGAGCCCTCGGTACACGGTGTGCGTGCTCAGCAACGTCATTGCCGCGACGAACGGATCGGCGAGCAGGAACGCCTCGACCGGGAGCGGCAGCCGCACCGGTTGATCGGCGGTCGCCGAAAAGGTTCCGCGGAACGCCGTCGCGCACAAGAACCAGAGAAACACTCCGAGAAACACCGTTTGAGCGATGCGGCGTGCCCAAACGAGCCGGCGGATCACGGGCCGCGCCGGGATCCCCGAGCCCGGGCGCCGCTTGCGCGCGAACAGGCGTGCCCACCGCGACGGAGCGGCCGTCGCGGCCTTCGGAGCCGCCTCGGATTTCGGCGCGACCGCGACCGAAGGGGCGCGAACCGGAGGACTCGCTGACGCGTTGCTCGAAGCGGCGCCCACGACGCGCGCGCCGCGGTCGAGCGGTGGCACCGGGCCCACCTGGTCGAGCCACGGCAGCGGAGCCGGAAACTCCGAGCCGCCCGCCACTCAGACCTCCACGTGCGGCACCTTCTGCCAGTGCATGCTGCCGATTCCGCGCGCGTCGGCCAGCGCGAGATACTTCACGTTCTCCGGCTTTTCGCCGATCAACGTGGCGCCGTACGCATCGACGGCCACTTGATCGAGGCTCGCGATCACCTGGTGCAAATCGCGAGCGTCGTCGATGTTCCCTCCCTGGGGGCCGTTGCGGAGCAGCACGCGCGTCGCGTCCACCACCGTCAGCGTGGGCCGCATGAAGGTCGCGAGATCCGCGATCGAGACGTCGATGTTCTGGTGCAACCGATTGCGGCGCCCGCCGAGCAGGCCGTACCAGTTCTTCATCGCGGCGGTGAAGCGCGAGAGGTTGTGGTGCTTCGCCACCGGCACGTTGATCACCTTGTCGGCGTTCACGAGCGGCGTGTACACCGGCCACTGATCGAGCACGTCGCCGCGCAGCCGGAGCTCCCGGAAGCGATGCGCGGCGGGGAGGATCACGGTCGCGCCGAGCGCGTACGTCGCGCGCCAAATGCCCGAGCGCTGAAAACAGCGGTTCGCCTCGTTGCACGACGCGTCCGTCACGATCACCTGCTTGGCGCCCGCCTCGAACGCGAGGCGCACCACCTCGGCCACGACCTTCGGGTTCGTGTTGGCGGCGTGCACGGGGAGCCGGTCCCAGCCGATGTTCGGCTTCACCGCGACGATGTCGCCCCGCGACACGAAGCGCTGCATCCCGCCGAGGGCGCCCACGGCGCGCCGCACGAGCTCTGCCGGGTCCGTCGAGGTCTTCGCGATGGCCATCACCGGCGCCGGCCCGGGGGCCTTCACCTGGAAGTCGCGCACCTGCCGCTCGCCGGCCGGGCGATTCAGGTCGAAACCGCCCGGATCGAAGCGGAGGGCGGTCGCCACCGATGCCCCGCCGAACACGACGCCGGCGAGACCGATGCGCTGGAGAGCCTCTCGGCGCGACGGCCGGTCCGTCATCCGAAGCCCACAATCGCCGGGGAACGCCGCCCCGTCAAGACGGAGCCGGCAGCCATACCGCGCCGCACCTTGAACGAGAGCTGGCCTAGCGCTACCTTGCGCCGCCTTTGCGGGGTGGGACTGCCCCGCGACCGGAGAAAGCCATGAAAGACGGGATCCATCCCGCGTACCAAGTCGTCACCGTCACCTGCGCGTGCGGAAACACCTTCCAGACCCGCTCGACGAAGCAGGAGCTCACCGTCGACGTGTGCGGCGCCTGCCACCCGTTCTATACGGGCAAGCAGCGCCTGGTAGACACCCAGGGCCGCGTCGATCGTTTCCGCCGCAAGTACGCGGCCGCCGCCAAGAAGTGAGGCCAGGGCGCCCTCGCGCGCCCCGCCCTATACTGTCGGTGATGTCGAACCAGCCAGCGGTCGTCGGTCCGGACGGCGTGGCGCGCCCTTATATCGGGGGCCAGGCCCTGATCGAGGGGGTGATGATGCGCTCCCCGCACGCCTTCGCGGCGGTCGTCCGGCGTCGAAGCGGCGAGCTCGTGGTGCGGCAGGAGCCGATGCCCGATCGTCGCCGCGCGCTGCCGTTGGTGCGAGGCGTCATCGCCCTCGTGGAGGCCCTGCGACTCGGGAGTCGAGCGCTGCGGTTTTCCGCGGAGGTGTACGAGCGCGACCTGAACGAGGCCGAGGCCGCTGCAAAAGCGTCCCAGGGCGACGCGACGCCCTCGAAGCCCGCTCCGCCGACGCAGCCCGGCATGCTCTCCGTGCTCTCGCTGCCCGTGATCGCGCTCGCGACTCAGGAACCCGAGCTCCCGCCGACCACCTCGCCGGGAGACAAGGGACGCGGGCTCATCACCGCGCTCTCGGTGGTGTTCGCGCTCGGTTTGTTCGTCGCGCTGCCGCAGGCGTTCGCGGCCGGGACGAGCGCCCTGCTCGGGCTCGACCTCGACGTTCGCAGCTCGGGGTTCCAGGCGCTGACGGGCGCCGCCAAGATCGCGATCGTCGTCGGGTACATGCTGCTCATCCGACGCATCCCCGAGATCTATCGGGTTTTTCAGTATCACGGGGCCGAGCACAAATCGATTTACACGTACGAGGCCGGCGAGGCGCTGACCGTCGAGAACGCGCGCGCGAAGAGCACGCTGCACCCGCGCTGCGGCACGACGTTCCTCGTGATGGTGGCGTTCGTCTCGATCTTCGTGTTCACGGCGATCGGTCCGCTCTTGCCCGACTTCGGGCTCGGGCGCCTACTCGACAACGTGCTCTTCTTCTTCCTCAAGCTCCCGTTCTTGCCGGTGATCGCGGCGGTCACGTTCGAGCTCCAGCGCTTGCTCGCCCGGTTCGGGCGCGGTCCGTTGCGTGCGCTGCTCTGGCCGGGGTTCCTCGTCCAGCGCATCACCACCATCGAGCCGGAGGACGCGCAGCTCGAGGTCGCGCTCGGGGCGCTCGCGGTCACGCTCGGCCGCGAGCGGGATCCCTCGCGCGCGATCCCCGCCGATCCGGAGCACTACGCGGGTTACGGCGAGCTCCTCGCGCGAACCGTGTCGGCCTGAGATGTTGCCGCTCGACAAGCTCCGATCGCTGATGCGTCGGCACGAGGAGGTGGAGCAGCTCCTCTGTGACCCGGGGGTGCTCTCCGATCCGAAGCGCCTGAACGCGCTGAACCGCGAGCGCGGGCAGCTCTTGCCGATCGTCGAGACGATGCGCCGGCTGCAGCTCGTCGAGCGCACGTTGGCCGACGACCGCGAAGCGCTCGACGACCCCGAGCTCGGCCCACTCGCGCGCGAGGAGATCCCGCGGCTCGAGGCGGAACGCTCGCGGCTCGAGCACGAGCTCCGCATCCTGCTCTTGCCGCGCGACCCGAACGACGATCGGAACACGATCCTCGAGGTGCGCGCCGGCACCGGCGGCGAGGAAGCCGCGCTGTTCGCC
Source organism: uncultured Sorangium sp. (assembly GCA_964475255.1). Taxonomy (GTDB): domain Bacteria; phylum Myxococcota_A; class Polyangia; order Polyangiales; family Polyangiaceae; genus PMG-095. The sequence continues at coordinate 7,988 of CAYYWA010000224.1, forward strand.
GCGGACCTCTTTCGCATGTACGCCCGCTACGCGGAGCGCCGCGGCTGGCGCGTGGAAATCTTGAGCACGAGCGAGGCCTCCGCCGGTGGCCTGAAGGAAGCGATCGCGCTCATCAGCGGCGATCGCGTGTACTCCCGGCTCAAGCACGAGAGCGGCGTGCACCGCGTGCAACGGGTCCCCGAGACGGAAGCGCAAGGGCGCATCCACACCTCCACGGCGACCGTCGCCGTGCTGCCCGAGGCGGAGGAGGTCGACCTCGAGATCGACGAGCGCGATCTGAAAGTCGATATCGCCGCGTCCGGCGGCCCGGGCGGTCAGGGCGTGAACACGACCAACAGCGCGGTGCAGATCACGCACATCCCGAGCGGCATCACGGTCAAGTGCCAGGACGAGCGCAGCCAGATCAAGAACCGCGCGAAAGCGATGAAGGTCCTGCGCAGTCGTCTGCTCGAGATCGAGCGCGAGAAGCAAGCCGAGCAGCAGCGGGACGAGCGGCGCGGAATGGTGAAGGGCGGCGACCGCTCCGAGAAGATCCGCACCTACAACTTTCCCCAGAACCGACTCACGGACCACCGCATCGGGCTCACGCTGTACGAGCTCGATCGCGTGATCGAGGGCGAGCTCGATCAGCTCGTCGATGCCCTGGCCGCACACCATCAAGCCGCCGAGCTCGAACACCAGAACGGCGGCGCGGAGACGTCGTGAGCCCGGACGCCGTCGACGACGACGCGCTCTTCTGCGCGCTCGTGTTCGCGCCGACGGCCTTCTCGCGCAATCGCTTCTTCGGTCTGTTCGAGAGCGCTCCCCGCAAGCGCTTGCGGCGCCGAGCCGGGCGCGTCCGCGGCATCATCCGCCAGCTCACGAACCCCGAGCGTCGCGCCGAAATCCTCGGGGAGCGCGTGCTCGAGGACGGCCAGGTGTTGTTGCGCTACCAGGTCGAGGAGCTCGGTTACTCGCGCACCGCCGCGCTCTCGCAGCTCGAAGCGGCCACGCTGCGCTACGCGCTCCACCGCGCCGGAAAGGCGCCGCTCGTGGAGGCCGATCGCAGCCTCGTCCAGACGGCGATCGCGCGCCTGTCGAAAGATCTCGATCTCACGATCGAGCCGTGAGGGCGACGCCGGAAGTCGCGCTCGGGGAGCAAGCGCCTCGAAGCTCCGGACGATTCGTCCCCGCTCCGGGGGGCGCGCCAAGTCCTGGAATTCCGGGACACTGCGCCGATCCCTCGGTCGGCGCGAAGACCAGATTCGAGCCCGAGTTTTGGGCTTCCTAGCGGAGAAGGAGGAAAATCGGGTTAAATGCGGGGACGCCCGATCGGGCTCGACTCCGGTTCCCCTCGATGCGCCGCTTCGCACCGCTCCTCGCTTCCGTCTGCGCTGCGTGCACCTGCGCCGATCCGTTGGGCACCAGCTCTCCGGAGTCGTCGTGCGTGGAGCCCCCCGCGAACACTGGCGGCGGCGGCGCGAGCGGGGGCACGGGAGGGCAAGCGACGGGCTCCGGAGGCCTCCCGAG
>CAYYWA010000225.1:0-7232 GCA_964475255.1 uncultured Sorangium sp.
GCGCCAGCTGCCGGGGACGCCACGGCCGAGCCGCCGCGCGCCGAAGAACCGCGACCTCGCAAGCGTATGAGCTCTCGCCGCCGCCATTCCACCCAGGTCGGCGGCGCGGAGCCCGGCGAGGCGGTCCCCGAGAACCCGTACCGCTGACCCGGGTCCCCCGGCGGCGTCGGGAATGCGGGCTTCGCGGGGCGGAAACTCCCGTGGCCGCAAGCCCCATTTGACACGCGCTGGACAGACTGCTAGTTCTCCCCGCGCTCGAGAGGCGCGGCGAGGCATAAAGTCAGTGATTTCAGGGACTTAACCGTTCTGGGTTCCTCGAGGCGAGCGCAGCGTGGCTGTCAGGAGAATTTCCATCTTTACCGGGAACGCGAACCCGGACTTGGCCGCCGAAATTGCGCGCGTTCTGCATACGCCGCTCGGGGAGGTCCGGGTGTCGCGTTTCAGCGACGGGGAGACGTTCTGCGAGATCCGCGAGAACGTGCGCGGCGTCGACACGTACGTCGTCCAGCCCACGTGCTCCCCGGTGAACGACAACGTGATGGAGCTCCTGATCCTGTGCGACGCTCTGCGGCGGGCGTCGGCGGCGGGCATCACGGCCGTCATCCCGTACTACGGCTACGCTCGCCAGGATCGGAAGGTCGCGCCCCGCACCCCGATCACCTCCAAGCTGGTCGCGGATCTCCTGGTCGCGGCGGGGGTGACGCGCGTCGTCTGCGTGGACCTCCACGCGGGGCAGATCCAGGGGTTCTTCAACATCCCCTTCGATCACCTGCACGCGCTCCCGGTGTTCCTCGAGGACTACCTGAAGCCGCGCTTCGATCAGGAGACGGTGTTCGTCTCGCCCGACGCGGGCGGCGTCGAACGCGCGCGGGCCTACTCGAAGCGGCTCGGCGCGATGCTCGCGATCATCGACAAGCGGCGCGATCGGCCGAACGTGAGTGAGGTGATGCACCTCATCGGCGACGTGAAGAACCGTGATTGCATCATCGTCGACGACCTGATCGACACGGCCGGGACGCTCTGCAACGCCGCCACCGCCGTGATGGAGCACGGCGCCCGGCGCGTCGTCGCTTGCGCGACGCACGGCGTGCTCAGCGGCCCCGCGGTGCAGCGCATCGAAGCCTCCCCGCTCGAGGAGGTGGTGGTCACGGATTCCGTCCGCATCTCGGAAGAGGCGCGGGCCTGCAAGAAGATTCGGGTCTTGTCGATCGCGCGCCTGCTCGGCGAGGCGATCCGACGCATTCACAACAGCGACTCGGTCAGCTCGCTGTTCGTCTAAGCTCGACTGTCAGGAGTAGCAGCATGCAGATCATCAAGCTCAGTGCGACGCGGCGTACCGAAAACGGAAAGGGCAGCGCGCGCCGCCTGCGCCGGGAGGGACGCATCCCCGCGGTGGCGTACGGTCAACATCTGCCGACGCAGTCGCTCGCGGTCTCTCCGACCGAGCTCTCGCAGGTGCTGACGAGCGAGCGTGGCCGCAACACGGTCGTGGAGCTCGACGTTGAGGGCAAGGATCGCCTAACCGTGCTGCTGCGCGAGTACCAGCATCACCCCGTGACGCGGGCGTTGCTGCACGCGGACTTCGTCCAGATCGCCCTCGACAAGGAGGTCGACGTCGAAGTGCCGCTCGAGCTCGTCGGCAAGGCGCAGGGCGTCGTCCTCGGTGGCACGCTCCGCCAGGTGTTCCGCAAGCTGCCCGTCCGCTGCCTCCCCGAGCGCATTCCGGTGAAGCTGACGCACGACGTGACGGCGCTCGGCCTCGACCAGCACGTCGCCACGCGGGATCTCGAGCTGCCGGAAGGCGTCAGCGTGCGGCTCCCGCCGGAGCAGACGCTCGTGGCCATCGTGCAAGAAAAGGCCGCTCCAGAAGAGGCGGCACCGGGTGCTGCGCCGGCCAAAGCTGAGGCGGAGAAGAAGTGATCCTGGTCGTGGGCCTCGGAAACCCGGGCCCGCGCTACGCAGAGACCCGGCACAACCTCGGCTTCCGTGTGGTCGACCGCTTGGCGGACCGCGTGGGGGGCGTGGTGTTCCGCGAGCGCTTCCGCGGCGAGTTCGCGACGGTCGAGCTGAACGGCGAGAGCGTCGCGCTGCTGAAGCCGCTCACGTACATGAACGAGAGCGGCCGCTCGGTGCAGCCCGCGGCTCAGTTCTTCAAGATCCCGCCCCGGTCGATCCTGCTCGTCCACGACGAGCTCGATTTGCCCTTCGCCGAGGTCCGCCTGAAAATCGGCGGCGGGGACGCCGGGAACCGCGGCGTGCGTTCCGTCTGCCAGGCGCTCGGCAACGACACGTTGCGGCTGCGCATCGGAATCGGCCGGCCCTCGCCCGACTTTCCCGGTAGCCCGGCGGATTTCGTGCTACAAGCCTTCGCCCCCGCGGAACGGGCCGTGATCGACTCCGTGATCGACCGGGCCGCGGACGCGGTGACGCTCGTCGTCACTCGCGGCATCGAGGTCGCGATGAACGCGACCAATCAGCGACGCGCTCGCTGATCTCCTTGCTCCCGGGCGGGCGCCCGGGGGCCGAATCGTCCGAAAGGAGAACTCCGTGACCCAGACAGCAGTCGCGGTGCCCCGTAGGGCCCGCGAATACGAAACCATCTACGTGCTCCGCCCCGACGTGGCCCGCGAAGCGCAAGAGCGCATCGCGACGCGCGTCACCGAGACGGTGAGCCGCGAGGGCGGCAAGCTGACGAACCTCGAGAACTGGGGCCGCCGGCAGCTCGCCTATGCGGTGTCGAAGTTCCGTCGAGGCGTCTACGTGTACGTCCGCTACCTCGGCAATGGTGGGCTGGTCTCCGAGATGGAGCGCAACCTGCGCATGCTCGACGACGTGCTCAAGTACCAGACGGTGCAGGTCCGCGCCGACGTGGACGTCGACTCCGTCGAGGTCGCTCCGGAGAACGTTCAGTTCGAGGCGGTCGAGCCCGCGACGGAAGCCGAGCTCGAGGAGCCGATCGAGCGCCTGCTCGGTCTCGAGCAAGCCCCCGAGCGCGAGCGCGCTCCGCGCTCCGAGTCGGAGGAAGCTGACGTGGATCTCGAGGCCGAAGAGGCCGCGGTCGGAGCAGCCGAGGAGGAAGAGTCATGATGAAGGAAGCACCGGCACCGCGCGAGCGGCCGAGCGAGCGGCCCGGCGAAGCTCGCGACAAGGAAACGGGAGGCGCGTTCCGCCGTCAGCGGCGCAGGGGCTGCAGCTTCTGCTCTGACGAGACGCTGCCGATCGACTACAAGGATCCGCAGAGCCTGAGATACTTCATCACCGAGCGCGGCAAGATCGTGCCGCGTCGTATTTCCGGCGCTTGCGCGAAGCACCAGCGGGCGATCACCCTCGCCATCAAGCGCGCGCGCAACATCGCGCTCTTGCCATTCACGTCCAACGACTAGGAGGCGAAGCCGTGGCATCCAACGTGAAAGTCTTGCTGCAGACCGAGGTCGAGAACCTCGGCTCCGGTGGCGAGGTCGTGCGCGTTCGCGCGGGATACGCGAGGAACTTTCTGTTGCCGCGCGGTCTCGCCGTCGTGGCGACCGAGAGCAGCCTGAAGCGCGTGGACGAGCTCAAGCGCGCCGCCGCGGCGCGTGCGGCGCAGGAAGTCCAGGCCGCCGAGGAGCTCGCGAAGAAGCTCGAGGGCATGAGCGTGCGCATCGAGCGTGTCGTCGGCGACGAGGGCAAGATGTACGGCTCGGTGACGGCGAAGGACATCGAAGATGCCTTCGAGCGTGCCGGCGTCGCGATCGATCGGCGGCGGATTCAGCTCACCGAGCCGATCAAGCAGCTCGGTACGGTCGAGGTGCCGGTTCGTCTGCACGCGTCCGTGACCGCGTCGCTCAAGGTCGAGGTGGTGAAGAAGGACGGCTGACAGAGCCCGCGCTTTCTGATACCGTCGCGTGAGTGGTTGGCGCCCCGATGGCTCCCCGTGAGCCTCGGGGCGCGGCTGATTTCGGACTCTGTGGATAACCTCGGGAGGCCGCGCCGAAGGCCATTGTTTCCTGTGGATTCCGGTGTGGATTGCCCTGTGGACGACGGAGATCTGTCCGCACCTGTCCGACCTCGGTCTACCAGTCGGGCAAACTCGAGCACCGGTCGCGCTTCGTGAGCCGAGGCTCCTCGTTTCTCGGCGAGGCGCCGCCCCCTCCCGCGGAACGGAGCTCCGCAGGGCCGTCCTCGCCGTTCGGCGCTCGGGTCTGGAACGGAACCCAGCGACACTCCATGCCCAGACGGTGCAACCCTTCGAAACCCGCGCGCTTTCCCGGTGAGGTGAGGGCACCATGAGCTTCGGGTCGCACGCCTCGTCCGCACAGCGTGCGGTGTCGGAGCTCTCGCCCGCGCCCGGGCGCGTCCCGCCGAACGACCTGGACGCAGAAGCCGCGGTGCTGAGCTCGATCCTGCTCGAGCCAGCCGCGTTCGATCAGGTTCAAGAGTTCCTGCGCGCCGAGCACTTCTATGCCGACGCGAACCGCCGCATCTTCGAGGCGATCATCGAGCTTTCGAGCGCCGGGCGCCCTGTCGATGTCGTCTCGGTCGCGGGCTACCTCCGGGATCGCGGGCGCCTGGAGCAGATCGGCGGCACCCCCTATCTCGCGCAGCTCGCGGACGCGACGCCGGCGATCGCGCACGTCACCGCCCACGCGCAGGCAGTCCGCGAGAAGTGGCGGCTGCGGCAGCTCATCGCGACGTGTCAGCGCTTCGCGGCCGAGGGCTACGCGACCCCGCCGGACGTGCAGAAGTTCATCGACCAGGCCGAGCAGGCGGTGTTCGACATCGCGCGCCTGCCGGAAGGGTCTAATGTCGAGCCGGTGCGCGACGCGGTGGTGCGCGCCTTCAAGATCCTCGAAGAAGCGCAGAAACGCGGCGGCGGTGTCACCGGCATCCCGACCGGGTTCACGCGGCTCGACCGCCAGTGTTCCGGCTTGCACCCGGGCGACCTCTACATCGTCGCCGCGCGCCCCGGCATGGGGAAGACGTCGTTCGTGCTCAACATCGCGCTCAACGTGGCCTCGACCCGCGTGGTCCGCGAGGCGGAGAGCGACGACTACTTCGAGGCTCCTGCCGAGGAGCCGGGCGCTGGGGTTTTGTTCTGCTCGCTCGAAATGCCGAAGGAGCAGCTCGGCGCGCGCTTGCTCGCCTCCGAGGCGCGCGTCGACATGTCGAGCATTCGCAGCGGCGCGCTGTCCCGCGAGGACTGGAGCCGGCTCACCGAGGCGGCTTCACGCCTGGCTCGACTGCCGCTCTGGCTGGACGACACGCCAGCCCTGACGCTGCTCGACCTGCGCGCCAAGATCCGCCGCCTAAAGGCGGAGATCGCGCGGGGCGAGGGCAGCGTGCGTGCGCGCGGCGTCGGCCTCGTCGTGGTGGACTACCTCCAGCTCATGCAGGGCCGGCGCGACGCGGGGAGCCGCGAGCAGGAGATCAGCGAGCTGTCGCGAGGGCTCAAGCAGCTCGCGAAGGAGATGAAGGTGCCGGTGCTCGCGCTGAGCCAGCTGAACCGCGCCGTCGAGACGCGGGCGACGAAAGACAAGCGCCCGCAGCTCAGCGATCTTCGCGAAAGCGGCGCCATCGAGCAGGACGCCGACACGATTTTGTTCATCTATCGCGACGACTATTACTTCCGCGACAGCGAGGCCAAGGGCGTCGCTGAGATCATCGTTGCCAAGCAGCGTAACGGTCCGACGGGCACCGTGCTCACCAAGTTCACGGCGTCGTGCACCCGCTTCGACAATCTCGAAGCCGAGGAGCTCGACATCGATCAGTTCGACGACTTCGGCGTCTCCTGATCCTCGCCCCGCTTCTCCGTGCTGGCCAGGCAATCGGCGATCGCGGTGAGCAGCGCGTCGAGCCCCTCGTGGGTCACGGCGCTTACGAGGTGCAAGCGCAGGCCGTGCGCCTCGAACTCCGTCTTCAGCTCGGGATACGCCGCGCGTACGTGCGGGAGATCCGCCTTGGTCAGGGCGACCAGCTCGGGCAGCGCAGCCAGCTCCTCGCTGAAGGCCGCGAGCTCGCTGCGGATCACGCGGTAGTCGGCGAGGGGAGACCGGCCCGGCTCCTCGACGAGCGTGACGAGGTGGACGAGGACACGGGTGCGCTCGAGGTGACGGAGAAAGCGGGTGCCGAGCCCGTGGCCCGCGCTCGCACCCGGGATGAGACCAGGGATGTCCGCGATCACGAAGCTCCGGCTGTCTCCGCGCCGCGGATCGCCGAGCGTGACCACGCCGAGGTGCGGCTCGAGCGTGGTGAACGGATAATCGGCGATCTTGGGGCGCGCCCGGCTGACGGCGCTCACGAACGTGCTCTTGCCGACGTTCGGAAACCCGAGCAGCCCTACGTCGGCCATCACTTTCAGCTCGAGGTAGAGCTCGCGCGTCTCACCCGGCTCCCCGGGCTCGGCCTTCCGCGGCGCGCGGTCCACGGGGGTTGCGAAATGCTTGTTGCCGCGTCCCCCTTTTCCGCCGCGCGCCACGACGGCGCGTGCCTTCGGTTCGACGAGCTCGCACAACTTCTCGCGCGTGTCGCGGTCGTACACGATCGTCCCTACGGGGACGCGCACGACGAGATCGCGGCCGGACCTCCCGTAGCAGTCCTTGCCCTCGCCGTGGGCGCCGGCTTCGGCGCGGAGCACGCGCTGGTGCGTCAGGTCTTGGAGGGTGCCGAGCCCGCTGTCGGCGACGAAGACGACATCGCCGCCGCGACCTCCATCGCCGCCCGCGGGGCCCCCGAACGGGACGTACCGCTCGCGGCGGAATGCTACGCAGCCGTTGCCGCCGTCGCCGGCTTCAACGCGGATCTCGCACTCATCGATGAACCGCACGCCGGGTCTTTCCCTTACTCCCGGGATCCCGTCAAGGCGACCGGCGGCGCGGCGCGTCGTCAGCGGTTCCGCGCGAGCGGAGGACGCGAGAGCGGACGCGACCCGGGCCGGGTCGTTCTGTCGAGCGCGTCGAGGGCTCCGAGCAGCGGGTCGAGCCCGTACTTTTCGGCGGCCTCCTCGGTGAACACCTCCGGAATGCGCGCCAGCTTCAGCGCGAGCAGCTTGCTCCCGAGGTCCACCTCGCGCTCCACGAACGCCTCGAACGAGCCGTAACCTTTGGCCTCGAAGAGGCGCTCGTCACGAACGCGCTTGAGCACGCTGCCAGCGGTGAAGCAGCGCTCCGAGAGGTTCTGCTTGAGCCCGCGCAGGAGTGTCTGCGCGTCGTGCAACGCGGTGATGCGTGCCTTGATGGCCTCGGCCTGCTCTGGGG
>CAYYWA010000225.1:7242-9453 GCA_964475255.1 uncultured Sorangium sp.
GCTCTGGGGTACGCAGGGTGGCGCGGGCGCTGCCCGGACGGGGCGGCTCGAGATTGCGCGCCGCGGCTTCCGCGGCCTGTTTGGCCGCATGGCGCGCCGCCCAAGGGGCCGCACCCCGGACCTTGCGCGGGGCAGAGCGAGCCGGGCTTGCGCCGCCTTTCGCCGAAGCGGAGGACGCCCGCGCCGCCTTTCCAGCGGGCGGGACCGAGCGCCGGCCCGGGGGCGCCACCGACGGACGCCGTGCAGAGGGACTCTTGGCCATGGGATTGCCCTCGTCCAAGTCAGGCTGGCTAGCCTAGTATACTCGCGCGCCTCGAACCCAATTCCTGCTCATGATTCCGAACAGCGCTCAGAACGGTGAAGCACGGGTCCCTCCGGCACCCGTGTCACCGCCCGACGCTCGGCGCCTCGCCGTGGTCGTGAACGGCCGCGCCAAAAACGTCACCGCCGAGGTGATCTCGACGCTCGACCGCATCTTGAAGGGGGGCGACCTGTTCGTGTCGCGCAGCCTCGAGGATGCTCGGGAGATCGCGAGGACGCTGGTGGCGAGCGGCTACGGCACCGTTCTCACGGGCGGCGGCGACGGGACCTTCACCGTGATGGTTACCGAAGTCGTTCGCGAAGCACGACGCACGGGGAAGCCTTTGCCGCGCTTCGGCTTGCTCAAGCTCGGCACGGGGAACTCCCTCGCGTGGGTCGTGGGCGCTCGGGACGTGAAGGGGCGCGAGCTCGGCGCGGACATCGAGCGGCTTCGGCATCACGCGGGCAGTCGCAGCCTGCGCCTCGTCGAGGTCGACGGGATCATCTCTCCATTTTGCGGACTCGGTGCGGATGCGCGGGTGCTCGCGGACTACAACCGGGTGAAGGAGCTGCTCGGCAAGACGCCGTTGCGTCGCGTGGCGCCCGGCCCCTTGAGCTATGCCGTGGCAGCGGCGACACGTTCGCTGCCGCGTGAGCTGTTCGCGCGCAAGGCGCACTGCCGCATCCTGAACGACGGCGCCGAGGCGTTCCGGATCGGCGAGAAGGGCTCCGTACTTGCCGGGCCCTTTCCGCGCGGTGCGGTGCTCTACGAGGGGCCCATGCGGTTCGCGGCGCTCTCGACGATCCCGTACTACGGGTACGGGTTTCGGATGTTTCCGTATGCCGAGGAACGCCCGGATCGCATGCATCTTCGCCTGACTACGATGTCACCCTTCGAGTTCCTCCTTCACCTTCGTGACATCTGGCGCGGCGCGTACGAGGGCTCCGAACGGCTGTTCGATTACCTCGTGGAGTCCGTGACGATCGAGCTCGAACCCGAGGTAGCTTTTCAGATTGGCGGCGATCTGCGTGGCATGCGGCGCCGAGTTTCCGTGCAGCTCTCGCCGACTCCCATCGAGCTCGTGGATCTCTACGCGCCGCCCAGCGTTCCGCCGTGAGGGCGCTGGTCAGCGCGTGCTCGGGGGCGCTCCTCGCTCTCTTCATCGGGTCGATGCCGGACACGGCGCGATCGGCACCGCCGACGGCGCTTGCGGCCACGCTGGCCTGCGATCCCATCACGGGCCCTGGGCGGGTGCTCTGCACCGTCGAAATGCGAAGCAAGCGTACGGCGCGGATCGACTGGGCCGACGCGCTCGTCGTCTCGGCGCCCGACTTCGCGCGCCCGCTGCGGTCTCGAGTGGCGGCCGACCGAGTGCATTCGGGCTCCGACGACGTGGCGCGCGTCGCCCTCGCGCTCGTGGTGACCGGTCAGGGACGAGGCGTGTTGCGCGTGCGCGCGCGCGCGGTCCTCTGTCAGGAGCGCGCGGGCGGGGAGCGCTGCTGGTCCGAAGCGCGGGAAGCGAGCCTCGAGCTCGTCTTTCCGCCCGGGTGAGCCCGTCCGTCGCGACCGCGGCGCGCCGAAGTTGGCCCCTCCTGGGCCGGTCCGCTAACGACCGAGCTCGTGAACCTTCCCGGCAGGCTCGCCGCAACGACGCTGGGAGACCTGCTCGGTCGCCTGCACCGAGCTCGCGCCGACGGAGTGCTGGAGCTCATCGAGCGCTCGGGCTGTACCGCTGGGAGAGCCCATCGGATCTACTTCGAGCGGGGGCTCATCGACGACGTCGAGACCGGCATGGGAACGCCGCGGCTCGGAGAGCTCTTGATCCGACACGGCGTCCTCGCCCCCGAGTCCCTGCTCGCGCTTTCGCCGCGCCTGCTCGGCGGGGCGGCGCGCGTCGGGGAGCTCGTGAT
>CAYYWA010000226.1:0-4348 GCA_964475255.1 uncultured Sorangium sp.
GATCTCTTCTACTCCGGCGTGCGTCCCGCCATCAACGTGGGCATCAGCGTGAGCCGCGTCGGCGGCAACGCGCAGATCAAGGCGATGAAGAAGGTCGCCGGCACGCTGCGCCTCGACCTCGCTCAGTACCGCGAGATGGCGGCGTTCGCGCAGTTCGCGAGCGATCTCGACGCGGCGACGCGCGCGCAGCTCGAGCGCGGCCGTCGCCTCACCGAGCTCCTGAAGCAGGGCCAGTACGTGCCGCTGCCCGTCGAGAAGCAGATCGTGATCGTGTTCGCGGGCACGCAGGGCTTCACGGACAAGCTGCCCGTCGAGTCGCTCCAGACGTACGAGCAGGAGCTCTACCGGTACATCGACGAGAAGCACCCCGAGCTCTGGACGGCGATCCGCGAGAAGCGAGAGCTCACCGACGACATTCGGGGCAGCCTCGAGAAGGTGCTGAAGGCGTTCGGCAAGCGCTTCGCCGCCTCGATCGAGAGCGGCAGCGCCGCCCAGGAGTAGCGGCCTTGGCGAATCTGAAGACCATCCGCAAGCGCATCGCGACCGTCAAGTCCACGCAGAAGATCACGCGTGCGATGAAGATGGTCGCGGCGGCGCGGCTGAATCGCGCCCAGCAGCGCATCCTCTCGCTCCGACCCTACGCCGTGAAGACGGGCGAGGTGCTGGCGGAGGTGACGGCGCCGCGCGGCGACGGCGCGGAGACGGCGGAGCTCGAGCATCCGCTGCTCGCCCGGCGTCCGGAGAAGAACGTGCTCCTGATCGTGATCACGAGCGATCGCGGTCTCTGCGGCGCGTTCAACTCGAACATTCTGCGCCTCGCCGAGCGGACGTGGCGCGAGCGGGAGCGAGCGGGCACGGGCGTGAAGTTCGCCGTCATCGGGCGCAAGGGGCGGGACTTCCTCCGCCGGCGGAACGCGCCCATCTTCCACGTCTTCGACAAGGTGTGGGACCGCCTCGATCTCGAGCAGGCTCGTACCATCGCCCGCACCGTGCTCACGCCGTTCGTGCGCGGAGAGGTCGACGCGATCTACCTCGTGTACAACGAGTTCAAGAGCGCGATGACCCAGCGCGTGGTCTCCGAGCCGCTGTTCCCGCTCAAGGGGCAAACTGCCGCGAACGAGGAGCCGGGCACGACGGAGCAGGGCGAGTACCACCGCGAGTTCTTGTTCGAGCCCGATCGGGGCGCGCTGCTCGAGCGGCTCGTCCCGATGTACGTCGAGATCTCGATCCTGCGCGCGCTGCTCGAGTCGATGGCGTCCGAGCTCGGCGCCCGGATGACGGCGATGGACTCGGCGACGAAGAACGCCTCCGACATGATCGCCAACCTGACGCTCGACTACAACCGCGCGCGCCAGGCCGCCATCACGACCGAGCTGATGGAAATCATCGGCGGCGCCGAGGCGCTTCGCGACTGAGCCCGAGGCCCCCCCGGCGCTCCGTGACGAGGCACGAGGCGCCGGGGATCGTGACCCGCGCGCAACGGGCCCGGGGCGCTTTCACCGCTTCGAAGCGCGCTCGTTTGCCGAACCCTTCACCTCGACGGAAATCTCGGGCAGGCTTGAGATTGCGATGGCCAAGCGTCCGCAAGTGTTCGGGATGGTGCTCGCCGGGGGCGAAGGCAAGCGGCTCATGCCGCTCACCCGGGATCGAGCCAAGCCAGCAGTCCCTTTCGGCGGGCACTACCGCCTGGTCGACTTCGCGCTGAGCAACCTCGTGAACGGTCGCTATCTCCGGATAGCAGTCCTCACGCAGTACAAGAGCCACAGCCTCGACCGGCACATCGCTCAGATGTGGCGCATGTCGCCGCTGCTCAACAACTACGTGATGAGCGTCCCGGCGCAGATGCGGCTCGGGCGGCGCTGGTTCGAGGGCTCGGCGGACGCCATCTACCAGAACCTGAACCTGATCGCCGACGAGCACCCCGACTACATCTGCGTGTTCGGTGCGGATCACATCTATCGGATGGATCCGGAGCAGATGGTGGAGGCCCACATGGAGTCGGGCGCGGGAGTCACCGTCGCCGCGATCAAGGTGCCGCGGAGCGAGGCGCAGCGTTTCGGGATCCTCGTTCCGGGCCGGAACGGGAGGATCGCGAGCTTCCGGGAGAAGCCGTCGCCGAACGACATCTCCGGGCTCCCGGACGATCCGGACCACGTGTTCGCGTCGATGGGCAACTACGTGTTCACGACCCGCACGTTGGTCGACGCGGTGCGCGCCGACGCCGAAAACAAGGAGAGCGCGCACGACATGGGCGGCAACATCATCACGATGCTCGTCGACTCGGGCGCGGCTGCCGTCTACGACTTCGCGAAGAACCGGGTTCCCGGAGCCACCGAGCGCGACGCGGGCTACTGGCGCGACGTCGGCACGCTGGACAGCTACTACGAGGCGCAGATGGACCTCGTGAGCGTGCATCCGGTGTTCAACCTGTACAACCAGGAGTGGCCGATCCACGCGCTGCAGACGTCGCTGCCGCCGGCGAAGTTCGTGTTCGACGACGACGAGCGGCGCGGCACGGCGACGGACTCGATCGTGAGCCCTGGAGTGATCGTCTCCGGGGGACGCGTGCGGCGCAGCATCCTGTCTCCCGGAGTCTGCGTACACTCGTACTCCGAGGTGGAAGACAGCGTGCTCATGCACGGGGTGGAGATCGGCCGCGGGGCGGTGGTTCGACGCGCCATCCTCGACAAGGGGGTGAAGGTTCCACCGGGGGTTCGCATCGGGGTCGACCCGGCCGAGGATCGGCGCCGCGGGTTCACGATCTCGGAAGGCGGCGTGGTCGTCCTCGGCAAGAACGACCCGATCCCCGAATGAGCACCGCCATCGAATGAACAAGAACCTCAAGATTGCGCTCTTGTCGCGCGAGTACCCGCCGGAGAACTACGGCGGCGCGGGCGTCCACGTCGAGCACCTCGCGCGCGAGCTCGCGGGGCTCGTCGACGTGGGGGTCTACTGTTTCGGGGCACCGCGCGAGGCCCCCGAGGTCCGCGGCGCGTTTCGTCCTTGGAGCGAGCTCGATGGGCCCGAGCTCGAGCTCTCGGCGCTGCGTTCGCTCTCGGTCGACCTCTTGATGGCGAAGGCCGTCCGCGGCCGCTCGCTCGTCCACTCGCACACCTGGTATGCGAACTTCGCCGGTCATTTGGCGAAGCTCCTCTACGGGGTGCCGCACGTGGTGACGACGCACAGCCTCGAGCCGCTCCGCCCCTGGAAGGCCGAGCAGCTCGCCGGGGGCTACGCCATTTCGAGCTTCTGCGAGCGTACTGCGATCGAGGCGGCGGACGCCGTGATCGCCGTGTCGTCGGCGATGAAGGGCGACATCCTCCGCGCGTACCCGGCGGTGAGCCCGGAGCGCGTGCACGTGATCTGCAACGGGATCGATCCCGAGGCGTTCCAGCCCGACTCCGCGACGGACGTGCTCGACCGCTACGGCATCAACCCGTCCTGGCCGTACGTGGTCTTCGTCGGGCGCATCACGCGCCAGAAGGGGATCGTGCACTTGCTCCGCGCGGCGCGGCACCTGGTCCCGTACGCAGCGGTCGTGCTCTGCGCGGGCGAGCCGGACACTCCGGAGATCGGCGAGGAGGTCCGCTCCCTCGTCCGTGAGCTCGAGCGCGATCGCGGCGGCGTCTTCTGGATCGAGCAGATGTTGCCGCGGCCGGAGCTCGTGCAGATCCTGAGTCATGCTCGGGTCTTTTGCTGTCCGTCCGTGTACGAGCCGTTCGGGATCGTCAACCTCGAGGCCATGGCGTGCGGCGTCGCGGTCGTCGCCTCGCACGTCGGCGGCATCCCCGAGATCGTCGTCCCCGGCGTCACGGGGGAGCTCGTGGAGTTCGAGCCCGACGGAACCTCCCGCGCCGAGCCGGTGGATCCAGAGGCTTTCGCTCGGGATCTCGCCGAGGCCTTGAACCGCGTCCTCGAAGACGAAGCGCTCGCCCGTCGCATGGGTGAAGCCGGCCGACAGCGCGTCCGCGATCACTTCAGCTGGAGCGCCATCGCCCAGCAGACCGTCGCGCTCTACGAACGCCTGATTCCCTGACGGCGCTTTTCGTGCCCGAGCCTCGCCGAGAGGGCTCCGCGCGCCTCCCGATGGCGGCGGTAGGACGAAAATCGCGCGTCGGAGCCGCCTTTTCGTCGCTCGGACGTATTGCGGCACTGGGGACACGCTGTTGCGCAAAGAGGGCGGGTTTCAGAGCTCTCGGGTGCTAAATCGGTCTTGCCATGCCCGAATACCGTTCCCGCACGACGACACACGGACGCAATATGGCCGGCGCGCGCCCCCGGGCGCGCCCCCCGTGTGCCCGATGAGGATTTCGGGAAACCGATCAAAGCGGTAGTTGAAACGGTGACC
>CAYYWA010000226.1:4358-9451 GCA_964475255.1 uncultured Sorangium sp.
CCGACGACCCACGGACGCAATAAGGCCGGCGCGCGCGCCCTCTGGCGCGCCACCGGTGTGCGCGATGAGGATTTCGGAAAGCCGATCATCGCGGTCGTGAACTCGTTCACCGAGTTCGTCCCCGGCCACGTCCATTTGCGCGATCTCGGGCGGATGGTGGCCGAGGAGATCCAGCGAGCAGGGGCCATCGCGCGCGAGTTCAACACCATCGCCGTCGACGACGGCATCGCCATGGGCCACGGCGGCATGCTCTACAGCTTGCCCTCTCGTGAGCTCATCGCCGACTCGGTCGAGACCATGGTCAACGCGCACTGCGCCGACGGCATGGTGTGCATCTCGAACTGCGACAAGATCACGCCGGGCATGCTCAATGCGGCCCTGCGCCTGAACATCCCGGCCGTGTTCGTCTCCGGGGGGCCGATGGAGGCCGGCAAGGTCGAGGTGAGCGGGAAGAACCTCCGCCTCGACCTCGTGGATGCGATGGTCGCGGCCGCCAATCCGACGGTCACCGACGACGAGTCGGAGCGCATCGAGCGCTCGGCGTGTCCGACGTGCGGCTCGTGCTCCGGCATGTTCACCGCGAACTCGATGAACTGCCTCACCGAGGCGCTCGGGCTCTCGCTGCCGGGCAACGGCACCGTGCTCGCCACCCACGCCCTGCGCAAGGAGCTCTTCTTGCGGGCCGGGCGCCTCATCGTCGACCTCGTGCGTCGCTACTACGAGCAGGGCGACGCGAGCGTTCTCCCTCGCTCGATCGCCACCTTCGAAGCGTTCGAGAACGCCATGGCCCTCGACATCGCCATGGGCGGCTCGACGAACACGATTTTGCACCTGCTCGCCGCCGCGCGTGAGGCGGGCGTCCCGTACGGCCTCGCCGAGATCGACCGTCTCTCCCGCCGCGTTCCGCACCTGTGCAAGGTGGCCCCGAGCACGGAGAAGTACCACGTCGAGGACGTGCACCGCGCTGGCGGGGTGATGGGCATCCTCGGCGAGCTGGATCGGGCTGGCCTCGTCCATCGCGAGGTGCGGACGATCCACGAGCCCACGATCGGCCAGGCCATCGAGCGCTGGGACGTCCGTCGCAACGCGGACGTCGCGACCTTCTTCCGCGCGGCTCCGGGCGGCGTGCCGACCCAGGTGCCCTTCAGCCAGAGTCGGCAGTGGGAGGAGCTCGATCTGGACCGTTCCGCGGGGTGCATTCGGGACGTCGAGCACGCCTACGGGGCCGACGGCGGCCTCGCCGTGCTCTATGGAAACCTGGCGCGCGACGGCGCCGTGGTGAAGACCGCCGGCGTGGACGCCGCTCTCTCGAAGTTCAGCGGCCCGGCGCGCGTGTTCGAGAGCCAGGAAGCGGCGGTCGAAGGCATTCTCGGCGGTCGCGTGCAGCCGGGCGAGGTCGTGGTCATTCGCTACGAGGGGCCGCGGGGCGGACCGGGCATGCAGGAGATGCTCTATCCGACGAGCTACCTGAAGTCGCGCGGCCTCGGGAAGCAGTGTGCGCTCATCACCGATGGGCGCTTCTCCGGCGGCACCTCCGGGCTCTCCATCGGTCACGTTTCTCCGGAGGCTGCCGAGGGCGGCACGATCGCGCTCGTGCGCGACGGCGATCGCATCGAGATCGACATCCCCGAGCGCACGCTCACGCTGGCGGTCGATGCGGCCGAGCTCGAGCGCCGGCGAACGGAGGAGCAAGCGCGCGGCGACCGCGCGTTCCAGCCGCGGCACCGCGAGCGACCCGTGAGCACCTACCTCAAGGCCTACGCGCTCCTCGCCACGAGCGCCGCGTACGGCGCCGTTCGCGACCTCGGCGGGGCGAAGGGCGCACGCTCGTAGCTCAGTAGCCTCGTTTCACCGGGGCGGCTCGCGCCGCCCCTCTCCTTGAGAGCGCCGCGCTTCGTTTGGGGTGCCGCCGCCCCGGGCGAAGCCCCGGGGTGGGCCATCGGCAGCCCTCCGAGGGATCGCCGCCCCACGGCGGCTCCACGCCCGGGCCCGGAAAATTTCAGCCGAAGACGGCCTGCGTCAACGCGTCCCGAGTTCCCGGGCAGCGTTCCTCAAGTACGCTAAGGGCGATGTGCGGCATCGTTGGCTACGTTGGTCCCCGAACGGCGGCTCCCATTCTGCTCGATGGCCTGCGGCGACTCGAGTACCGCGGCTATGACTCTGCGGGCCTCGCGATCCACGCCGGGGGAGCGCTCGACGTGGTGCGCGCCGTGGGCAAGCTCGACAACCTGCTCCGGGCTTGCGAGGCACGAAAGCTCGAAGGCGGGCTCGGGATCGGCCACACCCGCTGGGCGACGCACGGTCGGCCCAGTGAGCCGAACGCGCATCCGCACGTCGCCGGAGACGTGGCCGTGGTCCACAACGGCATCATCGAGAACCACCTCGAGCTGAAGCGCGAGCTCGAGGGCGAGGGGGCTCGCTTCGCGAGCGATACGGACACGGAGATCGTCGCGCACCTCGTGCAGCGCGAGCTCGCCACCGCGAGCGACCTGTTCGAGGCCGTGCGCGCGGCGTTGCTCCGCGTCCGTGGTGCGTATGCGCTCGCCGTGATCAGCGCGCGGCAGCCGGATCGCATCGTGGTCGCGAAGAGCGCGTCGCCCCTCGTGATCGGCATCGGCGAGGGGGAGACGTTGTGCGGCAGCGACGTCGCCGCGCTCCTCCCGCACACGCGTCGGATGGTGTTCCTCGACGAAGGGGAGATGGCGGAGCTGACGAAAGACGGCGTCCGCATCGAGACACTCGACGGCTCGCGGGTCACGCGCGAGCCGCGGCGCATCGACTGGAGCCCAGTCCAGGCGGAAAAGGACGGCTACAAACACTTCATGCTCAAGGAGATCTTCGAGCAGCCGCGGGCCATCGCGGATACCTTGCGCGGGCGGATCGTGCTCGACGACGGCGAGCTCGTGGATCAGGAGATCGGCTTCGACGCGGAGGTCGCCCGCTCGGTGGAGCGCGTGGTGCTCCTCGCGTGCGGCACGAGCTACCACGCGGCGCTCGCCGGCCGCTACTGGATCGAGCAGTACGCGCGCGTCCCGGCCCAGGCCGAGCTCGCGAGCGAGGTGCGCTATCGCGAGCCGGTCTTCACGCCGAAGGACCTGGTCATCGCGATCAGCCAGTCCGGCGAGACCGCCGATACGCTGGCCGCGCTTCGCTCCGCCAAGGAGGCGGGCGCGCGCGTGCTCGCGGTGGCCAACGTGCTCGACAGCGCGATCCCGCGCGCCGCTCACGGCTCGCTCTACACGCACGCGGGGCCGGAGATCGGCGTCGCCTCGACGAAGTGCTTCACCGCTCAGCTCGCCGCCCTACTGATGATCGCGGTGCACCTCGGGCGGCGTCGCGGCAGCCTCGGACCCGACCGTGCGCGGACCTTGCTCCATGGTTTGCTCGAGGTGCCCGCGGCGCTCCGCCAAGCCCTCGAACGCAAGGACGCCGTCTACGAGGTCGCGCGACGCTGGCAATCCGCTCGCCACATGCTCTTTCTCGGCCGAGGCCTGAACTTCCCGATCGCGCTCGAAGGAGCACTGAAGCTCAAGGAGATCTCCTACGCGCACGCCGAGGGGTATGCGGCGGGCGAGATGAAACATGGCCCGATCGCGTTGATCGACGACTCGATGCCGGTCGTGGTGCTCCTCCCGCGCGACGCCCACTACGAGAAGACCTTCGGCAATCTGCAGGAGGTCCGCGCTCGGGAGGGCCGTGTCATCGCGGTGACGACGGACGGGGAAGACCCGGTCAGCCGGCTCGCCGAGCACGTGCTGCCGATCCCCAACGTTCCCGAGCACGTGCTCCCGTTGCTGACGGTCGTCCCGCTCCAGCTCCTTGCCTACTTCATCGCGGACCTGAAGGGCACGGACGTGGACCAACCCCGGAACCTAGCCAAGACGGTCACCGTGGAGTGACCCGTACGGGTGATACACCGTGAGACAGGTGTATCACCCGCGAGATACAGGTGGGCCGTTCCGAAGCCAGTGGGCGCCGGAGGCTCGGTCCCGTTCTCGGTTGGTAACAAGCTGAAATCGCTTGGAAATCTCTGAGGCGGACGCGCCGGCGGGAGCGCCGCGAGGGCGTCTCGAGGGATGCGATCCGCATGGCACGTGAGTTGCTCATGCGCAGGCACGGCTTGCTCATGGATGCCACGTCGCGACTCGCCTCTGCTTCGTACGAACAGCGCGCCGGCGGCATTCGCGTGCAAGCCCAATTGTTCTCCGATCGCTTCTCCGCATGCCGGAGGCTCGCGCAGACTCACGGAGACCGAGCGGCTCCTGGCTTCGGCGATCGGCGGGGTGGTGCAGGGAGCACCGTATGGGTGGCGTATCGCGGGTCCGCTCCGGGCTGAGCGCCTGGAGCGGACCCGCACGGCGGTTCGTCGCGGCTCAGCGCGCGGCGAGCTTCGCGCGGACGACGATTTCGGGAACGCTCGAGAGCGCCTTCGACACCGGGCAGTTCTGTTTCGAGAACTGCACCTTGTCCTGGAACAAGCTCTCGTCGACGCCCGGAACGTCGGCGGTCGTCTCGAGCTCGATCTTCGTGATGGTGGGGCCCGCTTCGAGATGTACGAGCGCCGTCGTATCGATGCGCTTCGGCGTGTGACCTTCCTTCGAGAGCTGCGCGGCGAGGAACATCGAGAAGCATCCGGCTTGCGCTGCGCCGATGAGCTCTTCGGGCGTCGTGCCCTGGCTCGCTCCTTCGAAGCGCGTCGCATAGGTGAACGGCGCTTCGAAGTAGCCGTTTCCGCCCTTCACGGAGCCGTTGCCCTCCTTCAAAGTGCCCGTCCACGTCGCCTGTGCTTTGGAGACCGTCATGCCTCGTCCTTCCTTTCTCCCGGTCGATATGCCGGAGAGGGACCCTAGAACACGCCTCCTCCTCCGGCAACGCGTCGACCTCCGGTGCGCGCGGGCCGGCATCATGGGAACGCACGAAGCGAGGCGTGTCCGAGCGCTCGCGCATCGCGCTCGTCACGATCCCCGCGGACCTTCGCTCGCGCGGGTGAAGCAGCGGACCGGTGACGAGGCCGGCCGAGCCTAGATTTCTGGCTTCCTAGTCGGGGAAGGCCGAGCCCTCGCGTCTTTCCGCCGCCTTCGCGCCCGTCGTGC
>CAYYWA010000227.1:0-9430 GCA_964475255.1 uncultured Sorangium sp.
TCGGTGCGGGAGGTGTCATGAGCCTCTCCCTGCTGGAGACTCCTCGCGACGGCGGCGGCCGGCCGGGTCGCCGGCCACGGGGCCGGCGCGACGGTTCTGCTGTTCGACGATCTCGTCGCGAGCGGCGAGACGATGCGGCGCGCGGCACGCGCGCTGCGCGAGGCAGGCGCGGCCGCGGTGATCGCCTGCGCGGCGCACGGGTTGTTCATCGAACCGGCCGCCGAGGTGCTGCGCGACGATGCGATCGAAGCAGTGTGGGTGAGCGACAGCGTGCCGCCGTTTCGGGTGGCGCAGGACGATCCGTTGCGGGCGAAGATGCGGATCGTTTCGTGCGCGCCCCTGGGGGGGCCGGCGCGGCGGGAGGGGGGGGCCGCGGGGCGGGCCCCCGCGCGCCCGGCGGGGGGGTGCAAGAATTCGGCGGCGCCCGGGGGGGGCGCCGCGGCGCGCTCGGCCGAGCTCGCGGCGATGGCGCTTCCCGAGACCACGGGGCTCGAGAAGACGGATCTGAAGCTCGGCTTCATCAAGCTGACGGACTGCGCGCCGCTCGTCATCGCCAAAGAAAAGGGCTTCTTCCGCGACGAGAAGCTCAACGTGGAGCTCGAAGCGCAGGCGAACTGGAAGGTGCTCCTCGATCGCGTGATCGCCGGCGAGCTCGACGGCGCGCACATGCTCGCGGGGCAGCCGCTCGGGGCCACGATCGGCATCGGGACGCAGGCGGACGTGGTGACCGCGTTCACGATGGATCTCAACGGCAACGCCGTCACCGTGTCGAACGCGATCTGGCGCAAGATGCAGGAGCACGCGCCGGCGCTGAAGAGCCCGAATCCGCCGCACCCGATCCGCGCGGACGCGCTCGTGCCGATCGTGAAGGAGTACAAGGCGAAGGGCGAGCAGCTCCGCATGGGGATGGTCTTCCCCGTCTCCACCCACAACTACGAGCTCCGCTACTGGCTCGCCGCGGCCGGGATTCACCCGGGGTTTTACACGGCGACGGACACGCGCGGCGTCGAGCGCGCCGACGTGCTGCTCTCGGTGACGCCCCCGCCGCAGATGCCGGCCACGCTCGAGGCGGGCACGATCCACGGATACTGCGTCGGGGAGCCGTGGAATCAGCAGGCGGTGGCCAAGGGCATCGGGGTCCCGGTCGTCACGAACCTCGACATCTACAGAAACAAGCAAGAAAAGGTGTTCGGGGTCACTCGAGCCTTCGCCGAGGCGAACGAGAAGACGCACGTGGCGATCGTCAAGGCGCTGATTCGCGCCGGCAAGTGGCTCGACGAGAGCGTCGCGAACCGCCACGAGGCCGCGAAGATCCTGTCGCACAGGAGCTACGTGGGCGCCGACGTGGAGGTGATCGCGAACAGCATGACGGGTCACTTCTACTTCCAGAAGACCGACAAACGAGAAATGCCGGACTTCAACGTGTTCTATCGGTACTACTGCACGTACCCGTTCTACAGCGACGCGATCTGGTTTCTCACGCAGATGCGGCGCTGGGGGCAGATCCCCGAGCCCAAGCCGGACTCGTTCTATCACGAGACCGCGCGCAAGGTGTATCTCCCGGACGTGTACCGCGAGGCCGCGAAGGCGCTCGTCGAGGAGGGACACATCGATCGCGCGGACGTGCCGTGGGACACGGACGGATACAAGGCGCCGAGCGCCGAGTTCATCGATGGCATCGAGTACGACGGGAAGAAACCGCTCGAGTACCTGAAAAAACACCAGATCGGACACAAGGACGAGGCGTGAGCGCCTCCGAGGTTGCGAGGTGAGGCCGTGAGTGTGGAACGAACCGTGCTGCAGAAAGTCGAATGGCGCCCGGCGCTGTCGCCGCTCGTCGCGCGCGCCGTGGGGTTGGGGCGCAAGGCGCTGTTTCAAATCGGGGTGCCGGCCGTCGCGTTCGCGGCGTTCCTTTTGGTGTGGACGGCCGTGGCGGATCGGGTCGTGACCAAGTACGGCTCGCTCCCCAAGCCGCTCGACGTCGTCCGCGAGTGGACGCTCCTCGTCTCCGACCACCAGAAGACGCGCGCGGCGGAGCGTCGCTTCCTCGCCGAGCGCGACGCCGAGGCGGCGGAGCAGACGCGCTATGCCGCCATCGCGCGCGCCAAGGCCGGCGTCGCCGAGTCGGGCACGGAGCGCGCCGCCTTCGAGGCCCGCGCGCTCGAGTTCGAGAAGAACGCCGCCGCGGTGGCCAGGCGGAAGTTCAGCGCGAGCCCGACCTACTTCGATCAAATCCTGACCAGCTTGAAGACCGTGTTCGCGGGCTTCTTGGTCGCGTCGTTGATCGCCATTCCGGTCGGCATCCTCTGCGGGCTGAGTCGGGTCTTCCACGCGGCGGTGAGCCCCATGGTGCAGATCTTCAAGCCGGTCTCGCCGCTCGCCTGGCTGCCGATCGTGATGATCCTGGTCGGGGCGCTCTACACGACGGACCCGGCCGAGGCGTGGTTCGAGAAGTCGTTCTTGAGCTCCGCGTTGACGGTGGCCCTGTGCTCGCTCTGGCCGACGCTCGTGAACACCGCGATCGGCGTCGGCTCGATCGAGAAGGATCACTTGAACGTCGCGCGCGTGCTCAACCTGCGCTGGTCCGTGCGCGTGCGCAAGATCGTGATCCCGTCGGCGTTGCCCTACATCTTCGCGGGCTTGCGGATCTCGCTCGGCGTCGGCTGGATGGTGCTGATCGCGGCCGAGATGCTGGCTCAGAATCCCGGGCTCGGGAAGTTCGTCTGGGACATGTTCCAGAACGGCAGCAGCGCGACGCTCGCTCGCATCATGGTCGCGGTGTTCACGATTGGTGTCATCGGCTTCTTGCTCGATCGGGCGATGGTGCTCGCGCAGCGGGTGGCGAGCCATCAGAGCGCCCCGGCGTGAGGAGGGGAGATGAGCTTTCTCGAGCTCGAAGACGTGAGCAAAGGATACTCGAGTGCCAAGGGAGCCGTGCCGATCCTGGCGAACGTCTCCCTCTCGATTCGCGAGCGCGAGTTCGTCGCCGTGCTCGGCTTCTCCGGCTCCGGCAAGACGACGCTGATGTCGCTCATCGCCGGGCTCGCACGGCCCGATCGCGGCTCGGTGCGCCTGCGGGGCAAGCCGATCACCGGCCCGGGGCGCGAGCGGGGCGTCGTGTTCCAGAACTACTCGCTCTTGCCCTGGCTGTCGGCCTACGAGAACGTGGCCCTGGCCGTCGAGAGCGCGTTCCCCGAGTGGTCGCGGGAAAGGCGGCGCGCGCACGGCATCCGCTACCTCGAGATGGTGAATCTCGGGCACGCGCTCCACAAGAAGCCGAAGGAGCTCTCGGGCGGCATGCGCCAGCGGGTCGCCGTGGCGCGGGCGCTCGCCATGCAGCCGGAGGTCCTCTTGCTGGACGAGCCGCTCTCCGCGCTCGACGCCCTCACGCGCGGCTCCCTCCAGCGGGAGATCGAGCGAATCTGGGCGGAGGAGCACAACACCGTCGTGCTCGTCACGAACGACGTGGACGAGGCGCTCCTCCTCGCCGATCGCATCGTCCCGCTCACGCCGGGGCCGAAGGCGACGCTCGGGACTATCTTCGACGTCGGGGTTCCGCGTCCGCGCGATCGGCGCTCGGTGAACCACGATCCGGAGTTCAAGCGCCTGCGCAACCGCGTGATCGGCTATTTGAACGGCCTCCGCGCCGGAGCGCGGCCGGACGGCGAAATGGTGGACGCCGTGCCGGGTGCCGACGTGGCCCCGGCCCTCGTGGGGAGCGCGTGATGCCGGCCTTCGTCGAGCTCTATCGGGTGAAAAAGCAGTTCCCGAGCCCCGGCGGGCCCCTCGTCGTCGTGGACGGCTTCGATCTGCGGATGACAGCGGGGGAGTTCGTCGCGCTGATCGGACACTCCGGGTGCGGCAAGTCGACGGTGCTCGGCATGATCGCCGGGCTCGAGCCGCTCACGGACGGCGACATCGTCGTCGCCGGCCGCGCCGTAGCGGGGCCCGGCCCCGATCGAGCGGTGGTGTTCCAGGCCCCGTGTCTCCTGCCCTGGCAGACCGCGCTCGAAAACGTGCTGCTCGGTGTCGACCGCGTCTTCGGTTACGAGCCCGCGTCGAAGCGACGGGAACGCGCCGAGCGCATGCTCGAGCGCGTGGGGCTCGGCGGGTCGTTCGACAAGCTCCCGCGCGAGCTCTCGAGCGGGATGCAGCAGCGCGTGGGCATCGCGCGGGCGCTCGCGCTCGAGCCGAAGATGCTCTTGCTCGACGAGCCGTTCGGCATGCTCGACTCGCTGACGCGGATGGAGCTCCAGGACGTGTTGCTCGACGTGGTCGAGCAGCGGCGCACGACGGCGCTCCTCGTCACTCACGACGTCGATGAAGCGCTCTTGCTCGCCGATCGCGTGGTGATGATGACGACCGGTCCGCGCGCGCGCGTCGGCGCGGTGCTCGATCTCCCCTTTCCGCGCCCCCGGGTGCGGGCCCAGGTGCTCGAAGACCCCAACTATTACGCCCTGCGCGAAGAGGTGATCGGGTTTCTGGAGGGGCAGGAACCCGAGGGGGCGCGGCGCGCGCGTTCGGCCGCGTAAAGGAGGCTCGATGAGCACGTCGTCGCGGTTGGAGCTCCCGGCGCTGGGCCTCGGCGCGTTTCTGCGCGACCGCGCGCGGACGCGAGCCGCGCAGCGGACGACACCGCGTGAACGGCTCGTGCTCGTCGGCAACGGCATGGTCGGCCACCGGCTGTGCGTGCGCCTGGTCGAGCTCGGTGCGCTCGAGCGCTACGGCGTCGTCATCTACGGAGACGAGGCGACGCCGGCTTACGACCGGGTGCACCTCACGGACGTGCTCAAGGGGCGAAACCCCGACGAGCTCCTGCTCTCGCGCTGGGACTGGTACGCCGAGCAGGGCATCGAGCTCCGGCTCTCGGAACGCGTGACGGCGCTGTTCACCGGTGAGCGGCGGATCCTCACCGAGAGCGGTCGCAGCGACACCTACGACAAGCTCGTGCTCGCGACCGGAGCGCGCGCGCGATTGCCCAACGTCCCGGTCGAGCGCGAAGGGCTGCTCGTGGCCTACCGCACGCTCGACGATGCGCGGCGCATCCTCGAGCGCTTGGAGCGCGCGGGGCCTTCCGAGCGGCGGGTGGTGGTGCTCGGCGGCGGCTTGCTCGGGATCGAGGCGGCGCGCACGCTGCAGCAGCGCGGCCTCTGCGTCGTGGTCCTCGAAGCCGCGTCGCAGCTCATGCCGCGGAACCTCGATCCGGTGGGCGCCGAAGCGCTCCTCGGCCTGCTCACCGAGGCGGGCCTCGACGTTCGCTTGCGGCGTCGCGTGCAGCGGGTCGAGGCCGCGGGCGCTGGGGCGCGCGTCGTGCTCGAGGGAGGGGAGGCCATCGACGCCGGGCTCGTGGTGGCCGCCATCGGAACGCGCGCGGCCGACGAGCTCGCGCGCGCCGCGGGCCTCCGCTGCTCGATGCACGGAGGCGTGGAGGTGAACGCGCGGCTCCGGACGTCGGATCCCAACGTGTTCGCGGTGGGCGACTGCGCGAGTGACGGCCGCGTGCCGCATGGCTTGGTCGCGCCCGGCTACGCCATGGCGGAGGTCCTCGCCGAAAACCTCGTGGGGCGCCGGCGGCAGTTCGAGCCCGAGCAGGCCGTCACGCGCCTCAAGCTCGACGTCACCGAAGTCACGATCCTCGGCAATCCCCACGAGTCCACCGCGACCGAGCTCGTGCACCGGTCGAACGGCGTCTACCGGCGCCTGCTCGTCCGGGACCGCCGCATCCTCGGCGCCATCTCGATCGGCTCCTGGGCGGAGCTCCCGGAGCTGCAGCACCTCGTGGGCGCGGGGCGCAAGCTGCCGCGGAAGGCCCTGCACCGGTTCACGGAGTCCGGCGTGCTCGGTGCGCCGACGGCGCGACCGCGGCTCGCGGTGCTGCCCGACTCCGCGGTCGTGTGTCAGTGCGCGAGCGTGAGCGCGGGGCGGCTGCGGCGCGCCGTTCTCGACGGAGCGACGACTCCGGAAGCGCTCGGGCGCGCGACGCTCGCGGGAACCCTGTGCGGCTCGTGTCGGCCGACGCTCGCCGTGTTGTGCGGCGGCGCGCCGAGCCCGGCTCCGCGAGCCGGACGCGCCCTCGGTCTCCTCGGCGCTGCAGCGCTGCTCTTGGCTGCGGCAACGGCGAGCCTGCCGCGCATGCCGCTGGCCCAGCGCTTCGCCGAGCGCGGCCTGGATCTCGTTTGGATCGAGCCCGCGGCGAAGCAAGTGACCGGGTTCACGCTGCTCGGGCTCATCACCATCGGGATGGTGCTCTCCGTGCGCAAGCGCGTGCGTCGCTTCCGCTTCGGATCGTACGCCGCGTTCCGGCTCCTCCACGTGATCCTCGGGACGACGGCGCTCGTCGCGCTCTTCGCGCATACCGGGTTTCGGCTCGGGAACAACCTCAATCGCCTCCTGATGGTGGTGTTCTTGATCGCGACGACCACCGGAGCGCTCTCGAGCTTGCTCGCGCACCGCCTGGCCCCGGGCGAAGGCGGAGTCGTCGCGCGGCTCGCCAGCGCGGGGAGGCGACTGCACGACTACGCGTTTTGGCCCTTGCCGGTCCTGATCTTCATTCACGTCCTCAAGAGTTTCTATTTCTGAGCTCTGCTCCGCGGGCGAGCGCTCGGCGTTCGCGCTCGGTACGGAGAGACAATCACCGCTCGAAACGGCCCGTGAAGACCGTTGTTGGCATCGTACTCATGCTCGCCGCCGCCGCAGGTTTCGCCTACACCCTCGAGACTCCGTTGCGGCGGATTCATCTACCGGGGCCCACGTCGAACGGTCACTACCAGATCGAGCTTGCCTGTGGCGAATGCCACACGGAAGCGTTCGGAGATCGCGAGAGCATGCAGGCGGCGTGCGTGCGCTGCCACGGAGCGGAGCTCGCGGAGAGCCACGACTCCCACCCCGAGCTCAAGTTCACCGATCCGCGCAACCTCGAGCGCACGGCGGTCTTGGACGCTCGCTACTGCGTCACGTGTCACCGGGAGCATCAACCCGAGCTCACGGCCAAGATGGGCGTCACGCTCCCCACCGACTTCTGCGAGGGATGCCACGCGTCCATCGCGGACGAGCGTCCGAGCCACGTGGGCTTGGGCTTCGACACGTGCGCGGACACCGGCTGTCACAAGTTCCACGACAACCGCGCGCTCTACGAGGACTTCCTGGGCAAGCACCTGAACGAGCCCGACGTTCTGCCGGAGCCCCGCGTCCTCGCCCGCACGACGAAGCCCGCGGCACGCCCGCTCACCCTCGCGGATGCCGACGCGAGGGAGGGGGTCGAGCTCGCTCGCGCCGAGCGCGAAGCCTGGGCGAAGAGCGCCCACGCGCGGGGAGGGGCGAACTGCTCGAGTTGCCACGAGCCGGCCGGAGGTGGCGCGTTCGAAGTGAAGGTGCCCGACGAGCGCTGCGGGGGCTGCCACGAACGCGAGCTCGCCGACTTCGAGAAGAGCCGACACGGGATGCGCCACGCGGCGGAGCTCTCGCCGATGCGCGTGGGCGACGCCCGCACGCCGATGGCGGCGGAGGCCGCCGAGCGCACGGTGGGCTGCACGTCGTGCCACGGCGCCCACGCCTTCGATACGCGGTTCGCCGCGGTCGAGGCGTGTACCGGGTGCCACGACGATCGCCACACGCGCAGCTACGAGGGCTCCGCGCACGCGCGGCTCTTCCGCGACGACCCGAGCGGAGCTCACGGCGTGTCGTGCGCCACCTGTCACCTGCCGCGGGTTCTCGAAGCGGAGCGGACACGCGTCGTTCACAATCAAAATCACAACCTGCGTCCCAACGAGAAGATGGTGCGCGACGTCTGCACGAGCTGTCACGGGCTCGGATTCACGCTCGACGCGCTCGCAGACGAAGCGTCGATCCTCGAGAACTTCGACGGGCGGCCGAAAGCACACGTGAAGAGTCTCGAGATGGTCGAGGCCCGCGCCGAACGCTGAGCCCGAACGAGAAGGAGAACATCATGAGACGATCTCGGAGTCATGTGCTGAAGGGTATCGTCGCTGCCCTGAGTATGGCGGCGTGCGGGAAGAGCGACGGCGCCGGCGGGGTGACGCCTCAGAAGATGGCGGACGCGCTCCACGCCGTGATGTCCGCCGACCGCACGGTGTACACGCGACAGGTCGTGAACCGTCTGCAGAACGACGAGAAGATCATCGAGGCGACGGAGCACTGGAAGGACGAAAAGACGCTCCCGCTCCCCGCGCAGATGTTCCGCATGGGAGCCGAGATGGTGGCCGAGAAGAAGTCGGGGTTCACCTACGCGCTGCTCTCGATGTGGCCGGTGAACAAGCAGAACGCGCCGAAGACCGAGGTCGAGAAGAAAGGGCTCGCGTTCGTGAACGAAAACCCGGGCCAGAGCTACTACGAGGAGGAGACGCTCGGGGGAAACCGGTACTTTACGGCCGTCTACGCGGACACGGCCGTCGCCCCGGCGTGCGTCACGTGCCACAACGAGCACAAGGACAGTCCGCGGCGCGACTTCGAGATCGGCGACGTCATGGGCGGAGTCGTGATTCGGATTCCTCTCGGAGGGTGACGTGCGCGCGGCGGCTTCGGTCCTCGTGACGATGGCGACCGCCGTGCTCGCGTGCAGCCGCGAGCCGGAAGCGCCGCCAGCGCCGGTCTGGGAACGCGTTCAGGCCGACGCGACGCTGGAGGAGGGGCGGAAGGTGTTCGTGGGGACCTGCCGCCGCTGTCACGCTTACGGGCTCGAGGGGGCGCCGCGCGTGGGGGACGCCGAAGTCTGGAGGGCACGCGTCGCCGGGAGACCCGAGGAGGCGCTCATCCAAAGCGCGCTCACGGGCGTCGAGGGAAAGGCGGGAGGGGAGATGCCGGCGCGCGGCGGGAACGAGAAGCTGAGCGACCGGGAGGTCGCGCTCGCCGTGCGCTTCATGCTCGCGGCCAGCCGGTGAGCGCCGGCGGTCGGCGTGTCGGAACGAACAGCAACGAAACGGAGGAAAGCCATGTTGACGAAGCAAGAGATCGAGCTCGTTCAGAGCGATTGGGCGAAGGTGGTACCGATCGCCGAAGCCGCGGCCACGATGTTCTACGACCATCTCTTCGAGCTCGATCCCAAGCTGCGCAGCTTGTTCAAGAGCGACCTGTCCGAGCAGAAGATCAAGCTCATGAAGATGATCGGTTACGCCGTGAACGCGCTCGACAACCTCGGTGAGGTCGTGCCGGCGGTGCAGGCGCTCGGCAAGCGGCACGCGGGCTACGGCGTGGTCTCCGAGCACTACGAGACGGTGGGGATCGCGCTGCTCTCGACGTTGAAGAAGGGGCTCGGCGCCTCTTTCGACGAGGCGCACGAGACGGCGTGGGGCAAAGTGTATGGCATCCTCGCCGACACGATGCGCGCCGCCGCCAGGCCCCCGCGCGCCGCGGCCGCGCCCGAGCACCCCCCGAAGGTTGAAGGCTCGGGGGTGTAGCCTGGTGGTTTTTGGGG
>CAYYWA010000228.1:0-9406 GCA_964475255.1 uncultured Sorangium sp.
TCAAGGGCTGAACCACCAGTGCCGCGAGAAGTATCAGTCCGTCGTGGAAGCCTATGGTCGCCTCAGCAAAGAGATGAGCAATGAGATTTCAGGCGTATACGGTTTCGATCGCGCTCGGCTGTTTTAGCTTCATCAGCGCCTGTCGCGCCTCGACTCCTCCCTCGATCCAATCATCGGGCTCGGCAGACAGCCCTTCCGAGGCGGCCCCGAGCGAATCCAGCTCGCCGTCCGCAGAGGCACCGCCGGACGAGCCTCCGCCGCGCCCGGAGCCACCGCCGTTTCCAGCGCCGCCGGACGATCCTCCGTGAGCAACGCCTGAGCTCGAGCTGACGGCTGCTCGCAGATCTCTTCGGCGTTCAGAGCCAGAGGTCGACGCGGACGGGATCGTGGTCACTCGGGGCGACCCGGTGAACCTCCGTTGCCCGGAGGTCGGACAAGGCGAACTGGAACGTTTCGTCTTCCGAAGTGGACAGCGCGAGGAAGAAGTCGAGCTCGCGGTATTCGTCGCCCGCATGGGTGTAGTTGCCGCAGCGGAAGACCCGCCTCGATTTGTACTTCCAGCTTTCTCGCGTTCGAGCGGTGCCGCGCGCGACGAGCTTCACGATTTCGTCTGGGGACGTGTTGAAGTCGCCGCCGATGATCACCTTTGGATATCGATGGGCGTAGTTCCGCTCGAGGGCGGCGACCAGGTTCGACGTGTCATCGTTCGCTTTTGTCGAGACGGAGTGCCAAGAGATGAAGAGGATACCGGCGACCGCGACCGCCGCCGGCGTGCGCCCTGCTTGCCCGCCGCCGATGAGGAGGTTGTCGTCCTTGTCGACGAGCTCGACGTGCTCGGGAGGAGAGAACTTCGAGCGCAGAGCATCCACCAAGACGTAGTTGGTGCACCGCTCGTTCTTGCTGCCGACACCCTCGCCACCGAAGGCCAGCCAACGGCCAACGGAGCCGGCCTTCTCCACGCCACCTTCCTGGAGGAAACAGATGGCGCTCCGGTCGTCCGCGAGCGTGTCGATGACCGAGCTCTTGGCAAGCGTAGTGAAGTCACCCTGGGTGTTCCATGTGAGCAGTGTCCGTTTTTCCGGCATGGGGAGCCCCTCCACGAACGTCATTGCGAAGGATCAGAGCGAAGTGGTGGTGTCCGAAGTAGTGGCCGGCGCATCACCGGGTTTGGTGGCGGGCCGCGCCGGGTTCGACGGAGGCGCCGCCGCGGCGTCGGCCTTCGGCGGGCTCGGAAGCTTTGGCGCCGGCGCTGCCGCAGCGCCGCTCTTGGACGGGGCTGGCGTTTTGGGTGCGGTGGACACGCTCGATGCCGGTTGCGGGAGCGCGGAAGGCGCCGCGGCGGAGACCGGGGGCTCGGGGGCAGGATCGCCAGTGGGCAGCGCCGGGGACGTGAGCACGGTCGCGCCGCGCAGCGCGAGCTGGCCCTGGCGAGCCAGGTCGATGGCGTGGGACAGCACGCGCAAGGACTCGCCGGGCGCGTGGAAGCCGGTCGAGTTCTCGGCTTCGACGAAGTCGAACAGGAACTGACTCTTTCGATGCATGTCTCGGGCGGTCGCGAGCTCGGTGTCCGAGCTCCCCGCCTTGTGCGCCTCCGCGATGTCGTTGATGAGGGCGACGATCGCGTCCATCGTCCGATTCCGGACCTCGAAGAAGCGATCTTGGATGTCGTGCACGCGGGCGGTGAGCTCCGCTTCGCTCCAGCGGTGACAGGTCTGGCAGGCGCGGTTCACCATCAAGAGCGGGCTCTGCACGTGGTGGTTCGTGATCTTCTGGGCGCCCACGCGTTCGTACGGCATGTGGCAGTCGGAGCAGGCGACGCCGGAGCGGGCGTGAATGCCCTGGTTCCACACCTCGAACTCGGGGTGCTGCGCCTTCAGCATGCGGGCGCCGGTTTCTTTGTGCGTCCAGTCCGAGAAGCCCTGTTCGTCGTAGTAGGCGAGGATGGACTCGACCTCGAGGCCCTTGTGCCACGGATAGGTGAGCCGTTTCTCCTGACCCTCGAAGTAGTATTCGTCGTGGCACTGGCCGCAGACGAAGCTGCGCATTTCCTGGCGGGTGGCCATCCGGTTCACGTCGTAGTCGGCGACGCCCTGTGAGGCCTTCAGCACCCGCATCCCTTCGATGAACGCGGGGCGCGTCACGCGGAGCTGCATCGATTTCGGGTCGTGGCAGTCGATGCACGCCACGGGGTGCTTCGCCTCCTTGCGCGCCTCTGCGTACGGCATCTGGTTGACGATCTCGAAGCCCTTGAACGGGTCGCCGCCGCCCAAACGCTTGTAGACGTTGTACGTCGAGGCGTGACAGTTGAGGCACGTGCCCGGCTGGCGGCTCGCCGTTTGACGCTCGGTGAAGGTCTGATCTTCGAGCATGTAGGCGTGGCCACGCTCTTCCCGGAAGTCGACGGCGAACGCGTATCCCGACCAGATCGCTTTGAGCCGTGGATCTTCCTCGAGCTTGGACTGCGCGACGATGCTGCGCGGGTCGGCCTGGGTCGGCGTGCGGGGCAGGGCCTCACTGCCGCCGTAGCGGGTGCGCGTTTGATCGGCGGTGCGCAGGTACGAGTCGTACTGGAGCGGGAAGTTCTTGCCCCACACGGCGGGGTCGTCCGTCGCGTCGTCGAGCTCGACGACGCGGAAGAACGGATTTTGCGCCTCTTGCTTGTGCTGGAAGATGGTGATGAGGAGCCCCGTCGTCAGGGCCGTCACGGCGGCGACGCCGACCAGCGACAGCACCAGGACCCTGCGGCGCGGGGCGCGCTCGCGGCCGGCCTTTTCAGCGGCTCCGCTTGCTTGCGTATCTCCAGCGTTCTTCTCTTCCGCCATGCTTCCCTCTCTCGTCGTGCCGCCTGCTCAATGGAGGTGACCGACGGAACGATGACAGCCGATGCAGTCGAGCTCGTCTCCGAGCGGGTGCGCGTCGATGGTCTCGACGATGGCCCCGTGGCAGCTCCGACAGGCGCGCTGCGTGACCTCTCGGTTGCGAGGCGTGATCTGGATGGGCTCGTGGAACGTCCCCGTCGTGAAGTAGAACGAGTGCCAGAAGCCGTTCGTCGCCTTCACCCAGAGCTTGGCGACCCTGTCGTCATGCGGCGCGTGGCAGTCGTTGCACGTCGCCACGCTGCGGTGGCTCGATGATTGCCAGCCCTCGAACTGCTCGTTCATCGCGTGGCAGTTCGCGCAGGCTTGCGGCGAATCCACGAGGTACGAGGCGCCGTCCGCGTAGACGAACGTCGTCGTGCCGAGCCCGAGCGCGACGCCCGTCCCCACCACGAGCGCGACGAGCAACGATTTCGCAGCGCCGTGGCCGCGCAACGCGGTCGCGAGCCTCCTCACGGGGCGACGATGCTACCGGATCGGACAGCGAGTCCAACAAAAGAAGCTCGGTGACGCTCCGTCGTCCGTCGGCCGCCCAGTGTGCCGGCGCCGCACTCGCGCCCACATGCGATCGGCGAGCTCCGTGATCACGGTCCGAAGCGTGGGCTTCCGGGCCGCACGCGACGAGCGGTGTGCCGCGACGTTCGTGCGCGTGCAGGGCGCGGAAACCGTGCCCCGCGACGGTCCCGAAGTCGTGCACGAAGCGCGAACGGTGTGCCGCGACGTCTTGCGAGCTCGTGCCGAGCAAATGGCGTCATGCGTCCCCACGTCCCTAAACGTAGCCTCTGCCCATGTCCTCGCCTCGCCGGCCCCGAGCACCCGGAGCCCCGGGTGCTCGACGCGCCCCAGAGAAACGGGAACGGCGCGTCGTTCGAAAGCGCATCCCGGAGCGCGTCACCTGGGGCGTCGAGCAGCTCGACCTCCGTAGGGGAGATCGGATCCTCGAGATCGGCTGCGGACCGGGACACGCCGTTGGGCTCGTGGGCTCGGCGCTCGAGCGCGGGAGCATCGTCGCCATCGATCGATCGGCGCTGCAGGTCGCGCGTGCTCGCGCGGAGAACCGCGAGCTCATCGCCGCGGGCCGGGCGCGCATCGAGACGATGACCCTCGAGCAAGCGCCCCGCGCGCTGGATGAGCGCTCGTTCGACACGGTCTTCGCGATCAACGTGAACGCGTTCTGGACGGAGCCCGCGCCGAGCTTCGAGCGCGCGCGGCGGCTCTTGCGCCCCCGTGGGCGTGTGGTTCTCGTTTATGAGCCGCCCTCCGCCGAACGCGCCGAGGCGCTCCGACGCTCGTTGCCGAAGCTCCTCGAGGCGCACGGCTTCATCGTCGAAGAACGGCGGAGCGCGCGCTTCGCCCGCGGTTTCGGCATTTGCATCGTGGCGCGGGCGGCCTCGCGGAAGGACGAAGAGTGACCGGTCGAGTCAGCGCGCGTTGTGCTGCGGAATGACGAGGAGTGACTCGGCGAGTCGGCACGCACGGTGTTGTGGAATGACGAGAGGTGACTCGTCGAGCCAGGGCGCGCCGTGTTGGGGAAGAGGAGTGACTCGTCGAGTCAGCGGGTCACGCGAAGGAAGGGCCGTCGGCGTGGACGACCGCGCGGGCTCCCGGGAACGTGCCGGGGACCGGGGCCGGC
Source organism: uncultured Sorangium sp. (assembly GCA_964475255.1). Classification (GTDB taxonomy): domain Bacteria; phylum Myxococcota_A; class Polyangia; order Polyangiales; family Polyangiaceae; genus PMG-095. The sequence continues at coordinate 4,510 of CAYYWA010000228.1, forward strand.
GTCCGCGCCCCCCGGTGCCTGGACCCTCGAGCCTCCCATGCCGTCAAGCGCGCGGCCCAAACCCGCAGAGGGACGGGCGTTGTCGCTTCCTGGCGTGCAAATGCCAAGCGCGCGCTGCCTGCCTCGTCGCACCGCCGCCACTATGACCACGTGAAGGGATACGGACCTCGCGCGGCACGAACTCGGCGCAAATCGTGGCCCTCGTTGGCTGCGCCGAAATCGTGCTCGAGGCCAAGCCGGCGGGATATTGCGCGCCACGGTTGGGGAATACGGATGCATCGGACTTCACTGCAAATGTTCGCTCTCGTTCTAGGTTGCGGCGCGGTGGCTTGTGCGGCTTCCGACGAGCCGGGCGGGCGCTTGCGGAGCCAGGGTCAAGGCGGCGCGTCCGCGGGCGGGCAAGCGCAGACCGGCTCGGGTGGGTTCGCCGCGGGCGGCGCCCCCACGACGGGAAGTGGCGGAAGCACGGGCACCGGTACGAGCGGAGGCAGCACCTCGGGCGGCAATGGAGCGGGTGGCTTCGACACGGGCGCCGGTGGCAGCGGAGGAAACGCGGCGGGTGGTTTCAAGGCGGGTGGAGGCACGACCGGCGGCGGCACGTCGGGGAGTGGCGGGGCCGGCGGCAGCCTCGCTGGTGCGGGTGGGTCCGGTGGTGGCGACAGCGGAGGCAAAGCCGCTGGCGGGTTCAAGGCGGGCGGTCCTTTCGCGGGCGGCGGCAATGCTGGCGGAACGACGAGCGGCCCCACTGGCGGAACGACGGGCGGCCCCACTGGCGGAACGGGCGGCGCGGCTCCCGTCGGCGAGCCCGACTGCAACGCGCCGATGCCGAGTGGCGGAGAGACGAAGATGATGAACAACACGGGAGGGGAGGGCAACCTCGCGTGGGAGATCTGGTCCAACACCGGCGAGGGCCAGCTCACCATCTACGAGGTCCCGGCGTTCATCGCGGCGTGGAACAACTCGGGCGGATACCTCGGTCGACTCGGCTACGAGTGGGGGCGTTTCGGACAGACCCCGGTGCCCCACGATCAGCGCGGCACGATCACGGCGCAGTTCGTCTCCCGCAAAACGGGCAGCGCGGGCGGCTACTCGTACATCGGCATGTACGGGTGGACCACGAACCCTTGCGTCGAGTGGTACGTCGTCGACGACTCGTACAACAACATGCCGATCAACCCCGGGAACACCACCAAAGAGGGTGAAGTGGACATCGACGGGGGCACCTATATCGTCTACTCGCGGCCGACCACTGGCAGCGGCGGCACGCGCTGCTCCGGCGCGACGAACTGGATCCAGTACTACAGCGTTCGCAAAACGGCGCGCGCCTGCGGCGTGATCTCCTTGAGCGAGCACTTCCGCGCCTGGGAGGACATGGGCCTCGACATGAGCGGCGAGCTGCTCGAAGCCAAGATCCTCGTCGAGGTCGGCGGCGGCGTCGGCAACGTCGAGCTGCCCATCGCCAACGTCATGGTGCAGTGAGCGTCACCACTCGTTGACCGGCGGCGTGTGCCAGACGACGGTCGTCGTCGCGTTTTCCTTTCCCAACCCGCAGTCAACGCTTGGCCGTCTGGCCCGAGCGACCTGAGCGGGCCTCTCCTCAGCGTGTGCCTCCTGGATCGACTCGGTGGGTCACCGCGGTTCGCCAGAACCAATCCTCCTGTGAGGGCACGAGCACGATCGAGTGCTCGTCCGTGAAGCCGGGAGTTCGTGCGCGGGCGGACACGCCGGTGCGGCCGTCGGGGAGGCGGACGAAATCGTCGATGCGAATCGTGGTGCCGCCCTCGCCCGCCGCATTCACCGAGTAGCCCACGACGCCGAGGCACGTCCATTCGCCGCCGTCCGCTGCGGGCGGAGTGAGCGCGACGAGGAGCGTTTGATCCCAGGCCCACTCTTTCGAGGTGCACGTGCCGCGTACGGGCGCTCCGGAGTCGTTCACTCCATCGACCAAGATGCGATGAGGAACCTCGGCGAGGACCTCATTGCCCGGTTTGCCATCGAGATCCGGAGCGCAGCGCGTGCGCACGGCGCCGATGCACGTGCGCGGCACGTAGGGTTCTCGTTCGGGCCAGGCGCGCCGGATCGCGTCGAGGATCGCCTCGGCACGATCCCGCGGGGCCGCACGGAAGGCGGTGGTCCCCCCCTCGCGGCACGGCGCGGGAGTCAGTCGAGGTAAGCGTTCGGGGTCGAGGCTCGACGCTTCGGCTCGTGGCGGCTTCGTCGTCGTCGCGAGCGGTGCGACCGCTTTTGCAGACGCGGTGGGCGCGACGACGGCCTTCGAGGTGGCAGCCTCCACGACTTGCTTCGCGGGCGCCGTGTCGTCGCGCGTTCGACAGCCGGTTCCTACAGTCAGACCTCCGAGGAGCAGAAGCCACGGTCGAGCTCGGAGAGCAGCGGGGAGGCCGACCATTGCTCTCCCACTTATCACGGGGGCGCCCCGGTGTGACGCACGGTTGGGAACGCGCCGAAGAATGCGGAAGACTGCGTCGAGCAGAGCGCCCGTGTGGGAGGAGCCCCGCCGAACTGACTTCGATGAGGAGGGGCGACGCGAGCCACCCCGCGACACAGCGTGCTTGACTGGCACTGAAAGTCGGTTCTCCTCGCCCGGGAATGCGGGGGAAATGCGGGCCGCGGGGGTTCGGAGCGAATTCTTGGAACCTGCGTCTGGGAGCGGTGTCCATCGTCCGTGCGTGCGATAACGAAATCGATCTGGGCCGTGCTTTGTGTTGCGTGGGCCGTTCTTCCGCCGTCGTGCGTCGCCGTTTCGGACGGGCCGACGGCTTCGTCGAAAGTCGGCGAAGGAGAGCGGCTTTCGTGGGATCCAGAGGAGCGGTCGAGACCGGCGCTGTCGCTCACCGCTTCGGACGGCACGGGGCTCGCGCTCGTGTCGGTGTCCTCGCGATCCGTGGTGGAAGAACCGCTTGCGTTCACGGAGCTGCACCTCGTGTTCGAGAATCCGGAAGCGCGCGTGCTCGAGGGACGCTTCGAAATCATGCTGCCTCCGGGAGCGAGCGTGAGTCGCTTCGCGATGCGCATCGGCGAGCAGCTCCAGGAGGGCGAGGTCGTCGAGCTGCAGCAGGCGCGGCGCACCTACGAAGACTTCTTGCACAGGAAGCAGGACCCTGCGCTGCTCGAGCAGGGCGCGGGCAACCAGTTTTCAGCGCGCGTGTTCCCGATCGGGCCTCGAGAGAAAAAGGAGCTCATTCTCAGCTATTCGCAAGAGATCACGGGACGGCAGACACCGCTCGTCCCGCTTTCGGGCACGGGCACGCTGGCGCGGCTCTCGGCGAGCGTGCATCTCGCGGACGGAGCGGCACCCGCCGAACGAGTGGACCTCGAGAACGCGGCTCCAGCGGGCGATCTCGTCTTCTCGCGCTCGAGCGCGAACGCCGCCCCGGCGCTGCGTCACGACGACCTCGCCGTGTTCGCGGTCCGCGCGCCGTCGATCGCCGAGAAGGATCCACTCGGCGACACGATCGTGCTCCTCGATACGAGCGCGTCGCGTGCGCTCGATCTCCAGAGGCACCTCGAAGCCGTCGATGCTCTCGCGCGCACGCTCGCGAAGCAGCGGGCAGACCTGCGGCTCGTGGTGGTTGCGTACGATCAGACGCAAGAGGTCGTCTACGACGGAGCGGCCGTCGAGGCCCCGCGCTCGCTTCGGGAAGCGGTGAAGGCGCGCGGAGCGCTCGGCGCGACGGATCTCGCCGCGGCGCTCGATCGAGCGGCGCGCATCGCGGAGGAGCAGTCGCTCGGGCGGCTCGTCGTGATCGGCGACGGGATCGTCACCGCGGGGGAGCCACTCGAGACGATCCGGGCTTCGGTGATGCCGCGACTGCGGGCGGCAGGGATCGCGCGAGTGGACGTGATGGCCGCGGGCGCGCTGCGCGACGAGGCGGTGCTGCGCGCGCTCACGACCGGGGAAGGGCTCAATGCGGGGGTCATCGTCGAGGCGGAAGCGCCGCCCGCCGAGCTCGAGCAGCGCTTGACGACCCGCGCGCACGACGCGCTTGCCGTGAACGTGCCGAAAGCGCGCTGGTACTTTCCGAAGGTCGTTCAGGGGGTGCAAGCGGGTGACGACGTCCTCGTGTACGCGGAGCTGGAGCCTGACGCGCCGCTGACGGTTGCGTTGGGGGACGCGCCCGTTTCCGAGGTGCAAACGCGGCGCGCCTCGCGCCCGCTGATCGAGCGCGCGTGGGCGAAGGCAAAGATCGAAAGCTTGCTGGCGCAGCCGACGTCGAGCGCCGTCCGCGACGCGGTCGTCGCGCTCTCGACGCGGTACCGCGTGCTGTCGCCGTTCACCTCGCTGCTCGTGCTCGAGTCGGAGCACGATTACGACCGGTACCGTCTCGATCGAAAAGCACTGTCGGACATTCTCACGATCCGCGAAGGCCGTCTCTCCGTGCTGCAGCGGGACCCGCCGACGAAGCTCCGCTTGCCACGGTTCCCTCGGGGAGGCCATTCACGCCCGACGGTACTGGCCGCCGCGGGCCCGAACCACGACGTGGCGCGACGCGAACCGGCGGATCCCCCCGAAGGACCCGAGGAATGGCGCTCGGCGGAGACCGCGCGTCGTGATGCCGCGCAACGCCCGCGGGCACCGGTGCCCCAAGACAGCGCCGGAACCGACGCCCTCTGGCTGAGCGGAGTCGGCGAGGGCGGTCCCGGCGGATTCGGTGCGGGCAGTGGAGGTCCGAGGCCGAGCGGAACCGGCCAGGGCCTGGGTCGCCTTGGACTGAGCGGAGTCGGCGAGGGCAACGGAGGGATCGGTCTCGGGGCGCTCGCTCCGGTGGAAAACTCGCGCACGACCCGCGGTTCTGGCGGTCGCGTGCCCGCTCGACTCGGAGGCTCGCACGCGAGCCCCGGTTCTGGCCGTCGCGCGCCCGTCCCGCACGCAGGCTCG
>CAYYWA010000229.1:0-6587 GCA_964475255.1 uncultured Sorangium sp.
CTTCGGCGCGTTCCCAACCGTTCGTCGCTCTAGCCTGCGCTCGCCCACTCCGAGGTGTGCGCTCGTTGGGGCGCGCATCGCGAGAGCGAGCACGCGAAAGAAGCCGCCGCGTTGCGTCGTCCACGAACCGATCACCTTCACCCCCGAGTAGTGACTCGTCATTTCCCATCCGACAGCCACGCCGACGTGCGCGCAAACATGCCTATTGACGAGAGTTCCAGAAATCGGGAAACATGAATGTTTCGGAACAAGGGAATTCTTCGCTAGGAGGTGATGCGCATGTGGGTCCGATTTGTCGCTGCTCCGGTGCTCGTGCTGGCGATTACGGGGTGTTCGGCACTCGCCGATTCGGAGCCGCGGGGCGAAAATGACTTCGCGCAGATCGAGCAAGAGCTCCTCGGGTCGAGCCACGATGTCTTGCGGGCCCTCTGCGATCACGAGTTCGAGCTCGAGCACATGGTGGACGTGGGAAATGGCGTTCGTCTCCACGTGCGCGAGCGCTTCTCGGGTAGGTCGGTGCTGCGCGCGCCCCGGCGTGCGCTCCTGATGATCCCGCCCACGCTCGCGACGAACGAGATCTTCGACGCGACGGTGGACGGGGACCTCAGCTACAACGCGCTCCACCGCGCCGCCGAACGCGGCTATTTCGGGTTCGCCGTGAGCTACGAGGGCTATGGGGACAGCACGGCGCCCGAGGATGGAAAGACCGTCACGGGGGAACGGAGCCTCGCGGCCGTGCGCAAGGTCTTGCAGTGGATTCGACGCGAACGCGCCGTGCCGCGCGTCGATCTGTTCGGGATGAGCCTCGGCGCCGGCATCGCCATCGCGTTGGGCGGTGAGGACAGCCCGCAGACGAAGCACGCGGTGAACCGCATCCTCGTGAGCGCGTTCGTCTACGAGACGTTCTCGCCCGAGCTCGCGAGCGTGTTCACCCCGGAGTTCCAGGAGTTCCTCGAAGGGCTCCCCGGCGGCTTCCTCACGACGGGACCGGAGTTCTATGCGCCCGTGATTTCCGCGCTCGATCCCGATGCGATGGCGTGGGCCCTCGCAACGCTGCCCGACACGTACGCGGTCGGCCCGACGCTCGAGGCCTTCGACCTTCCATTCTTCGAGGCCGAAAACGGTCGGGCCCCGCTCCTCCAGCTCTGGGGCACCCTGGATCCCGTCACGCCGCTGTCCGACGTCGAACAGTTCCAGAGCGAATACGGCGGCCCGAATCGACTCGCCGTTCTCGAGGGCGGAGCGCACTCGCTGCACCTCGAGCCCGTGCGCGATCAGTTCTGGCGGGAAGCATTCGCGTTCCTCAAAGAGGGGAGCCCCCACGGCTTCTCGGTCTGCGACCAGCTCGCCCCCAAGAACTGGCACTGACCCTCCACACGGAGGGTCGACGAAGCCGCGGAGCTCCGGCCGCGCCCACCGATTTCGGGTTTGGGCGGCGGGGCTCCGCTGCGCGCGAACCTCGTGTGTTCCGCTCTGGCGCTCGCAACGCCTCGCGGAGACCCGAGGTCGAGGCGTCGGCGTGGGAGCGGCCTTCCCCGCTCGAACCCCCGCTTGAGCCCCCGCCTGAAACACCTTCAGGTGATGAGCTTCATCTCGCGGGCGGCCGCGAGGATTTGTGAGGCGGGGCGTGAGAGGTGATTGCACGAAGCAAGCGCGTCGGCCGCGCTGTCGTGCGGTGACACTTGTCCACGCTTGCCGCTCACCAGGAACACGCCAGCGGCGACCATGCGCACGATCGCGTGCTTGAAGCCGCTGCCCTCCATGACGAGGTGCACACACGAGCAATACGTAAGGAGCTTCTGGAGAGCTTCCGCGAGCTCACGGCGCTCCATCTCCCCCGGCGGCTCATGGTCGGCGGGGGTGATCGCCACGTAGACCATCTCACCCTCGACCCTAGAGCGTGCGATCGCAACCTGTTCGACCAGTTTCTTGCCGTCCCCAGGTTTGACGCGATCCCACCTAAGAATGAACACATTGTGAACGAGACCCGATGTGAACGGCATGGGATGTGAATGCGAACACTACCACCAGCATGGCGACGGGGTCCATAGCTCGAGGTCGATTCGAGTGTGGCCCCGACTCCCGGTGAGGAAGCCAAACGGAAGCACTCGCGCGGTTCACCAACACAGGGGCACGACAGCCTACATCTCACCGCTGCATTTCGTCGCGAGCACCGCGTGCGCAGCGCGTCACCGAAGTCCCCGTCCCGCGCAGCGTCACCCGTCCAAATCGCACGGGAACGCTGTGAATTCTGCGTCGGCCACGTGCGCGTTCGGACGCGCGGCTGTTTCTTTTTCGTGTCCGCACGACGAACGCGCGACCGGAGGCGAGGCGCAGCGAGCGCGAGCGCGCCGCGCACGCGCCCCTTCGGGCTCCGTCCGTCCTCGTGATAGAAGGGAGGCCATGTCCCGATGCGGGCGGGTGAATGCGTGCGTCGCGTGCCTCTTCCTCGTGGTGCTCGGTTGCGGGTCCGACGATCCACCCGACGGTGGCGATGACGCCGATCTCGGAGAGCCGACGTTCGAGACGGTGAGTGCGCTCTTACAAGGAAGGTGCGCAGTGGCCGGGTGTCACGCGACGCCACCTCGTTACGATCTCACCGCGGACGGTCTCTACGACCGACTGACCCAACCGCTGACCGAGCCCGAGTGCGACGGGTTCACTCTGGTCATCCCCAAAAACCCCGAGCAGAGCCTGCTCCCCCGCATCGTGAGCGAAAAGCCGCCGTGTGCGGCACGCATGCCCTACGGATGCGACGCGTCCGGGACTTGTCTCTCCGATGCGCACGTTGGGCTCATCGAGGACTGGATCGAGGCGGGCGCCCCTCGCGATTAGCCCCTCGCCGACTATTTTCGCTCGAGGACGGTGAAGAACGTGCGTCCCTCGCGAAAGACGACGACGGGCGTTTTTCCCTCGGCCTGTTCCCAGATCTTACGGAGCGCCTCGGGGCTCGAGATGGGCTTCTTGTCGAGCTCGAGGAGGACGTCGCCTGGGCGGATCCCGGCGCGCGCCGCGCTGCTCCCAGAGAGAACGCGCGCCACGACGACCCCCTGGCGCACCTCGTCCGGCACGTTCAAGCGCTTGCGCAGCGTCGGATCCAGGGGGACCACGGCGATGCCCGCCACATCGCCGGGACGCGCGTCGGGCCCGGGCGCCGCCTCCGCCGAGCGCGGATCCCGCGGTGCTTCGCCGAGCTGGACCTTCAGGGTCTGCCGCTTTCCGTTTCGCACGATCTCGACGTCCACCGTCTTCCCCGCTCCCGCGGCCGCGATCAGGTTGCGGAGCTGACCCGTGTTGCGAACTTCCTGGCCCGCGACGCGCACCACGACGTCGCCGCGCCGAAGGCCGTACTTCGCGGCGGGCCCTCCCGAGCTCACCCCCGAGATCAAAACGCCCGTCGCCTGCTCGAGGCCGAGCGCTTGAGCGAGATCTCGATCGACGTCTTGGATCGTGACACCGAGAAATCCGCGCGAGACGCGGCCCTCCTGGAGCAGGGCCTGCATGATCGGCCGCGCCATGTTGCTCGGGATCGCGAAGCCGACCCCCATGTAGCCGCCAGTGCGCGAAAGGATGGCCGTTGGAATGCCGATGAGCTTGCCTTCGAGGTTCACGAGCGCGCCGCCCGAGTTGCCGGGATTGATCGCGGCGTCGGTCTGAATGAAGTCTTCGTACTCGACGATACCGAGGTTCGCGCGCCCCTTTCCCGAGACGATGCCCATCGTCACGGTTTGACCGACGCCGAAGGGATTGCCGATGGCGAGGACGATTTCGCCGAGGCGCACGGCGTTGGAGTCCGCGAACTCGAGCGTCTCGAGTCCGCTCGTGTCGGAGGTGATGCGCAGCACGGCGAGATCGCTCTGCGGATCGGCTCCCGCGAGCTCGGCCTCGAGCACGCGGCCGTCCTGAGCCGTGACCTCGAGCCGGCTCGCTCCCTCGACGACGTGAGCGTTCGTCACGATCACGCCCTTGCCGACGATCACGCCGGAGCCGAGCCCCTGTTGCACGGGCGCTTCTCCGGGCGGCATCGGCAACGACTGTGGCCCTTCCGGACCGAAGAACCGACGGAAGAACGGATCGTCGAAGGGAAGCCCCGGGCTCTGGAGCTTGGCGACGCGCGTGGAGGCGACGCTCACCACTGCCGGGAGCGCCCGCTCGGCCGTCTCGACGATCTGCTGTCGCCCGGCAGGGACGGTTTGTTTGCCGACCGTTTGCTCGGGGCGCTCGCCCCGGGGCGTGGCCTCGGGTCCTGGGCTCGGCGTGGAGCGGCGCGTGCACGCGAAGGGGAAGGCAGCAACGACGGCGAAAGCGCCCACTCCCAGGGCGATCGTTCTCAGTGTTCCGAGGCTCTCACTGGGCATGGCAAGCTCCCTTCGCGAACCACCCCGCGCACGGCACGAGGGCCGGTGCCGGCCGGAGCTGCGCGAACGGAGTTGCTGCAAGTCCGTTGCCAAGCGCGGCGCCCAGACTGACGGGCGCCGCGTGCCACCCCGGTCACGCCCCGGCTTTTCCCGCGCCTTTCGGAGGTGTCACGCCGAGGCAACCCACCCCAGGGCAAAGAGCGCCAGGGGCGCGCGCGATCAGATTCCGCTTCTGAGGTGAAACGCCTTGGGCTGGACGAACGCGCGGATCCCGTGCTTCGAGAGCGTGGAGCCAATTCCCGAGTGCCGTCGCCCCGTCCAGGGCAACCGGGGGCTCACGCGATCGCAGCAGTTCCAGTAGACGCTCCCCGCATCGAGCCGCGCGAGGAGGTGCTCGGCGCGCGCACGGTCCCGAGTGTACACACCGGCGGTCAGGCCGTACTCGGTGTCGTTCATGAGCTCGATGGCGCGCTCGTCGTTTGGGACGCGAGCGATGCCGATCACGGGCCCGAAGCTCTCCTCGCGCATGATGCGCATCGCGTTCGTCGCGTTCACGATCACGGTCGGCTCGTAGTAGTTCCCGGGACCCTCCACGCGCTTGCCGCCACAGAGGACCTCTGCCCCGCGCGCCACCGCGTCCGCGACCTGCGCGTCGAGGACCTCCCGCTGCTCGGCGCGCGCGAGCGGCCCGAGATACGTGCGCTCGTCCTCCGGATCCCCAACGACGAAGCCGCGCACCGCGCGCACGAAGGCCTCCACGAACTCGTCGTAGATGGCGCTGTCGACGTAGAGGCGTTCGACGGCGCAGCAGCTCTGGCCGGCGTTGTACATCGCCCCATCCGCGAGGCTCTCGGCGGCTCGCGCGACATCGACGTCGCCGCGCACGTAAATCGGATCCTTGCCACCGAGCTCGAGCCCCAGGCGCACCATGCGCGGCGCGACCCGCTCCGCGATGGCGCGGCCCGTTCGGTAGCTGCCGGTGAAGAAGACGCCGTCGACCGGCGCATCGACGAGCATCGCGCCCACGTCCCCTGCCCCGACGATGACCGCAAAGACGTCCTCCGGCACCCCGGCCTCGTGCAGCAGGCGGCCGATGGCGAGCCCCGTCATCACGGCGTGCTCGGAGGGCTTGTAGAGCACGGCGTTGCCCGTGAGCAACGCCGGAACGAAGACGTTCGTGCCGACGAACCAGGGGTAGTTCCAGGCGGAGACGTTCGCGACGACCCCGAGCGGCTCCATGCGGATGACCTCGGAGACACCCCCTTCGTCGCGCAGCACCGGCTCGTCCTCGAGCACGGCGCTGGTGTTCTCGAGGAAGAACTCGAGGCGCGCCGGGGTCGCGGCGAGCTCGTTCCGCGACTGGGTGATGGGCTTTCCCATGTCCCGCGTCAGCGTGAGGGCGAGCTCGCTCTTCTGCTCGACGATCCGATCGCGAAACCGAGCGATGGTCGCGAGGCGCTCCTCGAGCGGCTGCGCCGCCCACGCGGGGCGGGCTGCCCGCGCGCGGGCGAGCTTTTCCAGGACGCTCGCGTGCGTGTCCGTTTCGACCTCGGCAACCACCGCGCCCGTCGCTGGATTTCTGAGCGAGAGCGTCATGGGGTCCCCAGGGCCGCCGTGAACAGCGCGCGGAAATCGGCTTCCGACACGGGCCGTGGATTGCTCGCGTGGCAGCCGTCGGCGACCGCCGCGCGAGCGAGCGCGTCAATCTGCTCGGGGATCACGCCGACCTCCGCGAGCGTATTCGGAATCCCGATCTCGGCCCGAAGCCGCTCGAGCCACGTGATGAAGCCCGGCGCGCCACCCACGACGCCCGCAGCGGCGGCCAACGCTCCGAGCCGTTCCGGCACGGCCTCGAGGTTGAAGCGCATCGCGTACGGGATGACGACGCCGTTGGCGAGGCCGTGGTGGAGGTCACAGACCGTCGAGAGCGCATGCGCGAGGGAGTGGGTCACGCCGAGGCCCTTCTGGAACGCGACCCCGCCCATCAATGCCGCATTCAGCATCGAGCCGCGGGCCTCGATGTGCTCCGGCTCGTCACGCAGAGCGCCCTCGCCCGCATCGAGACGGCGCGCGTACGCAACGGCGACGGGGAGGCTGCGCGCGACCATGCGGAGCCCTTCGAGCGCGATCCCGTCGCACAGGGGATGAAAGTCGCGCGCCAGGTACGCCTCGGCGAGATGGGTGAGCGCGTCCATCCCCGTGGCTGCCGTCACGGGGGCGGGTAGGGAG
>CAYYWA010000229.1:6597-9343 GCA_964475255.1 uncultured Sorangium sp.
GGTAGGGAGAGCGTGAGCTCCGGATCGACGAGCACCCGCGGCGCGAGCAAGCGCTGCGAAAAGAGGATCTTCTTGACCCGCGTCGTGTCGTCCGAAATGACCGTGCTGCGCCCGACCTCGCTGCCGGTGCCCGCGGTCGTCGGGATGGAGATCCAAAACGGGATCTCCTTGTCGATCGGGCGTGCGTCGGGCTTGCCGTCCTCGTAGTCGAAGAGGTCACCGGGGTGATGCACGAGCAGCGCGATCGCCTTCGCCACGTCGAGCGCCGCGCCGCCACCGAGGCCCACGATGCTGTCGGCGCGGTGCTGGCGATAGGCCTCGACTCCGGCGAGCACCTGGCTCTTCACTGGATTCCCGAAGACACCGGCGAAGACCGCGGCTTCGACCCCGGCAGCGGCGAGCCGTGCTTCGGTGGTGCGCACCTCGGGGCGCGACGCGAGCCCTCGATCGGTGACGACGAGCGGTCGCGAGCAACCGGCTTCGGCGAGCGCCTCCGGAAGCAGGCTCACCGCTCCGGGTCCGAACTGAATCCGCGTGGGGAAGTTGAACTGATGGATGGCCATCACACAGGTCCCTTCGTGCTTCACGTCAGATGATTTCGAAGTACCGCTCGAGCTCCCAATCCGTCACCGCGCGTGCGAACCGCTGCCATTCCCAGCGACGGGTGGCCGCGAAGTGCTCGACGAAGGCGTCGCCGAAGAGCTCGCGGGCGATTTTGCTCTTCTCGAACCGCTCGGTCGCTTCCTCCAGGGTGCGCGGCAGGACCACGCCCTTCTCGTCGGCGTAGCCGCTGCCGTTCACGGGCTTCGGCGGCGACAGCTTCTTCTCGATCCCGTACACGCCGCTCGCCAGCGCGGCAGCGAGCGCGAGGTACGGGTTGGAGTCGGAGCCGTTCACCCGCGTTTCCAGCCGAGTGCCCTTCGCGCCGCCGGGGATGGCGCGCAGCGCGGTCGTGCGGTTGTCGAGCCCCCAGTTCGCCCGAGTGGGTGCCCAGGCGCCCTCGACCAGGCGCTTGTAGCTGTTCACCGTCGGGGCGTACAGCGGCAGGAGCTCCGGCAGACAGCGGAGCTGCCCCGCGATGTAGCTCTCGAAGAGGGCGCTCGGCGCGTTCGGTGCGCGGGCGTCGAAGAAGAGGTTCTTGCGCCCGGCCTTGTCCCACAAGCTCTGGTGGATGTGGCCGCTGCATCCAGGCAACTCCGCGTTCCACTTGGCCATGAACGACGGGAGGATGCCGAACCGGTGCGCGATCTCCTTGGTGCCGGCCTTGAACAGCACGGCCCGATCGGCGGCTTCCACGGCGTCCGCGTAGCGAATCGCGGCCTCGAGCACACCAGGACCGGTTTCCGTGTGCAGGCCCTCGAGCGGTACCCCGAACGCCTTGAGCTCGTCGAACAGCGCGTTCACGTACTCCCGGTTCTGGTTCAGCCGGAGCAGCGAGTACCCGAACATCCCCGGCGTGAGCGGCTCGGGGTGGTGATGCCTTTTCTCCGCGAGCGATCGGGACGACTCGCGGAAGTGGAAGAACTCGTACTCGAACGAGGCGACGGCCGAGTAGCCGTGCTCGGCGAGGCGTGCCACCACGCGCTTCAACACCTGGCGCGGGCACACGGCGAGGGGCGCCGCTCCCTCGTCGACGAACTCCCCCAACAAGAACGGCACGCCACCGTCCCAAGGCACCTCGCGATACGTGGACGGATCCAAGCGCACCAGCGCGTCCGGGTAGCCGGTGTGCCAGCCGGTATAGCGCACGTTGTCGTAACACAGGTCCGCCGCATCCCACCCGAACACGACGTTGCAGAACCCGAATCCGCTCTGCGCGGCCGACTCGAACTTGTCGAGGTGCAGATACTTCCCGCGCAGAACACCGTCGATGTCGGTGATCGCGACCTTCACTTTCCCGGCCAGAGCCCCCCGCGCTCGTTCCAAGATCGATTTCGGAGAAGACGAGGCTTTTTTCATCCGCGACGGAGTATGCCAGGGATGGAGCTCGGCTTCCGCGCGGATTCCTCGAGCTCGCGCCCCCGCGCATTTTTCCCCGTGACACGCCGCGGGACCCCGCTCAGCGGAAGCCGATGAGCGGGATCCAGCGACGAGCCGGGAGCGATCGGACCGGGCGCGCCGCAGCTATTCGCGTGCTCGGCACTGCCGCGCCGAGAGCGTGCGCCCCGTTCGGGCTCACTGCCCGACAATCCCGATCTTCGCCTCGTAAACCAGCTTCCCGAGGTCGGGATCGGTGAGCACGATCTGGTAGTCGTTCGGCACCTCGAGCGTGATCGCGTCCGGCACGGGCTTGGGAGCCGTCCCTTGATCCTTGCCGGTTGGCTTGAGCACGACGCTGTTTCCGGTTTCGTTCGCAAAATCGACCGGGATCTTGCTCAGGTTCACGAGCGTCTTGCCCCGGCGCCGAATCTTCAGGAAGTACCACTTTCCGCTCTCTTCCTTGAGCGCGAGGCCGTCCACCTGGATCTTCGCCTTCTCCTTGGCCATGCAGTCGGCGTTCTTCTTGGCGTCGCCGTTCGACTTCTCCTCACACTCCTTTTCTGCCTTCTGCATCACGTCGGACTGGTTGAAGGAGAACATGAAGATCGTGTCCGGCGCGGTGACCACGTCCCGCGGAGTGCGCCCGCCGGGAAGCGAGCTCGCTTCCTCGCTCTGCGCTGGCGCCTCCGCCGACGTCGCCCCCGGCTCCGCCGTATCCGCCGGCGCTTCCTCAGCCGCCGCTGTTTCCGCCGGCGGTGCGGCGGAC
>CAYYWA010000230.1:0-9334 GCA_964475255.1 uncultured Sorangium sp.
GTGCCACGGGGGGCACCGGCTCCTGCGCCCATGCCGTCGCCGGAGCGACGGCCGCGCACGAACCCACGGCGAAACGACACAGTAAGGAACCGAGTTTCTTCATGCTCTCACCGATGCTGTAGTCGCGCACTTCGAACGACAAATCGGCGGATGTCGGGCGGGATGGAACCGTCATCCAGCCGATGTTCGAGGAGTCGTCGGGCATGTCTCCAAATCGCTCCGCGGCGCACCTTGCGCGACAGTGACCGCGGGCGGAACATCCCGCGTCTAATGTTTACGTAATGTGTCGTGAACGCTTCGTCTGATTTCGGCGCGCTTCATCCCAATTAACCCGCCCGAAACATTGGGGGTGGTCCGACCTGCTTCGGTTTGGTTTCGTGTTCGCGGCAAATCGATACGCCGGCGTCGTCACGATGAAACTTGTGTGAAACTCATTCCCGGGGATGACACGGGGGCCGCGAGACTCGGCGGCCCAACGAACGCCGGGCTCGAGCCAAAAAGGCAGGAGATACGCATGGAAAATCGTTTTGCGACGGTGCTGGCTTTCGCTGTTGGACTGACGTCGGGGGCGTGCAAAGGGCCTGGGTCCGCTTCTACGCCCGGGCCGGCAGAGAGCACGAAGGCCCAGGATGCGGCTCCGGCCCCGGAGGCGGCCGCGGCCAAGGCGGACGACACCGGTCCGATCAAGGTCGGCATCCTGCACTCGCTCTCCGGCACCATGGCCATCAGCGAGACCTCCCTGAAGGACGTCGCCCTGATGACGATCGAGCAGATCAACCAGGCCGGCGGCGTGCTCAAGCGCAAGATCGAGCCCGTGGTGGTCGACCCCGCCTCGAACTGGCCGCTCTTCGCCGAGAAGGCTCGCGAGCTCTTGCAGAAAGAGAAGGTCGCCGCCGTCTTTGGGTGCTGGACCTCCGTCTCTCGCAAGAGCGTGCTCCCCGTCTTCGAGGAGCTGAATGGTCTCCTCTTCTATCCCGTGCAGTACGAGGGCGAGGAGTCGTCGTACAACGTGTTCTACACCGGCGCGGCCCCGAACCAGCAGGCGATCCCCGCCGTCGAGTACCTGATGAGCGCCCAGGGCGGGGGCGCCAAGAAGTGGGTCCTGCTCGGCACGGACTACGTCTACCCGCGGACCACGAACAAGATCCTTCGCTACTTCCTGTCCCAGAAGGGCGTGCCCGAGGCGAACATCATGGAGAAGTACACGCCCTTCGGCCACGCCGACTACCAGACCATCGTCGCGGACATCAAGAAGTTCGCGGCCGGTACGCCGACCGCGGTGGTCTCGACGATCAACGGCGACTCGAACGTCCCGTTTTACAAGGAGCTCGCCAACCAGGGACTCAAGGCGTCGGACATTCCGGTCGTCGCGTTCTCCGTGGGTGAGGAGGAGCTCCGGGGCATCGATACGAAGCCCCTCGTCGGCCACCTCGCCGCGTGGAACTACTTCATGTCGATCGATACGCCCGAAAACAAGAAGTTCATCTCGGACTGGAAGGCCTACGTGAAGGCCAAGAACCTCCCCGATGGCGAGAAGCGGGTGACGAACGACCCGATGGAGGCCACGTACATCGGCATCAAGATGTGGGCGCAAGCCGTGGAGCAGGCGGGCACGACCGACGTGAACGCGGTCCGCCAGGCCATCGGCTATCAGAGCGTGCGGGCCCCCTCCGGATTCACGATCCAGATGGACGCCAAGAACCACCACCTCCACAAGCCGGTGTTCATCGGCGAGGTCAAGGCAGACGGCCAGTTCCAGGTCGTGTGGAAGACGGAGGGACCGATTCGCGCCCAGGCCTGGAGCCCCTACATCCCGGAGAGCGCGAAGAAGGTGGCGGACTGGACCTTCCCTTGGGTCTGCGGCAACTGCACGGAGCCCAAATTCAAGTCCGAGCTGCTCGCGGCGGCACCGGCCGCCGCCCAGTGAGCGTGACCTCGAGCCCGGGGCGGCGTGAAGGCGTCGCCCCGGCACGTCGAGCTTTCGACCATGCCCTCGATCTTCGTCGGAATCTTGTTGCTCGTGCTCCTCGTGTTCGCGCCGGGCACGACGCGCGCAGACGTCCCGACGCGTGACGTCGCCGCCCTCGTTGGCGGAGACCGACCCGCCGTCGAGCGCGCCATCGAGGCGCTCGCCCGGAGCCCCGAGCCCCGAGCGCTCGCGGTGCTGAGCGCGCTGCTCGACGGGGTGCTCCGTGTCGATGCAGCCGGAAACGCCTTCGCGGCGCGGGACGGCGGTATGCTCGAACCGCTGAATCCAGCGGTGCCTCGGCCCCAAGGCGCGGTGCGCGCTGCCGAGGTCGACAATCAACTGCGGCGCCTGCTCGAGCCGGCGATCGCGTCGATGCGCCTCCGCTCCGGCGACCGCGAGGTCCGGCTCTCTGCAGCCGCGGAGCTCGCACGCGCGGGGGCTGGCGAGCTCGCGCCCGTCATCGAACGGGCGCTCGCGGCCGAGCGCGACGGAGCCGTTCGGGAGAAGCTCGCGCTCGCCCTCGCGCGGACGGATCTCGAGAGCGCCGACGTGGCTCGGCGCCTTCGGGCGCTCGCCGCCATCGAGGCGGCCGCGGACCCCGCGTTTCGCGGCAACGTCGAGCGGTTGCTCGAGAAGGACGAGCGCGGGGAGTACCGGGAGACGAACGCCGAGGTGCGCCGCGCCGCGAACGCCGCGCTCTCCGCGATCGAGCTCCACGCGCTGTGGTTCGGGCTCCTCGGCCACCTCTTCTACGGGATCAGCCTGGGGAGCGTGCTGCTCCTGGCCGCGCTCGGCCTCGCGATCACCTTCGGGCTGATGCGCGTGATCAACATGGCGCACGGGGAGCTGCTCCTCGTCGGCGCCTACTCGACGTTCGTCGTCCAGCAGCTCTTTCAGCGGCACCTGCCCGCGTACGCGGACTACTACCTGCTCTTCGCCATTCCGGTCGGCTTTCTCGCCGCGATGGCGGTGGGGATGCTGCTCGAGCGCACGGTCCTCCGCTTCTTCTACGGCAGACCGCTCGAGACGCTGCTCGCGACCTGGGGCATCTCGCTGATCCTGATCCAGACGGTACGGCTCATCTTCGGCGCGCAGAACGTCACGGTGGCGAACCCGAGCTTCCTCGCGGGCGGCATCGAGCTCACGCCCGAGTTCGTGCTCACCTACAGCCGCATCGCGGTCATCGCGTTCAGCGCGGTCGTGGTGGCGTTCGTCTGGTTCATGCTGCAGCGCACGCCGCTGGGGCTCCACGTCCGGGCCGTCACGCAGAACCGCGAGATGGCCGCGGGCATGGGAATCTCGACTCGGCGCGTGGACCTGTGGACCTTCGGGATCGGGTCGGGTGTCGCCGGGCTCGGCGGCGTCGCGCTCTCGCAGCTCGGCAACGTCGGCCCCGAGCTCGGCCAAGGGTACATCGTCGACTCGTTCATGGTCGTCGTGCTCGGCGGCGTCGGCAAGCTCGCCGGGACGCTGGTGGGCGCGCTCGGGCTCGGCATCGTGAACAAGCTGCTCGAGCCCGTCGCCGGCGCGGTGCTCGGAAAGATTGCGATCTTGGTGTTCCTCATCCTGTTCATTCAGCGCCGCCCGCAAGGGATCTTCGCGCTGAAGGGCCGGGCCGCGGAGGTCTCATGACGGCAGCCGCAGTGCCCCGAACGGAGAGCGCCGCCCCGCGGGCGAGCCGCCTCGAGCCCGTGCTCTCGCGGCGTGGCTACGCGATCTTCGGCGCGCTAGCGCTGTTCAGCATGGCCGTCGTGCCGATCCTAAACGCGGCGGTCCCGACGGACTCCGCGCTCCACCTGCCGGACTATCTCGTCACGCTCTTCGGCAAGTTCTTCTGCTACGCGATCGTCGCCATCGCGATGGACCTGCTCTGGGGCTTCACCGGGATTTTGAGCCTCGGGCACGGCGTGTTCTTCGCGCTCGGCGGCTACGCGATGGGCATGTACCTGCTCCGCGCCATCGGCGACGCCGGCGTGTATCGCAGCAACCTGCCGGACTTCATGGTCTTCCTCGACTGGAAGGAGCTGCCCTGGTTCTGGAAGCCGATGGATAACTTCCTGTTCGCGTGCATTGCGGTGCTCGTCGTGCCGGGGCTGCTCGCCTACGCGTTCGGGTTCTTCGCGTTTCGCTCGCGGATCCGGGGCGTGTACTTCTCGATCATCACGCAGGCTCTGACCTTCGCGCTCATGCTCCTGTTCTTCCGCAACGAGACGGGCTTCGGCGGGAACAACGGGCTCACCGACTTCAAACAAATCTACGGCTACTCGCTGCACGAGCAGAGCACCAAGCTCGCGCTCTACGTGCTCTCGGCGGCCGGCATGTTCGTGACGTTCTTCATCTGCCGTTTCGTGACCACGTCCAAGGCCGGGCGCGTTCTTCGCGCGGTCCGCGACGAGGAGAACCGCATCATGTTCTCCGGGTACGATCCGACGAGCTACAAGCTCTTCGTGTTCACGCTGTCGGCCGTGTTGTGCGGGCTCGCCGGCGCCCTGTACGTGCCCCAGGTCGGGATCATCAACCCGAGCGAGATGCAGCCGTCGAACTCGATCGAGATGGCGATTTGGGTCGCCGTCGGCGGGCGGGGGAGCCTTGTCGGGGCGCCGCTCGGGGCTTTCGCGGTGAACGGCGCGAAGAGCTGGTTCACGGTGGCCCTCCCGGAGCTCTGGCTCTACGTGCTCGGCGCCCTGTTCATCGGGGTTACGCTGTTCTTCCCCAAGGGGATCTGGGGTGCCCTGTCGCGGAGCGGACGATGACGGCCTTGGAATCGGCGAGAGCCTTGGAGAGCGTTTCCCCAGCGACCCCCGAGACGGAAGCCCCGCCTCCTCCCGAGACGAAACCCGAGGCGGAGAAGCCCGCCAAACGGCGCTCCATCCCGAGCCTCGCTCCGCGCCGCCGGACCGTCGACAAGTCGCGCTACGAGGCGCTCACGGCCGGGCGAAAGGCGCTCCTCTGTGTCGACGCGGTCACGGTGAGCTTCGACGGGTTCAAGGCGCTGGACAACCTCACCTTGGTCCTCGACGAAGGGGAGCTCCGGTGCATCATCGGGCCGAACGGCGCGGGCAAGACGACGCTCCAGGACGTGATCACCGGCAAGACGAAGCCGGATCAGGGCTGTGTCTTCATGGTGGGTGACGACACGGACCTCACGCACCTCGACGAGCACGAGATCGCCCAGCGCGGCATCTGCCGGAAATTCCAGCGACCGACGGTGTTCCAGGGGCACACGGTCTTCGAGAACCTCGAGCTCGCGCTGCCCGGAAACAAAGGGGTCTTCGCCTCGCTGTTCGCACGCCTCGCGCGCAAGGAACGAGAGCGCATCGAGGAGACCCTCGAGCTCATCGGCCTCCAGGATCACGCGCGCACCCGAGCCGGGTTGCTCTCCCACGGGCAGAAGCAGTGGCTCGAAATCGGCATGCTGCTCGCGCAGCAGCCGCGCGTGCTCTTGGTCGATGAGCCGGTCGCCGGCATGACGCACAAGGAAACGGAGCGAACCGCGGAGCTCCTGAACGCCCTCGCGGGCGAGCGCACGGTCGTCGTCGTCGAACACGACATGGAGTTCGTGCGGAGCATCGCGCGCACGGTGACGGTGCTCCACGAGGGGCGCGTGCTCGCCGAAGGGCCGATGGACACGGTGCAGAACGATCCGAAGGTGATCGAGGTTTACCTGGGGGAGTCGTGATGCTGAGCGTCCGAGAGCTGAACCAGTATTACGGTGAGAGCCACACGCTGTGGGACATGGCCCTCGAAATTCCCGAGGGCTCGTGCACGTGCCTCATGGGCAGGAACGGCGTGGGGAAGACCACGCTGCTCAAGACCGTGATGGGCCTCTTGCCGGTTCGCTCGGGGGCGATTCGTTTCGGCTCTCGGGATCTCACGCGTTCGCCGCCCGAGGCGCGCGCTCGCTCGGGGATCGGGTACGTTCCCCAGGGGCGCGAGATCTTTGGGCAGCTCACGGTCGCCGAAAATCTCAAGGTGGGCCTGTCGGCTCGCAGCGACAAGGAGCGCGAGATCCCCGAGCGGATTTTCGAGCTGTTCCCCGTGTTGAAGTCCATGCTGCGCCGTCGCGGTGGAGACCTCTCCGGCGGCCAGCAGCAGCAGCTCGCGATTGGTCGCGCCCTGGCGGTAAACCCCAAGCTCTTGATCTTGGACGAGCCGACCGAGGGAATCCAGCCGAACATCGTTTCGCAGATCGCGGAAGTGCTGATCGAGCTCAATCGGACTCATGGGCTCACGATTCTGCTCGTCGAGCAGAAGTTGCCGTTCGCCCGCAAAGTCGCCGATCGCTTCGTGATCATGGACCGAGGGCGCGCGGTCGCCTCCGGGGCGATTGCGGAGCTCGACGGCGAAGTCGTGAACAAATATCTGACCGTCTGAGCCCTCTCGGACGCCGCGCGCGCCGTTGAGCGATATCGCTGGTTGCCGAGGCGGCGCCGGACACTAAGACATGCTCGTGGCGATCGTTGCCGAGCGTGCTCGTGCATCGAGCGCCGCGGAGGTGGAGAGAGCATGGCTCAACAGACAACCCAAGGGCAGGCGGTCGATCTCAACTCGGCGAGCGAGCAGGAACTCGCTCGAGTCCCGGGAGTCGGGGAGACACGCGCCCGCAAGATCGTCGAGTATCGCAAGCGGAACGGCCGTTTCCAGCGGCTCGACGACCTCAGGCGCGTGGAGGGCTTCTCCGACGACCTGATCAGCGCGATGCGGCACTCGATCCGCGTCTGAGCCCGTGCCCGGAGCGGGCGCGGCACACGCTGCCGTCCGCGCGAGGGCGTGAACGACGTTCGGCAGAACGTCCCCCTTGTCGGTGCCTTTCTTCCCGGGGGTGCGCGGCGCGCGTCGCGCGCCCCCGGGCATCATTTCGGGGCGGGCCCGAGGAGCCAGGGGGTGAGGATGGGCTCGAGCGCGGCGGTCAGCACGCGGTATCCCTACCGCGTGGGGTGCAGGAAGTCCTCCATCAGCGTTCTCGGAATCCGACCCTCCGAGTCCAGGAAATGATGGCCGACGTCGGCAAAGACGACGGGCTCGCGGATGCCCGCTCGGACGAGGGCGTTCGCCGCGAGCACGCCCCGGCGGAGCTCGGCATCGGGGAGCTCTTCGCGCGGCAAGATGGCGAGCGTCACCAGGCGCGCGCGGGGCAGCTCCGTCGCGAGCGCGCGCACCACCGAAAGGACGCCGCGAGCCACCGCGTCGCTCGGGGCGGCTTCGAGCCCGAAGTTGTTCGTGCCGATGAGCAGCACGACCACGCGCGGAGCGAGGCCCGAGAGCTCGCCCTGCGCGATCCGATAGAGCACGTTCTGCGTCGTGTCGCCGCCGATGCCGAATCTGAGCGCGTGGTGCCGCGCGAAGGCCTCGGCGAAGATCGCTTCGTCCCAGCCCTCCACGATCGAGTCCCCCACGAACACCAGCTCTGCACCGCGCTTCGTCTCGGGGTCCAGCGTCCGGAGCCGTTCGTGGTGCTCGAGCCAGCATTCCCGCGACATCCAGGGATAGTCACGGGAACGCGGCGCGGGCCGATCCGGGGCGTCCGGCGGTGCGAGCGAATCGAGCATGGCTCGATGCGTACCACACCGCCGGCCGCACGCGGACGGCGCTATACCAGCCCGGGGAGGGGACCCGAGTCGGGCACGCGGTTGCCGATGCTGTTCGTCTCGACGCCCATGATCTGGGCGATGGAGACGAGGAGCTTCGCGTGCTGTTGCTTGTCGAAGTCGAGACTGCGCCCGGTGCGCAGCGCTCCGGCCGCGCCGCCCGCCATCAGGATCGGGACGCGATCCATGCGGTGCACCGTCGAGCCGAGCTCCCGGCCCCAGACGATGAGCGTGTTGTCGAGCAGGGTGCCGTCTCCCTCCTTGACCGAGTCGAGCTTCTCGAGCAGGTACGCGAAGTGCTCGGAGTACCACTTGTCGATCGCGGAGAGCTCGGCACGGCGATCGGTGTTGTCGTGGCTCATCGTGTGGTGCGTGCTGTTGTGCCCGAGCCAGGTGTGGGTCACGCCGCTGAAGCCGTAGCTGAGCTGTAGGCTCGCGACGCGGGTCACGTCGCACGCGAGCGCATGCGCGACGATGTCCATCATCTGGCGGATCTGGTCCGGGTACGTCGAGTTCGAGCCGCGCCCGCTCTCGGGCGGCTCGTCGGGCAGGCTGCACGCGAGCGACGGCTCCATCTCGGTGGGGGTCGTCGTGAGACGCCGCTCGATCGCCAGGAGCCCTTCGAGGTGGGCGTCGAGCTTCTGGTACTCCTCGCTGCCGACGCGCGTGCGAATCCGCGCGAGATCGCCTTTCAGCCGATCGACCACGGCTTGCCGTTCGCGGAGTGCTCGAACCGCTGCCGGGTCCTCCATCGGGGAGCCCCCGCCGCCGGGGCTCACCCCCGCGAAGATGCGATCGAACGCGGCGCGCGGGTTCGTCTCCGGGTGGAGCGGTTGCTTGTCTCCCGCGTAGATCATGCGCGTGAGGCTGGTCACACCGCCGGTTTGCACGCCGAGCTCGAGCGAGCGGTAGGGCGTCTCTTGATTGGGGTCGTCGGGCGCGACGCGATACGGCGAGGCGGGGCCGTACGCTTTGGCGACGATCTGATCGATCGACGGCCCGCTGCCCCAGCCGGTGCGGTGCCCGTTGCCCCCGTCGAAGTCCGCGCCCGCGTGGGGCTCGTGCAGCGTGGACGCCGTCCACAGCCCGGCCATGCCGTACGCATGCTGCTCACCGGCGCCGCCGGCCGTCATGGTGAGTCCCCACGGAACCACCATCTTCGACATGAAGGGCTGGAGCGGAGAGTGGATGTCGTGGAACGTGAAATCCGTTTCGCTCCCCTTCGGACGCCAATCGACCAAGGTGTTCCAGTCTTTCGACGGGACGCCGTCCGGTGTGAAGAAGAGGAGCAGGCGCTTGGGGCGCGCGGCTTCCTGCCCGCTCGCGTTCAGGAGCGGAATCAAGGGACCGAGTGCTGCGCCGACTCCGAGTGTCTGCAGCAGTTTTCGTCGGGACAATCCGACCCTTCGTCTCTGTCGCATCTTAGTTCTCCTCCCCGCCCGTGGAGCGGACGTGGCGGAAGGTGTCGCTCAACGCAATCCGCGTGAGCAGCGTCCTGATGTTGCCGGTACTCCGGAATTCTTCGTGAATGCGCTGCACCGAGCAGGCGTCGCTCTTGCTCTCCATTCGGCCGAGCGAGAACCGGATCCACTGGTTCGCGACGCAGTCGGCGACGTCCTTGGACGCCGCGAGCTTCTGGATCAGCTCGATGCCGTTCTCGAACGGACCCTCGAGCTCCGGACTGGCGCTCGTGACCTCACCGGAGGCATCGACCTCGCCGCCCCCGTCGGTGACGCGGTAGCGACCGATCGGGTCGTAGTGCTCGAAGGCGAGGCCG
>CAYYWA010000231.1:0-9314 GCA_964475255.1 uncultured Sorangium sp.
GGACGGAACCTCCCCCGTGGAATACCACTCCTCGAAGGCCTCGAAGCTTCCGAAGACGGACGCGTAAATCGAGCCGCTCGTGGCGCGGACCTCGACTTTGCCGGCGCGGCGCGTGCCGAATGTATAGTTGTTGTTCTGAACGCCATAGCCGACCGCGACGTAGTCCTTGCCGACGTCTGCTTCCGTGATCGGCTCGAACGCGAGCGGTTCGATGGCGGGCGCCTCTGCCAAGTGCATGACCCCGACGTCGTGCCCATACCCGATCGCCCCACCCTGATCGCCCGGTGCCCCCTCGACGGCAACGACCTCGTACAGCGCTTCCGGCGCGAAGGCGTCCGCGCCGACGGCGAAGTACGTTTTGTACCCGGCCGCGTAGTCCCACTCGAACGAGTCGAGGCAGTGCTTCGCCGTCAACACCGTTCGCTTGCCGATCAGCGTCCCGCTGCAATACGGCTCGAACCACGTCGCTTCGTAATAAGAATCCACCCACGCGTAGCCGATGGCGCCGATGGCGTTCAGCGTCGCCCCGTTGGCGGGAAATCCGCCGATGATCTCCTCCTCTCCGCTCCCGACGGTCCCCTCTGCTTCGGCACCGCACCGGAAGAGCGATCCGGAAATCAGCACCAACAACACCACCGAGCGCGGCGCAGCCCTACGTACCCGCATTGCTTTCATGATTCGGCCCTCCAATCCCCGACGTCGATTCGCAAGAGAGCGCACGCCCAACTCGGTCGAACGCACCTATCGCTCCTCTGCCCGCCAGAAATGACGAGTTCCCTTCTAGCGAATCGCCAACACAAGCTCCAGCGAACTCACCGGTCATAAACAAATGACCAATGCCGATCGCGCAGATTCGCACGACAACGCGATATCGCGAACGAACCCTCCATCGCCACTCCGGAACGGTGACGATTGGAAGCTCTCTTTTCGAAGCTCGGAGAACGTCAGACCGATCGGCCCTGAGCCTAGATTTCGGGCTGACGCCGGAGGGGATGGCTGAGACCGAAGCGGATTCGGAAGCCGAATTCGCGTTCGGCGCGCGCAGCGAGAGCAGCGCTATCGCGAGCACGACGGGCGCAAAGGCGGCGGAAAGACGCGAGGGCTCGGCCTTCCCCGACTAGAGCGACAACGGTTGGGAACGCCGAAATACGCGGAAAACAGTGTCGCGCAGACTGCCCGCGTGGGGAGGGGGCCCGCCGAATTCACTACCAGCTCGAGCAGTTCTATCGACCCGAGGCCGCGCCGCTCACTCCGAGCCTCGAGCGCGCGCCCGAAGAGCTCAACGTTCGCGTGCTCGACGCGCGCCCAGGGGTGTTCCACGAGGTACGCTTCGAGGTGGCCGGCAGCCTCGACACCATCTGTCCGGCCGTTTGGCAGTCTGGCCGGCTGAGCGCACTTCCCTGGCCGGAGCGGGCTCGTCGATCCCCGCGACACGAGCCGGTTCCGATGGGCCCGTGATTCCGCCCAGCAGCGCTCGACGAGCCCGCAGCGAGCCGCGCCGTTTCGCGTTTTGGACGCGTTCGCCCGAGGCTGCGACTACCGTTGCCGAGTCATGTCGGGTCCGGCGTCCGATCCTGCTGCCGCCAGCGGTCCGTTCCGGGAGGAGCCTGGAACGCCCAGCGAGGAGCAGCTCGCGCCCGGCCCCTCCCGCGACGACGCCCACGCGCCCTCCGGTTCCCTGCTGAAGCTCTCGATTGGCGCCCTGGGCATCGTGTTCGGGGATATCGGCACGAGCCCGCTCTACGCGATGCGCGAGTGCTTTCACGGTGAGCACGGAGTGAACCCGACGCCCGAGAACGTGCTCGGCGTGCTGTCGCTCATTTTCTGGTCGCTCACCCTCATCATCTCGCTCAAGTACGTCGCGTACGTCCTGCGCGCCGACAACAAGGGCGAAGGCGGCGTGCTCGCGCTGGTCGCGCTCTCGAGCTCCGTGCTCCGTGCCTCGCGCACGCGCACGTTCGTCGTGGCGCTCGGCGTGCTCGGGGCCGCGCTCCTCTACGGCGAAGGCGCCATCACGCCCGCGATCTCCGTGTTGAGCGCCGTCGAGGGCCTCGGGGTCGCCATCCCCGGCCTCTCGCCGTGGTTCCTGCGGATGACGACCGTCGTCATCCTGGTCGCCCTCTTCTCCATTCAGCGCCACGGGACGGGCGGCATCGGCGTCGTCTTCGGCCCGGTGATGGTGGCGTGGTTCGCGCTGCTCGGCGCGCTCGGCCTCTACAACCTCTCGCACGCACCCTTCGTGGTGGCCGGGATCTGGCCCACGCACGCGATCCATTTCCTCGCGGAGAACGGGCTGGTTGGCTTCGGCGTCCTCGGCGCCGTGTTCCTGGTGGTGACCGGCGGCGAGGCGCTCTACGCGGACCTCGGCCACTTCGGGCGCCGGCCGATCCGGCTGGTCTGGTACGCCGTCGCCCTGCCCGCGCTCTTTCTGAACTACCTCGGGCAAGGCGCGCTCCTCCTGAACGAGCCCCACGCCGCCGAGAACCCGTTCTTTCGCATGATGCCGTCGTGGGCGCTGCTCCCCGGCGTCCTGCTCTCCACGGTGGCCACGGTGATCGCCTCGCAAGCGCTCATCGCCGGCGCCTACTCGCTCACGCGACAAGGCACGATGCTCGGGCTTCTGCCGCGCATCGCCATCCGGCACACGTCCGAGGCCGCGCGCGGGCAAATCTACGTGCCAAGCGTGAACTGGCTCTTGATGATCGCCGCGATCTCGCTCGTGCTCGGCTTCGGGTCCTCGTCGGCGCTGGCCTCGGCGTACGGGATCGCCGTGTCCCTGGTGATGGTGATCACCACGACCGTGTCGTTCTTCCTGGTCCGTCACTACTTCGGCTGGGGTCTCGGGCGCTCGTTGCTGGTCACGGTGGTGTTCCTCGCCGTCGAGCTCGCCTTCGTCGCCGCCAACGGCGCGAAAATCGAGCGGGGCGGCTGGTTCCCGCTCGTCGTCGGCGTTTGCCTCTTCACGGTCATGACCACCTGGCAGCGCGGCCGCGAGCTGCTCGCCAAACGCTTCCGGGAGCAGCTCCTTCCCCTCGAAGACTTCTTCGATCTGTTGCGCGTCGAGCGTCCCGCACGCGTGCCCGGCACCGCGGTCCTCATGACGAGCTCGCTCGAGGGCACGCCGCCCGCCCTCCTCTACAACTTTCTCCACAACCGCGTCGTCCACCAACACGTCGTGCTTCTCACGATCTTCACGGATGAGGCCGCGCGCGTCTCGGACCGTGAGCGCACCCGCGTCGAGACCCTGCCCGAGGGCTTCGTCCGGGTCACGGCGCGCTACGGCTTCATGGAGCAGCCGGACGTCCCGAAGCTGCTCATCCAAGGCGGCTTCATCAATGCGAGCCTCGAGGGGATCACCTTCTTTCTGGGTCGGGAGACGATGATCGCCACGGAGCGGCCCGGCATGGCGCGCTGGCGCGCCCTCCTCTTCGCGTTTCTCTCGCGAAATGCGCAACCGGCGACGAAGTTCTTCAGAATTCCACCCGATCACGTCATGGAAATCGGCGCCCAGATCGAGCTCTGAGCCCCGGTTCCCGCGCGCCTCGACTCGATTCTCCGGACCGTCGGCGCGAGGAGCGGGGCCGAACGCCCCCGACCGAGGAGCCCGCCCGATCGGGGAGGGCGGGGTTCGTTTCCTTGCGTGTAGGGAATCGGGAGCTCAAGATCGCGCGTCATGGATCGCGGGAGTTTGCTCGGCGTGGTCGTCCTCGTACTGGCCGTACTGTTCCAGGCCTGGGTCACGCTGCGCGTCTATCGGTCGGGGCTCTACGAGCCATCGCAGAAATCCGCCCAGGCCAAGCTGATTTGGCTCGTACCCGTGCTCGGCGCCGTCATCGCGTTCTCCGTGCTCACTTCCGAGGAGCAGCGGGACCGGCGGGACGACAAGGCCCTGCGCGGATGACGGACGCCGCGGCGCGCGCCGGGCACCGGTGACGGGGCGGGCGATACCGGCGCGTGCCGTGACCCGGTGGAGCGGGGCGCTCTGGGGTGGAGCGAAATGGCCACGAGAACGGTCGGGGGCAACCACCCGAGAGGCGGCGTCAAACGGCGCCGCGACCTGCCGAGGTTGAGCGGTCCACATCCGGCGTGCTAGAGCCGCCCGCGTATCTACCTCCCGGCGCTCGCCGCACCGTCAGGCTGGCGCCCTTGCGCCAGGTGGGCTAATGACGCGCGCGACAAGCGATCTTTTCCGCGGGCCCGTGAAACGAGGAGCCAGCATCAGTGCACCCCTCATCATCCAAAGTGTCCCTGCTCGTCACCCTGTTCTCTAGCCTCCTCTTGCTGTTGCTTCCGGGGAGGGCGGATGCCGCCCCGGCGCACGGAGGGGGCGAAGCCAACCTCGTCCTGCCCGATCTCGCCAGCGTGGAGATGCTCGGCATGAGCGGCCACTCGCTGCTCCTGCTCGGCATGCTCGTCGCCTTCGCGGGCCTGGCCTTCGGCCTCGTCGCCCTGCTGCAGGTGAAGAATCTCCCGACCCATCGCTCGATGGCGGAGGTGAGTCAGCTCATCTGGGAAACCTGCAAGACGTACCTGATCACCCAGGGCAAGTTCCTCTTGATCCTGGAGGCGCTGATCGGCGCCATCATCATCCTGTACTTCGGCTTCCTCCAGGAGTTCGGCGCGTTCCGCGTCTTCATCATCCTCGCGTTCAGCGTGATCGGCATCCTGGGCAGCTACGGCGTCGCCTGGTTCGGGATCCGGATCAACACGTACGCCAACTCGCGGACGGCGTTCGCGAGCCTCCAAGGAAAGCCGTACCCGGTCTACGCCATCCCGCTCAAGGCCGGCATGAGCATCGGCATGCTCCTCATCAGCGTGGAGCTCGTGCTGATGCTCGCGATTCTCCTGTTCATCCCGGGTGACTACGCGGGCCCGTGCTTCATCGGCTTCGCCATCGGCGAGTCGCTCGGCGCGAGCGCCCTGCGCATCGCGGGCGGCATCTTCACGAAGATCGCGGACATCGGCTCCGACCTCATGAAGATCGTCTTCAAGGTCAAGGAGGACGACGCGCGGAACCCCGGCGTCATCGCCGACTGCACGGGTGACAACGCGGGCGACTCGGTGGGCCCGAGCGCCGACGGCTTCGAGACGTACGGCGTCACCGGCGTCGCGCTGATCTCGTTCATCCTGCTCGCCGTCAAGGACCCGACGGTGCAGGTGCAGCTCCTCGTCTGGATCTTCGCCATGCGCGTGGTGATGGTCGTCGCGAGCGGGCTGTCGTACCTCGTGAACGAGAGCTTCCAGAAGGGGGCCCTCAGCAGCGCGGCCAAGGTCAACTTCGAGGTTCCCCTGACCTGGCTCGTGTGGGTCACGTCGCTCGCGTCCGTCGCGCTGACGTTCCTCGTCTCCTACCTCCTCATTCCGGAGCTTGGGGACGGCACGCTCTGGTGGAAGCTCTCCGCCATCATCAGCTGCGGCACGCTCGCCGGCGCCATCATCCCCGAGGTCGTCAAGGTCTTCACCTCGACCGAGTCCCGCCACGTTCAGGAAGTGGTCACCTCCTCGCGTGAGGGCGGCCCCTCGCTGAATATCCTCTCGGGTCTCACCGCCGGCAACTACAGCGCCTTCTGGATGGGCCTCGTCATCGCCTTCTTGATGGGCGCCGCGTACGTGGTCAGCGGCATGGGTCTCGAAGGCCTGATGGTCGCCGCGCCGGTGTTCGCCTTCGGCCTGGTCGCCTTCGGCTTCCTCGGCATGGGCCCGGTCACCATCGCGGTGGATTCGTACGGTCCCGTGACCGACAACGCGCAGAGCGTGTTCGAGCTCTCGACTATCACGGAGATCCCCGGCGCGGCCGAGGAGATCCAGAAGACCCACGGCTTCAAGGTCGACTTCAACAAGGCCAAGCTGCTGCTCGAAGAGAACGACGGCGCCGGCAACACCTTCAAGGCAACGGCCAAGCCGGTGCTCATCGGCACCGCCGTCGTGGGGGCCACGACCCTCATCTTCTCGATCGTGGTGCTGCTCACGAACGGCCTCACGGAACAGCTCGAGAAGCTCAGCATCCTGCACCCGCCGTTCTTGCTCGGCCTCGTCGCGGGCGGCGCCGTGATCTTCTGGTTCACCGGCGCTTCCACGCAGGCGGTGGTCGCGGGCGCCTACCGCGCGGTCGAGTTCATCAAGCGCAACATGAAGCTCGAGGGCGCGACCAAGGCCTCGATCGAGGACAGCAAGAAGGTCGTCGAGATCTGCACCCGCTACGCGCAGAAGGGCATGTTCAACATCTTCATGACCATCTTCTGTGCGACGCTCGCCTTCGCGTGCGTCGATTCCTTCTTCTTCATCGGGTACCTGATCTCCCTCGCGCTGTTCGGCCTGTTCCAGGCGCTCTTCCTCGCCAACGCGGGCGGCGCCTGGGACAACGCGAAGAAGGTGGTCGAGGTGGAGCTGCAGGAGAAGGGCTCCGAGCTGCACGCGGCCTCCGTCGTCGGCGACACCGTGGGCGATCCCTTCAAGGACACCTCGAGCGTCGCCATGAACCCCATCATCAAGTTCACGACGCTCTTCGGCCTGCTCGCCGTCGAGCTCGCGATCCAGCTCGAGCGCTCGACGACCACTGCCCTCGCGGTGATCTTCGGCGCCATCGCGCTGATCTTCGTGTGGCGTTCGTTCTACGGCATGCGCATCGGCGCCATGGCCGAAGCCGAAGTGCCGCGCGCAGCCCAGGCAGCCGAGTAACTCCCCCCCTCGGCCGAGCGCGCCCCGTCGTGGGCGGCAACGAAGAACGCGGACCGGCTCCCGCCGGTCGGCGTTTCTCTTTTCAGCTCGGGCCCGTCCCCGGATCGTCCGCGTCGCGCGGCAGGAACAATCGCCCCACCTCGAGCTCGACGAGCTCGAACGGAGGAACGCGCGCGACGCTCGCGTCGTCGTACACCCCCACCTCCAGCCAGGCGCCGTCCCGCAATGCGAGCGCCTCGATCACCCGCGCCTCCGGATCGATCAACCAGTAATGTGGCACGCCAGCGCGCGCGTAGAGGGCCCGCTTGTGCACCCGGTCGCGCGCGGCAGTAGCGGGTGAAAGCACCTCGCACACCCAGTCGGGAGCGACCTGAATGGGGCGCACGGCTCCCGGCCGCGCCAGGCGTTCCCGTCGCCAACCCGCCAAGTCCGGCCGGACGATGTCGTGAGGCCCGAGCGCCACGTCGACCTCGACGAAAATCCACCAACCGCCCGGTCCGCCGCGACCGTCGTCATCGTGAAACGGCCCGCCAATGAACCGCCCCACGGCGCGCTGCACGTGAGAGTGCCGCGGCAGCGGTGCAGGCGCAGTCACGAGCTGGCCGCCGATCACCTCACCCCGCACGTCCGACGGCAACGCCAACAAATCGGCATACGTGGCAAGCGTTCGCGCCGGCGACGACATCGGGCTCCTCGCAGCTTATCACCTCGCCGGACGCCCACGCCGAGCGGCCCGCGCCGCGCGCCCTGCTGCGTCGGAGCACGACCCGCCCGTATCGACGGGTCGTTGCGGAGAGGCGGCCCCGGGGCCCCGGAGGCAACTCCGAGTGCTCCGCGAGATCGCGCGGCAGCCCTTTCGAGCACTCCGAGTGCTCCGTGGAGCACGCCGTCCACCCTCTGGAGCACTCCCAGTGCTCTGCGAGGTCAACGCCGCGGCCTTTTCGAGCACTCAGAGTGCTCCGTGGAGCACGCCGTCCATCCTCGGAGGCACTCCGAGTGCTCCGCGAGGTCAACGCCGCGGCCTCTTCGAGCACTCAGAGTGCTCCGTGGAGCACGCCGTCCGCCCTCGGAAGCACTCCGAGTGCTCTGCGACGTCGCGCGGCGGTCATTTCGAGCACTCCGAGTGCTCCGTGAGGTCACGCGACGGCCTTTTCGAGCACTCAGAGTGCTCCGTGGAGCTCTCCGTCGGTCCTCGGAAGCCTTTCGAGTGCTCTGCGAGGTCGCGCGGCGGCCTTTTCGAGCACTCCGAGTGCTCACTGACGATACGTGACACTATACTCGGGGCACTCGAGTGCCTTTGGGCCCTATGTGACCCTACGTAAGGGGCACTCCGAATGCTCGTTGAAACCGAACGTCGCTCGCCAGGGGCACTCCGAGTGCCCTCGATACCCGTGACGCTGTGCACGAGGGAACTCCGAGTGCGCGCGAAACCCCGCATCGGTCGCCAACGAACACTCCGGTTGCCCTCGAGCCCCATGACGCCGTGCACGAGAGCACTTCGAGTGACCTCCTCGGCTTCCGAGGGCAGGCTTGCTCCTCCGATTCCCTGGACCGCAGCTCCTCACGCGATAGACACAGAGTGCGATGCCGCTCGGCACGATCGCGCTCCTCGCCCTCGCCCTGTCGTTCGACGCAATGGTCGCGGCCGCCGCGCGCGGCGTGGCCGTGCCGCGCGTCCTGCCGAGGCACGTCGCGCTGGTCATGCTCGCGTTCGGCGGCGCCCAGGCCGCCATGCCCGTCCTCGGTTTCTACGCGGCGACGACTCTCGGCACCTGGGTCGCCGAGTGGGACCACTGGATTGCGGCCGGCCTGCTCACCGCCATCGGCGGCAAGATGATCGCCGAGTCCGCGCGCCCCGGCGAGGCCTCCTCCCCCGAATCCACGGACAGCGAACCATTCTCCATCCTAACGATTCTGCTCCTCGCCCTCGCCACCAGCATCGACGCCTTCGCGGCCGGCATCACCCTCCCCGTCCTCAACGCCCCCGTCATCCTCTCCTCCGCCAGCATCGGCGCCACCACCGCCGGCCTCAGCGCCCTAGGCCTCCTTACCCGCCGCCGCATCGCCTCACCCCTCGGCGGCCCCCACGAAGTCCCCGCCCGCTTCGTCCTCATCGCTCTCGGCCTCAACACCCTCATCGGTCACCAGGCCCCCTGAGCACGCCAGCTCGGCGTCCCTGAGCGCGCGAGGTCAGTGGTACGTTTCCGAACGCCGGCTTGCAGCAATTTGCCGCTAGTCAGACAGCACAGCATGGCGGGACATTTGCCAGAGCGGCGCAGGGCAGCTCCCGCCCGCCCCACTCTGAACGACGGCCCGGCTGGTCCCGCCACAAGCCGGGCCTTTGCGGCGTGGGCCCAGGCGGCGTGGTGCGGCTGGGCGCGGCAGGCGCAATCTTGACGGCATGTCCGCGCTGAAAGCCCGCGTCGAGAACGGCCGCCTCAAGCTCGACGAGCCCACCGACTTGCCCGAGGGCACGGTGGTGCCGCTCGAGATCTCCGACGACTGGGACGACCTCGACGACGAGGAACGAGCGGCGCTGCATGAGTCGATCCGCGAGGGCATCGAAGATATGGAAGCGGGTTGATCGACGTCAACTATTCCTGCAGTCGGGCGACAACTATTTTTGCAGAGCCGGA
>CAYYWA010000232.1:0-7799 GCA_964475255.1 uncultured Sorangium sp.
GGCTGGGCAGGTGCGGGCTGTTGGCCGGGCGCCTGAGCGAGCGCCCAGGGAGCGTTGGCCAGCACGGCACCGAGAACGATGAATCGCGAAAGGTTCAGGTTGCGCGCAGATCCCATGTGTCCGTCTCCCGCGTCGAAACCGTCGCCAAGTACCACACACCGGCCCCAATTACCTAGCGTCGATCCCAGACTCGGCCCCCGCCCGGAGCGAGACGTGGCCGCGTCGGCGGGCAGCGCTCGGGCCGTAGTCGCCCCTCAGGCCGAAAACTCGGGCCTCCGGCGCACGGACGCCGTCACCGAGACGGTGGGCGAGAGGTTCGGCCGAGGGCGCCGCTCGAGCCGAAAACCCGGGCTCGCCGAGCGCGAACGGAGCTTCTCGGTGCAACTACGGCGTCAGCCCGGGGTCCGCGTGGACGGCGAGGGACGGGCGACGGCCTTTCTATCGAACAGGCGTACGCGGCGGACGAGCAGGTCCAGCAGGAATACCGCGAGGGCCGCGAGCACGGCGCGGCCGTAGAGCTCCACCGAGTGGGTGATGGCCTCCCCCTTCGGCTCGAACAGCGCGCGCGGCTCGGGGTCGAGCGTGCCGCCCGCGGCGAGGCTCGCGCGCGCGAGCCGCTCGATGTCCGGCTCGAAGCTCGCGTACTCGCGCGGGTAGGGATTCGAGACGTGGGCGAAGCTCACGCCGACCGGCTCGAGCTCGCCACGCTCCCCGCGGCGCGCGTGCTCGGCCTGGAGCAAAAACGCACCGAAGCCCTCGAGCGGCACCTCGGCCGCGTACCTTCCGGGGGCGGTCTGCCGGAGCGCCACCTCGCGCGCGGCGCCTTTTTCGTTCTTCTCGCCGGCGCGGCGGACGCGCAGCGTCGACTGCCAGCCGTTGTCGAAGCGTTCGTCCGGCGTGAAGGCGTCGACGCTGACGCGCACGACGGAGCCGTCGACCTCCGTCTTCATGTCGATCTCGCGGCGGCGCTTGACGCGCATGTGCTCGCGCACGAGCTGCCCCCAGAACCGACCGAAGTTCGGCCACCGGAGCCACTCGACGGCCCAGCCGTTCTTCACGTCGCTCGTCCACGCGAGCGCCCAGCCGAGCCCGGCGCGCCAGCGAGCGAGCACCGGCTCGCCGCGATCGCTCTCGAGGACGAGCTGCGCGGGCGGCGGCTTGAGCTGCGTCGAGACGTAGCCGTGGAGCAACGGCGCGCTCGCGACCGAGATGCCCTTCAAGAAATCCGCCGGGGAGACCTGCGTGACGGGAAACCACTCCTCGACGGCCGCCTTCTGCGAGACGATCTCCGTCTCGCGCGTGAAGATGCGCGGCAGCGCGTTCGGGTCGGGCGCGTGGTGGAAGCGGCCGCCGCCCGTGTCCGCGAGCCCGCGCAAGAGCTCGATGTTGACGCTCTCGCCGAGGCCCACCGTGGTGAGCGTGATCGACTCGGCGATCATCGCCTGCGCGAGCTCGCGGATCCCCTGCGCCGGCGACTGGCCGTCCGTGAGCAGGATGACGTGCTTCTTGCGCGCCTGGACGACCGACAGGTCCTGGTAGGCCATGTCGAGCGCCGGGAAGATCTCGGTGCCTCCGCCCGGTTGGATGCGCTGCACGTCCGCCTGGATGCGGCTTCGGTACCGCACCGGCTGGAGCTTCACGTACCGCACCGGCTCGGCGTCGAACGCGATCACCTCGACGAGGTCGTCGCCCTGCAGCGTGCCGACCGTCGCGATGCACGCGGCCTTCGCCATCTCCATGGGCAGCCCGGTCATCGACCCGGAGCGATCGATGACGAGCGCCATGGCCACGCCGGGGATCTCCTTTTGGCGCTCGGCATCCATGTTCACGGGCAAGAGCCGCTCGATCGTGGTGTGCGCCCAGCCGCCGAGGCCGAAGCCCGCCGGGCCGCCCGCGAACAGGAAGCCGCCCCCGAGGTCGCGCACGTAGCGCTCGACGAGCTCGTGAGCGCCGAGGCCGAGCGCCTCCCGCGGCGTGTCGGAGAGGATCACGAAATCGAAGCGCTCGATTTCGCCGAGCGACGCGGGGAACGCGCTCGGTCCGCGCACATCGACGTCGAACTGCTGCGCGGTGAGCGCGTTCGCGAGGTAGCTCGCGCGCGCGGGCTGCCCCTCGACGTACAGCACGAGCGGGCGCCCGGGGACGTCGAGCGTCGCCCGGAAGCGATTGTTCTCCCGGAAGGCGTCCGGCCCTTGGGGCTCGAGCTCGAGCGCGTACGTCACTTCACCGCCCACGCGCACGACGCTCTTGAACTCGACCTCGCTGCGACCGCCGGGCACCTCGAGCTCGCGCATCGGGTCGAGCCCGTTCAGCGCTTCGCCCTGGAACAGCCGGAGCCGCGCTCGGGTGGGACGGCTCGCGTAGAGCTCCGCCGTCACCGTGAACGATTGCCCGATGTCGACCTTGTCGGGCAGGCGCAGCCCGACGACGCTCACCTCACCGGGCGGCGGCTCACGGTACGGCCGCGCGAACAGCCGAACGCCGAAGCTCTGCGCGCGGTTCGCCTCGGACAAGAGGTCGCCGCTCGTTTCGACGCCGTCGGTGAAGAGCAGCGCGCGCTTCAGGTAGCCCGGCGGGAACAACCCATACGCGAGCTGGAGCGCCGCCTGGACGTCCGTCGCCGCGCCCGGTCCGGGGGAGCCGCTCGGGCTCTTCGGGTCTCGAGCGTGCCGGAGCTCCGCGATCGACGGCACGTGCGTCTCTCCCTCGCGCTCGATCGACACGACGCGGGGCCGCTCCGCGAACGTCACCAGCCGGACGAGGTCGTCCGCGCGGCGCGCCGCGAGCACCGCTTCGATCTCTTTCCGCGCCGTTCCGAGCGCCTCGTCGGTGACCGAGTCGCTAACGTCGACGAGCACGACCGTGGCCACGCGGTCCGTCGATTCGGTGCGCACCGGGCTCGCCAGGGCGAGCGCGACGAGCCCGAGGAACGCAACGCGGAGCACGAGCGAGAGCACGCGCTGCGGCCAGGGCAAATCGGCGAGCGACCGCGCGAGCCCGAGGAGGAGCAGCGGAAGCACGAGCAGCACGCCGAAGGCTTCCGGCGCGAGCAGCTCGAACGTCTCGCCGCCGCGCTCGAAGCGGAAGGCGCCGGCGGGCGCGCGCAGCACGAAGGTGACGTACGCGTGCGTGAGCCCCGCCGCGAGCGCGACCAGGAACACGCCGAAGGCGATGCGACGCGCCCTCATACCGTGACCCTCCGGTGATACGTGAACCACTCCGCCACGGAGACGACCACGACCGCGACGAGCAGATACGCCCACAATCGGCGACGGACGCCGGGGGCTCCGAGCGC
Organism: uncultured Sorangium sp.; assembly: GCA_964475255.1. GTDB lineage: Bacteria > Myxococcota_A > Polyangia > Polyangiales > Polyangiaceae > PMG-095. Next base: position 3,296 of record CAYYWA010000232.1, read on the forward strand.
GGCGCGCGCGACGGGCTTTTTGCCGAGCGCGAGGTCCGAGCGCGGCGCGACGCGGCTCTCCGCGAGGTCCACGAGGTTCGCCGCGAACTCGTGCACGACGGGCTCCGCGCCCCCCGCCTCGAGCTTGTAGAAGCCGGCGAGCGTGCCGAAATACGCGGCGCGCCCCTCTTTCACGGGGATCGTGAGGCGTTCACCGCGCGGGGTCGTGAGCGTCGCGCGCTCGACGCCCGTCGGCGCCGGAATGCGGAAGCTCTGCCCGGTGCGGAACGACGAGAGATAGCCCGAGTCCTCGTCCACGAAATGGTTGATGGTGCCGAGCACGAACAGCGGCCACGCCGGGCGCAGCACGAAATCGCTGTTCCTCGGATCGAAGCCGAGCGCGACGAAGCTCTGCCCGCCGCGCCGTCCCGCGACGAGGATCGCGCCGAGCTCGCTCGCGCCGACGACCTTGTCGCCCGCGTCGGGGACGAGCGCGTGACCACGGGCGACCTGCACGTCTCCGAGCGCCAGGAAGCGCACCAGCGGGTGCTTGCGATCCCAGCGATCGAAGCCGAAGAGCTCGAGCGACTTGCCGTGCTTCACCGGCGCGCCTTCCGCGGGCGGGTTCAGGTAGAGGAGCGAGCCCGCGTGCGCCGCGGGGGCCGGCGCGACGCCGTCGAAAACGGTGACGTCGAAGCGCCCCGCTTTCGGATACGCCCCCGGCTCGACGTAAGTGACGTCGAGGTACTCGTCGAGCAAGAGCGCGGCTTCGAGGTACGTGTTCCCGGAGGTGACGACGAGCACACGAGCGCGGCGCCGTTCGGGCATCAGCGCGTAGGCGCGATCGTCGGCCGGGAGCACGTCCTTTTCGCCGCCGAGCGGCCGAATCCGCGCCTCGAGCCGTCGGTTCGCGCCGGCGATGTCCGTGTAGAAGCGCGGCAGGCGCTCTTCGGGGCCGAGGCGCAGCTTGCTCACCTCGATCGGCGTCCCGTCACCGAGCAGGGTGAGCTCGACCTCCGCCGGGCGCGGATTGGTGTTGGTGATCTCGAGCATCACCTCGATGCGCGACTTGTCGAGCGGGTAGCGGCGCGCGGCAAACTCGGTGATGGCGAGGTTCGTGTCGCTCTTGCCGACCGGCAGGATGTGAACGGGGATGTCCGGCACGGCGAGCCCCTCCGGGATCGAGAGCGCCCCGTCGGTCACGACCACGATTTCGGGCCGCGACAGCCCCCGCAGGCTATCCGCCGCGAACGACAGCGCGCGCGGGAAATCGGCGGGCGTGTCGGACGCGTGCACGGCGTCGATCGCGCGGACCAGCTCGGAGGGCTCCCCCGTCAACGTGCTCCGCGGCGTCGGGAGCATGTCCATCTGCACGATCAGCGCGCGGTCGCTCGCGCCGAGCCCCTTCACGAAACGGCGCGCCTGCTCCTTGCCCGCTTCGAGACGTGTCGGGGTCTCGTCCACGGACTTCATCGACGCGCTCGCGTCCACGAGCACGACGATGTTCCGCCCCGTGTCGGTCACCGCGCCGAGCCGCGGGTCCCCGAGCGCGAACACCAACAAGAAGACGAGCACGAGCTGCACCAAGAGCGACAGCCAGCGCTTGAGCTGCGAAAACAAGCGGCTGCTCTCGCGATCGCGGAGCACGCTGTCCCAGATGCGCGCGAACGGCACCGGCACCGGGCGCCGACGGAGCTTCAGCACGTAAAGCACGGTGGTCGCCGCCGCGACCGCGCCGAAGATCGCGGCGAGCGTGGCGAACGGGAGGCCCGCGAGCGTCACTCCGAACCCTCCTCGACGAGCCGCGCCGAGAGCGCGCTCACCGCAAGAACCCTCCGCGCCGGAACAGGTCGAGCACGAGCTCCTCGAACGGCGTGTCCACGTCGGCGCTGAAATAGGGCACCTGACGCGACGTGCAGAATCGCTCGATGCCAGCGCCGTAGCTCTGGACCGCCTCGCGCATGCGCTCGAGCAACGCCTCGGTCACCGTCACCTCGCGCTCCTCACCCGTCTCGCAGTCGTAGACGACGAGGTCGCCCTTGAGCTCCGGTCGCGCCTCGCGCCCGTCCACGACGTGGAGCACGTAGGGCTCGAATTTGTTGTAGCGGAGCACGTTGATGCCCGCCTCGAAGCCGGCCGGGTCGTAGAGGTCGCTGATCAGCACGGCGAGCCCGCGCCGTTTGTGCTGCGCCACGAACGTGCGCAGCGCCTCGGAGAGATCGGTGCGGCCGCCCGCGGGCATCGACTCGAGGAACTCGAGCACCTTGAAGATGCGGCCCTTGCCGCGCGTGGTCGGCATGCGCGCGACCACGTGATCACTGAGAGCCACGATCGTCACGCGGTCGAGGTTGGCGAGCCCTACGTAAGCGAGCGCCGCGGCCAGACGCCGCGCCTGATCGAGCTTCTTGCTGCCACCGAAGGTCATCGACGCGGAGGCATCGATGAGGAAATAGATCCCGAGGTCCTCCTCTTCCTCGTACAAACGGACGAGCAAGCGCGCGAAGCGCTGATAGATGTTCCAATCGACGTAGCGGAAGTCGTCGCCCGGCACGTAGTCGCGGTGATCGGCGAACTCGACGCCGCTGCCCTTCTTCTTGCTCCGGCGATCGGCGCGCATCCGCCCGGAGAACACGCGACGGCTCACGATCGAGAGCATCTCGAGCTTCGCTTGGAAATCGTCGTCGAACAGGGGCGCCCGCGGTGGAGGCGGGCGCGACGAGACTCGACGGAATAGATCGAGAACGCCCATCGACGTGGCCGTTCAGTCCTTCGCGGCCGGCACCGCGTCGAGGATGTCCCCGATCAGCGTGTCCGGGCGCACGCCCTCCGCTTCCCCTTCGAAGCTCAAGAGCAGGCGGTGGCGCAGCGCGGGCTTCGCGGTCGCGCGCACGTCGTCGATGGACGCGGCGAACCGCCCCTCGTACAGCGCGCGCACCTTGGCGCCGAGCAGCATGGCCTGAACGCCGCGTGGGGACGCGCCGGTGCGCACGTAGCGCGTGACGGAGCGCGGCGCGCCCTCTCCGTTCGGATGCGTCGCCTGCAAGACCCGGATCGCGAAGTCCTGCACGTGCCGCGGCGCGGGCACGCGCCGCACGAGCTCCTGCATCGCGAGCACGTCCTCGCGCGTGAGCACGGGGCGCACCTCGACGCGCTGATCGCTGGTCGTGCGCTCGACGATCGCGTGCAGCTCCTCGCGCGACGGGAACGGCACCTCGAGCTTGAAGAAGAACCGATCGAGCTGCGCCTCCGGCAAGGGATACGTGCCTTCCATCTCGAGCGGGTTCTGGGTCGCGAGCACGAGGTACGGCTTCTCGAGCGGGTAGGTCTGCTTCGCGACGGTGACCGAGCCCTCGCTCATCGCCTCGAGCAGCGCGGACTGCGTCTTCGGCGTCGCGCGGTTGATCTCGTCGGCGAGCAGCACCTGCGAGAACACCGGACCGGGGTGGAAGACGAAGTTCGACCGCTCGCGGTCGAAGACCGACACGCCGACGATGTCGGCCGGCAGGAGATCGTTGGTGAACTGCACGCGCTTGAAGCGCAGGCCGAGGGAGATCGACAGCGCGTGCGCGAGGGTGGTCTTGCCGACGCCGGGAAGGTCTTCGATCAGCAGGTGGCCGCGGGCGAGCAGGCACGCGAGCGCGAGCTTGATCTGCGGCTGCTTGCCCACGACGACCTCGCCGACCTGCGCGGCGACCGCCTGGATCCGCTCTAGCATGGAGGATTCGGGGGATTCGGGGGATCGCGGTCGAGTGTACTGGACACCCCCGCGGCCTGCGTGTGCGCGCTTCGCGCGTTTGGACGATCGCGGCGGCGCGCCGATAATCGGTTCTTCGGGCGGCATCGGCGGCGCACGCCGGGCCGCCTCCGCAATCCGTACCGGAGGCTCCTTCCATGTCCGCACAACCCCAGGCCGCCGCCGACGCCGGCGAGGCGCTCGTCACGGTCGAGCGCGACGGCCGCGTCGCCCGCGTCACGCTGAATCGTCCCGCGCAATTCAATGCGCTGTCCGAAGCGCTGATGGCGTCGCTGCAGCGCATCTTCGACGAGCTCGCCGCCGATACGTCGGTGCGCGTCGTCGTCCTCGGGGCCGCGGGCAAGGCGTTCTGCGCCGGGCACGACCTGCGCGAGATGCGCGCGCAGCCCTCGCACGACTATTACCGCACGCTGTTCGCGCAGTGCTCGCGGCTGATGACGTCGATCCAGCGCATGCCGCAGCCGGTCATCGCGCGCGTGCACGGCATCGCCACCGCCGCCGGCTGCCAGCTGGTCGCCGCCTGCGACCTCGCCGTCGCCGCCGAGGGCGCGCGCTTCGCGGTCTCGGGCGTGAACCTGGGGCTGTTCTGCTCGACGCCGTCGGTCGCGCTGTCGCGCAACGTGCCGCGCAAGGCGGCCTTCGAGATGCTCGTCACCGGCGAGTTCATCGATGCGCAGACCGCGCTCGCGCGCGGCCTCGTCAACCGTGTGGTGCCGGCCGACGAGCTCGACGCGGCTATCGACGCGCTGGTCGAGCGCATCGTCGCCAAGC
>CAYYWA010000232.1:7809-9309 GCA_964475255.1 uncultured Sorangium sp.
GCGCCTACCAGCTCGCCGGGCAGACGATGGCGTGCAACATGATGGAGCCGTCGGCGCTCGAGGGCGTGCAGGCTTTCCTCGAGAAGCGCCCCCCGCGCTGGGACTGAGCCCGCACCGCACGGCCCGGCCGGGTTCGCCGCGGACGCCCGGCCCGACTCCCTATAATCGCCCCTTTCCCTTCGAATTCCCGATGGTGAACCCCCAATGAAAATCCTCGTCCCCGTCAAGCGCGTGGTCGACTTCAACGTGAAGGTGCGCGTCAAGAGCGACCAGAGCGGCGTCGACATCGCCAACGTGAAGATGTCGATGAACCCGTTCGACGAGATCGCCGTCGAGGAGGCGGTTCGCCTGAAGGAGAAGGGGGTCGGCACCGAGATCGTCGCGGTCTCGTGCGGACCGCAGCAGTGCCAGGAGACGCTGCGCACGGCGATGGCCATCGGGGCCGACCGCGCCATCCTCGTGCAGACCGACGTCGAGCTGCAGCCGCTCGCCGTGGCGAAGATCCTGAAGGCGCTCGTCGATCGCGAGCAGCCGCAGCTCGTCATCCTCGGCAAGCAGGCGATCGACGACGACGCCAACCAGACCGGCCAGATGCTCGCCGCGCTCGCCGACCTGCCGCAGGCCACCTTCGCGTCGAAGCTCGAGATCGCCGACGGCAAGGCGCAGGTCACGCGCGAGGTCGACGGCGGGCTGGAGACGATCTCGATCACGCTGCCGGCGGTGGTCACCACCGACCTGCGGCTGAACGAGCCGCGCTACGTCACGCTGCCGAACATCATGAAGGCCAAGAAGAAGCCCCTCGAGACGGTCACGCCGGAAGAGCTTGGCGTTGATGTGGCGCCGCGCCTCAAGACGCTCAAGGTCACCGAGCCTGCCGCGCGCAAGGCAGGCATCATGGTCCCCGACGTGGCGACCCTGGTGGACAAACTCAAGAATGAAGCGAAGGTGGTTTGAAGATGACGACTCTGGTTATTGCTGAACACGACAACGCACATTTGAAGGCTGCCACGCTCAGCGCGGTGGCCGCTGCAGCCGCCATTGGCGGCGACATCCATGTCCTGGTCGCCGGTAGCGGCGCCCAGGCGGTGGCCGAGCAGGCGGCCAAGGCCGCTGGCGTGGCCAAGGTGATCCTTGCCGACGGCCCCGCGCTCGAGCACGGCCTGGCCGAGAACGTGGCCGCGCAGGTGCTGGAGATCGCCGGCAACTACAGCCACATCCTGTTCCCGGCCACCGCCGCGGGCAAGAACGTGGCCCCGCGCGTTGCGGCCAAGCTCGACGTTGCGCAGATTTCCGACATCACCGCCGTGGAATCGGCCGACACCTTCCAGCGCCCCATCTATGCGGGCAACGCCATTGCCACCGTGCAGTCCGCCGATGCCGTCAAGGTCATCACCGTACGCACGACGGCATTCGACGCCGTGGCTGCCGAAGGCGGCAGCGCCGCCGTCGAGACGGTTGCCGCAGTGCCCGATTCGGGCCTGACGGCCGTGGTCGGTCGCG
>CAYYWA010000233.1:0-9259 GCA_964475255.1 uncultured Sorangium sp.
CGCTCGGGCTCGTGGACGCGGACGTGGTCGATGCCTCGAACTTGCAGCGGCAAATCCTGCATGCGACCTCGCGGGTCGGGATTCCGAAGGTCGACAGCGCCGAACAGGCGATCACGGACATCAACCCCGACGTGAAGGTGGTCAAGTATCAGGAGCGCTTGAACAGCGGCAACGTCGACCGAATCTTCGGCGCGGGCTGGGACGTCATCATCGACGGCTGCGACAACTTCCCGACGCGCTACCTCGTGAACGACGCCTCGCTGTTCCACCGCGTCCCGGTGGTGCATGGCTCGATTTTCCGCTTCGACGGCCAGGTGACGACGTTCAAGCCGTTCGTCGGTCCCTGCTACCGCTGCCTCTATCCGGAGCCGCCGCCGCCCCACCTCGCGCCGTCGTGCGCCGAGGCGGGCGTGCTCGGGATCCTGTGCGGCATCATCGGCACGCTGCAGGCTACCGAGGCGATCAAGCTCATCCTCGGGCAAGGGGATCCCCTCGTCGGCCGACTGCTCACGTACGACTCGCTGCGAATGACCTTCCGGTCGTTGAAGCTGCGTCGCGACCCCGAGTGCCCCACCTGCGGCGAGAACCCGACGATCAAGGGCTACATCGACTACGAGGACTTCTGCGCCGGAGGAAACACGGCTCATGCCGCGCAGTAGGCGGTGTGCGGGAATGTAGGCCCGCATTCGGAGAGTCGCGTTTCGCGGAGGAAGTCTGATATAGCTCGGCGCGAGCGGCCTTCGTGAGGTCGCAGACAGGAAGCGCCATGCTCGACACTCGACTTGCTCGGTACGCGGCTCTCGGATTCCTTACTACGCTTGGGCTTGCAAGCTGCGGCGGCGACGACAAGCCGGCGAACACCGGACAGCCCGCGGCGGTTCAGTGCCCGCCCGGACAGTACTTCGACGGTCAAATGTGCCAGACCCCCGGAGCGGCGCCGGGGCAGCCCGTTGCGACGGCGACGGCGACGACTCCGCAGACGGCGCCGCCCGTGGTCGCGCCGCCGGTCGCCACTTCGGCGCCCGGCACTCCGGCCGCTCCGGTGGACGCGAGCGCGGTGGTGCCGCTCCTCACGCCGCTGGTTCAGCAGTACGCGCCGGGCGCTCAGGCCGTCGGCACGCCCATCGCGGGCAACTTCCAGCAGGGCCAGACGCTCGAGGCGCAGGTGCAGATGAACCCGGGCAAGTGCTACACGGTGGTCGGTGTTGCCGCGCCCACGGTGCAGAACCTCGACATCGAGCTCGTGCCGCTGATGCCGATGCCGGGCCTGGCATCGCCCGTGATGGCCGCTGACCAGACGCAGGGGCCGACCGCCGTGGTGGGCGCCGCGCCGAACTGCTTCAAGTGGGCCCTTCCGGTGGGCGGCCCGATGAAGGTCGTGGTGCGCGTGAGCGCGGGCCAGGGCCTCGCGGGCGCGCAGGTCTACGAGAAGTGACGCGTCCAAGCGTCCGGCTCTCTCGAGAGAGGGCCGGACGTTTCGTGCGGCGGGCAGCCCAAATTTCGGGCTGACACCGGGGAGGTCGAGGCTCGGCCTCTCCCGACTCGGGAGCCAGAAATCAGGCTCAGCGGTTGTATTCCGGCCAGAGGGGCTCGAGCGCGCGGCGAGCACGCCGCGCGCGATCGCGCTCGATGAGAATCGGGCTCAGCGTCGCGGCCGAGAAGGCGAGCACGAGCCCCGCGACGACATCGACGAGGTAGTGCCAGCGCAGGAACAGCGTGGCTCCGACGATGTTCAAGCTGTAGATGAACACGAGCGGCCAGCTGTATTTGTAGGGGAGGCGGCGCCGGTTGTAGAAGGAGAACAGCGAGATGAACATGGGGAAGGCCGTGTGCAGCGAGGGAAAGATGTCCTTCAGCGCCCCCGCTGACTCCACCGTGCGCATCACCATGCCGTACCAGAGCCCTCCCGGGAACGCGTTCTGGAACTCGCTCTCCATGGCCTTGTACGGGCCGAAGCCTGGAACGAGCATGTAGATGCTCTGCCCGACACAGGCGACGATCAGCGCGCCGAGCGCGAACTCGCCGAGGATGCGCTGGCTTCGCGAGAAGAACAGAATCGGGATCACGTGCAGCGCGAGCACGAAGAAGTACCCGAAGTAAAAGTACGAGAACCACTCGGTCGTCGCCGTCGTCACGAAGCGGTCCAGCGCGAGCGCCGGCTCCACACCGAACAGAGCGACGTCGAGCGCCTGGAGCTCGCGGTCGAGCGAGCCTGGGTTCACGACCGGGAGGACGTCGCGGAAAAAGAAGTAGCTGAGCTGGACGGGCCCGTAGATCGAGACGCGGTAGACGATCGCCCGCAGCCAACCCTCGGGAACCCAGCTCGCTCTCACGAGCGCGACCCCGAGCGCGCTCCACGCGAAGAGCGCGCCCATCTTGAGCAGCGCGGCGCTCCGCGCCGGGCTGGGCTCGGCGAGGAGGACGCCCAACGTCGCGTACGCGAGATAGCCGATCACCAGCCAGTCCTGCGGCCCGAAGCGCTCCAGCAGGGAGAGGACCCCCGCGGCGCTCCCCGTGCCTCCGGGGGCTCTCACGGCTGTTTTGGTACTGCTGGACATGCGCCGAGGCGAGCCGGTTTTAGCCCCTGGAGTCCCCTGCTTCCAGCGAATCGAGGCGCAGGGTCTCCCGGACCCGCTCGATCAGGGCGAGCAGCACGCGGTACGTCATCCCCCAAACCACGTGCTCGCCGAGCTGGAACGCCGGAAAGCGCAGCACCTGTCGCTCCATGCGGAGCTCGTGCTCGATGCGTGACTCACCGCGTGCGAGCGCCCCGAGGCTCGCCCAGACGACCGCATCGACCTCCTCGCTGCGCGGCGTGAGCACGGGCCGCGACTCGACCGCGAACACGAACGGGCTCACTGCCACGGCTGCATTGCCCGGCAGCACGTCATCGAGTTGTCCGAGCAGCTCTCCGGATCGCCGGAGATCGACGCCCACCTCTTCGGCGGCTTCTCGGAGCGCTGTCTCGAGCAGCGCGCCATCCGCTTCCGCGTGGTGGCCTCCCGGGAGCGCCATCTGGCCGGACCACGGATCGCCCGCGCGCGTGGCACGACGAATCAAGAGCACCTCCACGCCCAACGGCGCTTCGGTGAGCACGAGCGCGACCGCAGCGCGGCGCGGCAACTCGGAAACTCGGGGCGAACGGACGGAGAGCGCGCGGCGAACGAGCTCGCGATCCAGGCGATTCCAGGCGGTCACGAAGTCCCTCGCGGCCATCGTAGTCCAGCGTTCTCGATGCGCTCCCGTCTGCACGAATTTTTCGGCATACGCGGCATTTCGAGCCCTCGGTCGGGCCTGGCCAAGCGTCGGCGTTGTCGTCTAGGGTGACGGGCCCGATGAACCCCTCCCGTCGCCTGATTTCGTGCCTCACGGTGTGTGCCGCGCTCGGCTTGGCTGCGCCGGCCTCCGCTCTCAATGGTTTCCTGGCGGGCAAGACCGATCCCGATCTCAAGACGCACACGACGCAGGTCGTCGTGATGAAGAAAGGGGAGATGACGGCGGTCTCGGTGATGCCCGACTACCAGGGGCCGATCGAGCCGTTCGCGATCGTGCTGCTCGTCCCGGGAGACGTCACCGCGGCGCGCGTGACGACGCTCAAGCGCGAGTTCGTCGACCGCGTGGACACCGTCAGCGCGCCGCGCTTCCACGAGTTCTGGGAGCAGGATCCGTGCGACCCCGGCCCGCCGCAGCAAGAGTGGGAGCGTTCGCTGAAGGTGGAGGGCGGCGGGTTCCTCGGCGGAGGGAGCATCTCGGGCGGCAAGAAGACCGCGAAGGAGCTCTTCCTCGACACCGAGGCGAAGACGAAAGAGGGCGAGTACCGCTTTACCGTGCTCGAGCCGGGCGGCGATGTCGTCGGGTGGCTCGGGAAGAAGGGGTACAAGGCGCCGGCGAACGCGGCGGCGACGGTCAAACCGTATTTCGTGCAGGGATACCGCGCCGTCATCGCCGAAGTCGATCCGAAGCGCATCGAGCTCATCGGTGGGGACCGCGCAGTGCTCTCGCCGATCCGCTTCGTCACCGAGCAGCCTTTCGACACGATCCCGGTGAAGCCGGGGCAGCTCAACTCGCCGGGCAAGCAAGAGCTCCTCGTGTACGTGCTGTCCGACGGGCGCTACGAGGTCAAAAACTACCAGAATCAATTCGCGCCCACGAACGTCGCCGTCGACTTCGTCGTCAAAGAGCGCATGGGCGAGTTTTACACCGCCCTGCACGACATCATCCTCGCCAAGAACCCGCGAACGTTCCTCACCGAGTACGCCTGGCCGACCGATGGTTGTGGTCAACCTTGCGCGACCGAGCCGCTGCTCATTCACGAGCTGTTGAGCCTCGGCGGCGACGCGTTCGAAGAGGGCCTCCCCAAGGCGGAGCGGTTCCCCAAGCCGCCCGACCTCACCCCCGAGGAGAAGGCGGCTCAGGACGCGGAGCTCAAGGCGCTCAAGCCCAAGGAGCGGCGGCAGCGGAAGAAGCAGATCGAGGAGGAGCGACGCACCGTCGCGGAGCGCAAGGCCCTGCTCGAGCGGCACAAGTACGTGCTCACGCGTCTGCACTACCGCCACGATCCCGCTACGCTCCCCGAAGATCCGAAGCTCGGGCCCGCTGGCGGCGCCGTCGAGGGCGGCGTCGCCCTGCCCAAAGGGCAGAAGATGGAAGTCTCGATCGACGTGAAGCCGGCGAGCGAGAACCGCCTACAGACTCGGTACAACCACTTCCACCCGTGGAAGCCGGTGATTCAGTGCGAACACCCGGAGCGGGGCAAGTGGGGCAAGAGCCCTCCCGACTACCGCGGCCTGCGCAAGATCTGGGTGGCCGAGGACCTCGCCCGAAAGAACAGAAAGCAGATCAAGCCCGAAAAGGTCGTGCTGACGGCCTTGCCGGCGCTCGGGCTGGGGGCCGCCGCGGCGACGCCCGCGCCCTCCGCCTCCGCACCGACGGACGCTGCGAACGCGAGCGCTGCCTCGAGCAGCGACTGTGGTTGTCGGGTCGCGGGAGGCACACCCGGTGAGCGCAACGCCGGTACGGTGGGCCTGCTCGGCGCCGCGCGCGGCGCGCGCGCTGCCCTTCGTCGGCGCCGCCGCTGAGCGAGGGTCGAGCCGATTCGGCGCGCCATGGTGCGCGCCGATTCGGTGTATCGTGGGGCAACGTGGCAGAGGACGTCTTCGGCATCGTCGGCTCCGTGCAAGCGGAGGTCTTCCGGGTCGATGCGGTCGAAGCCGAGGGCGGTTTCGGGGTCGTCTACCGGGCTCACCACCAGGGCTTTCGCGCCGAGGTCGCGCTCAAGTGCCTCAAGATCCCGACGAGCTTGACGCGCGAGCAGCGCGTCGAGTTCTTGCGGCGCTTCCAGGCGGAAGGGGAGCTCCTCTTTCGGCTCTCCGCGCTCATCCCGCCCATCGTGCGTCCCCTGCACGTGGGCGTGCTGGAGAGCCCGCGCTCGGAGTTCGTACCGTTTCTCGCGCTCGAGTGGCTCGAAGGCGAAACCCTCGCGGAGCTCGTCGCGCGCCGTCGCGGGGCAGGAAAGGAGCCCCTCGACCTCGCACGCGCGGTCAAGCTCCTCGGCCCCGCCGCGCGAGCGCTCGAGCGCGCGCACGCGTTCCCGAGCCCCGAAGGCGTGATCAGCGTCATTCATCGCGACCTCAAGCCCGAGAACCTCTTCGTCGCGCGCGTGCACGGCCAGGAGCTCGTGAAGATCCTCGATTTCGGTCTGAGCAAGGTGAAGGGGCACGCGACGCAGATGGCGGGACGGCACTCCGCCGACGACGCGCTCCGCGCCTTCACGCCTGCCTATGGTGCCCCCGAGCAGTGGCTGCCCAATCGCTTCGGCCCGAGTGGTCCCTGGACCGATGTCTTCGGGCTCGCCCTCACGCTGGTCGAGACGATCTCTGGTGTCCCGCCCTTTCCCGAAGATCTGCAGGCCGCCTTCGGCGCGTGCATCGATCCCGCGCGGCGCCCGACTCCGAGGACGGTGGGCCTTCCCATTCCCGATGCCCTCGAAGCCGTGTTTGTCCGCGCGCTGGCCGTCGAGCCCAGCGCGCGCTTCCAGACGATCGGCGCGTTCTGGGACGCGCTCGAACGCCCGCTCGGCCTCCACACGCCGCGCTTCGGCGAAGGCGCCTCGGCGCTTGATTCCGTGGTACCGCCGCAAACGGACGTTCCCCCGCCCGCGGCCAGGTTCTCCGCCATTCGCGATCTGAACGTCGAGCCTCAGCTCGTTCGGGGACGGCGCCTCTCGACGCCTGCGCCCTTCCACGCGGAGCTCTCCGAAATCCCCTTGCTCGGCAACGACATTCCGGCGCCGTCGTCCCTCGAGCTCGCCATCCCGGCACCGTCGTCGCTCGAAATCGACGTCGAGCGAGAGGACGCGCCGAGCGCAGCCGCGCTCGCCAGCGAGCTCGACGAAGAGCCGCAGCCGCTCCCCGACCGGCCTCCACCCGCCGCGGCGCAGCCGGTCCTTCGCCCCGCGCCGCGCCGCCACTCGCGCTTCGCCGATCCCGGGCGGCTCATCGGGCTCGCGTTCCTCATCATGGTCGGGGACGTCGCCTATGCCTTCCTAGTGGGCGCCACGCTCTCCCTCGGCCCCGTCCGCCCCGTCTGGATCGCCGCCCCGCTCGCGACGGGCGGCCTCGCCTGGCGCGTCTGGTCCCTCTTTCGGGAATGAAGCCGTAGCGGGCGGACCTCAGCGCTCGAACGCGAGCCACCGGTGCGGGGCGCTCCTCCGCGCACGAGTAGGCGAGCTCGCCCTCGCTCCTGGTGCAAACTCCGAACCCCCGAGCGCGAAGCCGCGAGTTTTTCCGGAGCGGGAGAAGGGATTCGAACCCTCGACGTCCACCTTGGCAAGGTGGCACTCTACCACTGAGTTACTCCCGCGGTGAGCGGGCGTTTCCTACCCGTCCGACTGGGCTCTGTCAAGCGCCTCCTCGCGCCTCGACCTCTGCTTCGTGGTGGCTCTTCTACCGGGCCCCTCTCGCGGGTGCGCGTCCGGGATCCCTCTGCGCCTTGCCCCCGCCGACGCCACTCCGATGGGGCGCGCGTGGTTGCCGAAGACAGCGGCGGGCCCTCTTTCGCTCCAGGAGTCCTCCGCCTCGGAAGCAAGGCCTGCGCGGAGGGTCGTGACGACAGGGCGCGTCGAGCGAGGTCCGGGCGCTGCGAGGCGTTCCGAGCCTTGCCGCGGCGCGGTTTTCGCGCGATGCGAGGCAAACACCCGCCCATTGGCGACGCATCGCGAAGAGGACCCGGCAAAAATGGGCGTTGCGCCGTGCGGCGGGGTTTGACAACGGGCGGGGCTTCCCTCATATTCGCGCCCCCGAACCGGCCCGGGTGATGGGCCGGCTCGCATGCGAGAGGTCCTCGAGTCATGGTTTCCTCGACCCGGCAAACAGAGCGGCGCCGCGCCATGCGCGCACGGAACGCTGGACGTGCGGAAAAGCGCGTGCGGGCGCGCGGCGGCACCCCGAAATTCCCGATTCACCCGGAAGGTTACGACCCGAGCGCACCCGACGCCCGGAAGGCAAAGGAAACCAAGTAGGCTGAACGATGGCGAATCACGCGTCCGCAGAAAAGCGCAACCGGCAAAGGATCAAGCGTACGGCTCGCAACCGCGCGGTGAAGAGCGCGGTGCGCACGGCCGTGAAGAAGGCGCGCGTCGCCGTGGGCGGCGGCGACCCCGCTGCAGCAACGGAGTCGGTGCGCAACGCGGCTCGCGCGCTCGCCCGCGCGGCGAGCAAGGGCATCATCCCGAAGCGCACGGCCTCGCGCGTGACTTCGCGCATCGAGTCGGCGCTCGCCAAGGCGAGCCGCCCGGCGGCTGGCTGAGCCACAATCCGAGGGTTTCCCGCCGCTCGGGGATCCTGAGCGCGGGACCCAATCCGAGTTCCTGGCCGGGACGCTTCCCCTTTTCGCGGTAAGCGTTCCGGCGCAGTTGGTTGCTCGGAAATGAGAGGTCGGCGCGATCGGGCCCAATGCGCGTGGAGGGGCTCGTCCGCGCGGGTGAACTCCCGGTAGACTTGCCGGGCCGCGGCGCGCGTGGGCGCCGCCATGCCAGCCGAGGGAGTCATGAGCAGCGAGACGCACGCGATCGACACGGTTTCGAATGAATCGCGCTGGTTCGAGCCGAGCGCCGATTTCTCGGCGCGCGCCCGGATCCGCTCGGCCGCGGACTACGAGCGCCTCTACCAGGAGAGCATCGACTCTCCGGAGACGTTCTGGAAGCGGGAGACCGCGGAGTTGGTCTTCCGGACGCCCTGGAAGACGCTCGTCACCTGGGAGCCGCCGCACGCGCGCTGGTTCGAGGGAGCGACGCTGAACGTGAGCGAGAGCTGCCTCGATCGGCACCTCGACGCGCGGCGAGACAAGGTCGCGCTCGTGTGGGAGGGCGAGCCTGGGGAGGTCCGGACGATTTCCTACGGCGAGCTGCACGCTCAAGTCGTTCGCCTGGCGGCCGCGCTCCGTGACCTCGGTGTCGGAAAGGGGGATCGCGTCGCGATCTACATGGGCATGGTGCCCGAGGCCGTCGTGGCGATGCTCGCCTGCGCGCGCATCGGCGCTCCCCACACGGTGGTATTCGGCGGGTTCGCCGCGGAGTCCCTGCGCGATCGGATCGTCGACTGCTCCGCCAAGGTGGTCCTCACCCAGGACGGTGCGCTCCGCCGCGGCCAGGTGGTTCCCTTGAAGGCGACCGTCGACAAGGCGCTGCACGAGACGCCGAGCGTGGAGAAGGTCGTCGTGTTCCGTCGCCTCGACGAAGAGCGAGCGCGCATCGCGATGCACCCCGGGCGCGATCTCGAGTGGGACGCGCTGCTCTCCGCGGCCCGTCCGGAGCGAGGTGAGCCCGAGATCGTCGATGCCGAGCACCCGCTGTTCATCCTCTATACGTCTGGGTCCACCGGCAAACCGAAGGGCGTCCTGCACACGAGCGCGGGGTACCTCGCCGGCACGTATCTCTCGACGAAGTACGTGTTCGATCTGCGCGACGACGACGTCTATTGGTGCACGGCCGACGTCGGCTGGGTCACCGGCCACAGCTACATCGTCTACGGGCCGCTCTCGAACGGCGCGACCTGCATGCTCTACGAGGGTGCCCCGAACCACCCCGATTGGGGACGCTTCTTCCGCATCATCGAGAAGCACCGGGTCACGATCCTGTACACGGCCCCCACGGCGATCCGCGCCTTCATTCGCCAAGGGCCAGAATGGCCGGCCCGCGCAGATCTCACGAGCTTGCGCTTGCTCGGCTGCGTCGGCGAGCGCATCAATCCCGAGGCGTGGG
>CAYYWA010000234.1:0-9256 GCA_964475255.1 uncultured Sorangium sp.
GTGGGGTGGGCTAGCGTCATCGGGCTCGTCTTCGGGGCGCTGTTCGCGCTCACGGGTTCACTCCTCGGGCCGATCCTCGCGCACATCGTCATCAACGGCTTCAACCTGAACTATCTGCAAAACCATGATCCGGAGTTGCCGAGGCGAGGTCTCGGCGGGCTCCTGGGCCACCGCAGCCGCGCGTGACGCAGAGCGCCGTCGGGCGCTCCTTGCCGAAACCGTTCCGCAAATGGCGAATCGGTTTCTGGTATCCTGAGCGCCATCGCCACCGCCACGGATCCCCCCGTCTCCTTCGACTCGACCTTTCCGGAAGACCGGCCGCGCGTGCTGGTGGTGGATGACGAGAAATACATCCGCGACATCATCGCGGACTTCTTGACGATCGAGGGCTACATCGTCCGCACCGCCGAGGACGGCCCGAGCGCCGTGCGTGAGCTCGAGCGTGCTCGGTACGACATGGTCATCAGTGACCTCAAGATGCCGAAGATGGGCGGGCTCGACCTGCTCCGCGAGGTGGTCCGCACGCACCCCGACACGCCGACCGTGATCATGACGGGGTTCGGCACGGTGGAGACGGCGATCGACGCGATGAAGCGCGGCGCCTACGACTACATCCTCAAGCCGTTCAAGGCGGAGGAGATCGTCCACGTCGTCCAGCGTGGGCTCGAGAAGCGGCGGCTCTCGGCCGAGAACCTGCGGCTGCGCGAAGCGCTCTCCCTCTATCAGGTGACGGAGGCGATCGCGGCGAGCCTGTCCCTCGACGAGGTGGTCTCGACGCTGGCCGAGAGCGCGCTGCGTGAGATGCGGGCGGATCTCGCGTCCGTGTGGCTCGCCGGGCCGAGCGGGGGCTTCTCACAACGCCGCCTGCAGTGCGACGAGCGCCTGGTGGGCCCCGAGGACGATCCGGGAGAGCTCGACGAAACGGAGGTCGGGCGACGCCTGGCGAGCGGGGCCGCGGTGCTCGAGCAGAGCGCCCGTGCCCGCGCGCTCTTCCGGCGCCTGCCGGACCGGCAGGTCGCGAGCCTGTGCGCCGTGCCGCTCCGCACGCGGGAGCGCCTGCTCGGCTTCGTCGGCGCGGTGTCGCTCACGGCGAACAAGCGCTTCGACGAGGGGCAGCGGAAGCTGCTCAGCATCATCGCCTCGCGGGCTGCGGCGGCCATCGAGAACGCGCGGCTCTACGAGAACCTCCAGGCGAGCTTCCAGCAGACGATCCAGAGCTTCGCGCGCACCATCGACACGATGGACCGCTACACGGCGGGCCACTCCGAGCGCGTGGCGGCGTACGCGGTCGTCTTGGCTCGCTGGCTCGGGCTCGACGAGGAGACGGTCGAGATCGTGCGCCACTCCGCGTTGATGCACGACATCGGCAAGATTGGCTGCGTCCTGAACCTCAACAAATCCGGGAAGCTGAGCGCGGAGGAATACGACTCGTTCAAGCGTCACCCCGTGCTCGGCAAGGAGATCCTCGATCCGATCGCGTTCCTGGCGCCCGTCGTCCCCGGGGTCCACCTGCACCACGAGCGCTGGGACGGGCGGGGCTATCCGCTCGGGCTGCGCGGACAGGAGATTCCGTTGATCGCCCGGATCATCGCCGTGGCCGACACCTACGACGCGATGACGAGCGACCGCGCCTACCGCCGGGCCCTGCCGCACGAGGTCACGGTCGGGGAGATCCAGCGCTGCGCCGGCACTCAGTTCGACCCCGAGGTCGCCGACACCTTCGTCGAGAAGATCGAGGAGCACCGCGAGGAGCTCCGCGCTTCTGGCCGTCGCATCCCGGAATAGCCGCCTTCGATGGCTTGCTCTGCCCCAAACGGGAGGCCCCCGGGTGGCAGGGGGCCTTCGATTTTGGCAGACAATCATCGATGACGCGGGAGCTCGATGGTCTTTGGCTCGGGCGGCAGCCCTACGCTGCCGTGCACGCGCTGCAGGAGCGGCTGTTCGCCGCCCGAAAGGCGGGGAGCATCCGCGATACCGTTTTGCTCCTCGAGCACACGCCGGTGATCACCTACGGGCGCGGCGCGCACGCCGAGCACGTGCTGTTTCCGGAGAGCGAGCTCGCTCGCCGAGGTGTGGACGTCGTCCACACGGGGCGTGGCGGCGACGTCACGGTGCATGCTCCGGGGCAGCTCGTCGCGTACCCGATCGTGGATCTCGCGCCCGATCGCTGTGACGTCCGTCGCTACGTCCGGGATTTGGCCGAGGTGATGCGGCGCCTGGTCGCGGAGCACGGCGTCTCGGCGGGTCTCATCGATCGGTACGTGGGGCTGTGGGTCGATGCGGCGAGCCCCGAGCGCTGGCCCGGGGCGGAGCAAGCGCGGACCCCGGCGAAGCTCGGCGCGATCGGCGTGCGCATCTCGCGCTGGATCACGATGCACGGCTTCGCCCTCAACCTCGATCCGGATCTCTCCCTGTTTCGGTACATCGTGCCGTGTGGCATCCGTGAGCACGGCGTCACGAGCGTGCGGCAGCTCGTCGGGAGCGCGCCGAGCGTGCGCGACGCGGCCGAGCGGGCCTATGCGCTCGTCGCCGAGGTCCTGGGCGGGGGACCGCTGGGGCTTCGCGAGGTGGGGGACCCGTCGCGAGCGCTGTCGCGGCTTTCTGCGAACGCAGACGGCCCGGTGCCGATTCGCGATGCGCCGTCGTGACGGCGCTCGGAAAGACGGAGTGTCTGGTGCCGCGCAGCCATCCTCCCACCTTGCTGACGCTGGCTCGGCGCTGCCTGCGCGAGGAGTGCGCGCTCGAGCGGGGGCAGCGCGTGCTCGTGGCGGTGTCGGGGGGCCCCGACTCGATGGCGCTCCTTCACGTGCTCTCGCGGCTTGGAGCGACCTTTGGGATCGAGCTCGTGGCGCACGGCGTCGATCACGGGCTCCGCGCCGAAGCGGCGTCGGAGCTCGACCTCGCCGAGCGCTTCGCGAAGACGCTCGACGTCCCCTTCGCGCGCACGCGCCTTCGCGTGCCGCCCGGCGGAAATCTTCAAGCACGAGCGCGCGAGCAACGCTACGCAGCGCTTCGCGAAGCGGCCGCCGCCGCGGGCGCGACGGTGATCGCGACGGCGCACCACGCGGACGATCGCGCCGAAACATTCCTGATTCGTTTGCTGCGCGGCGCAAGCCCCGGCGCGCTCGCGGTGTTGCCGGCACGCGATGGCGATTCGATGCGACCGTTGATTCGCGCGCGACGCGCGGACGTGCTAGCGCACCTCACGCGCCACGAGGTGCCGTACGCGGAGGATCCGTCGAATCGAGACCATCGATTCGTACGCGTCCGTGTGCGAGAGGAGATCCTTCCACTGCTCGAATCGTTGTCGCCCCGCATCGTGGAGCACCTCAACGGGCTCGCGGACGAGCTTGGGGACGTTTCGCCCCTTTCCCTCGAAGTGCCGGACGGTTCCCGGGTCCATCTCGGGCGGGTCCAGCGCGCGGCCCTTCGCCGACTGCTCGCTGGCGACTCCCCGCGAGGCCGCATTCGCCTGCGCGGAGGGTGGGAAATCCGGCTCGATCCTCTCACCGGCGCGCTACGCATCGCTCCGGTTGAAACCTGATTTCTTCGTGAGCGTAACCTCTCTCCAGGAGGCCCCATCGACGCTGCCACCGAATGGTGGCATGCTTCGGAGACCGAGCTTCCGGTAACTCACATTCTGAGGTCAAACGGGTGAAGCAGCCGCACAAGACCCTGCTCCTTTGGGTCGTTCTCATCTTCGCGTTTCTCGCGATCTGGCGTTTCCTGAACGACGCCGACGGTCCACAGAGAGCCGATATTCCCTACAGCGACTTCATGGCTCTCGTGAAGGCGCCGCGCGATCAGCGCCACATCGACGAGGTGGAGATCAAGGATCGCGAATACACGTTCGTGATCAAGAACCCCGCCACCAAGGGCCAGGCGGAGCGCGGGCGCACGGTCGGGCCGCCCGAGGCGAGCCCGGAGGCGAGCGCTCAGGAGCTCATCAAGAACAACGTGCGAGTCACCTATCAGAAGGACGAAGGCGGGTCGTTCCTCACTCCCGTCCTCACGATCCTTCTGCCGATGCTGTTCGTGATCGTGATGTTCTACCTGTTCATGCGGCAGCTCCAGGCGGGCGGCGGCAAGGCGATGAGCTTCGGCAAGAGCCGCGCCCGGCTGCTCAGCGAGTCGCAGAACAAGGTCACGTTCGCCGACGTGGCGGGCATCGACGAGGCCAAGGACGAGGTCGAGGAGATCATCGCCTTCCTCAAGGACCCGAAGAAGTTCCAGCGCCTCGGTGGCCGCATCCCGAAGGGCGTGCTGATGATGGGGCCCCCTGGAACGGGCAAGACGCTGCTCGCGCGGGCGATCGCCGGCGAGGCGGGCGTGCCCTTCTTCAGCATCAGCGGCTCCGACTTCGTGGAGATGTTCGTCGGCGTCGGGGCGAGCCGCGTGCGCGACCTGTTCGAGCAGGGCAAAAAGCACGCCCCGTGCATCATCTTCATCGACGAGATCGATGCGGTCGGCCGGCATCGCGGCGCCGGGCTCGGCGGTGGCCACGACGAGCGAGAGCAGACGCTCAATCAGCTCCTCGTGGAGATGGACGGCTTCGAGTCGAACGAGGGCGTCATCATCATCGCCGCGACGAACCGCCCGGACGTCCTCGACCCCGCCATCTTGCGCCCCGGCCGCTTCGATCGCCGGATCACGGTGCCGCGCCCCGACATCCGCGGGCGTGAGGGCATCCTCGCCGTGCACACGAAGAAGGTGCCCCTCGCGGCGGACGTGGACCTCAGCGTGATCGCCGCGGGAACACCGGGCTTCGTCGGGGCGGACCTCGAGAACCTCGTGAACGAGGCGGCCTTGCTCGCCGCGCGGCAGGACAAGGAAGCCGTCGCCATGGAGGACTTCGAGCTCGCCAAGGACAAGGTGCTGATGGGCAGCGAGCGCCGCTCGATGGTCATGAGCGACGAGGAGCGCCGCACGGCGGCCTGGCACGAGGCCGGACACACCATCGTCGGCAAGCTCGTGGAGGGCAACGACGCCGTCCACAAGGTGTCCATCATCCCGCGCGGCGCCGCGCTCGGCGTCACGATGTTCCTGCCCACGGAGGACCGCCACCTGATGACGCGCCAGCAGACGCTCGCGCGCGTGGCCATGGCCCTCGGCGGGCGCGTCGCGGAGGAGATCGTCTTCGGCGAGATCACGACCGGCGCTCAGGACGACATCAAGCGCGCCACGCGCCTCGCCCGCGCCATGGTGTGCGAGCTCGGCATGAGCAAAAAGCTCGGGCCGGTCGCCTACGGCGAGAACGAGGAGAGCGTGTTCCTCGGTCGCGAGATGACCTCGCGCCGTGAGGATTACTCGGAAGAGACGGCGCGCGAGATCGACCAGGAGGTCCGCGCGATCGTCGAGGCCCAGTACGCCGTCGCGCGCTCCGTCATCTCGGAGAACCGCGACAAGCTCGACCGCCTCGCGCAGGCGCTGCTCGAGCGCGAGACCCTCGACTCCGAGGAGATCGATGCGTTGCTCGCGGGCCGGGAGCTGCCGGCGCGCCAGCGGCTGGTCATTCCCACCTGGGCCGAGAAGCGCAACCGAGAGCGCTCCGAGAAGAAGCGCCCGGCGAGCATCTTCGGGACTCCGAAGCCGGCTCCGAGCTGAGCGCCTCGAGGCGTAGCGAAGAGAACGGGCCCGTCACGAGCAATCGTGCCGGGCCCGAGCTTTTTTGTCCCCGCGAAGGAGGTCGCCGCGGGGAGCTCCGGTGCGCAAAAAAAGCGGGTCGCTGCGCCGTGCGCTGCGACCCGCTCGTTCTCTCCGACGGAGAGCGCCGATTGGCGCGGGACTAAACGCGGCTCACGTTCTCGACCACCGCGTCTACGTCGTCGCTGCGGAGATCCAAGGGGCTCCCGGTGTCCCACGGGGCGCGGCCGATCTGCGTCGTGCCGAGGCTCGGGAAAACGGGCGCGAGGACGTACTGCTTGAACCAATACCACCACACGCTCTTTTGCCGCAGCGCGGGGTTCATGTGCGGCGCGAGCTCGGCGTCGATCGCCGGCAAGAGGCTCCAGTGCGTGCCGGCATGCTCGTGGTGTGCCGTGTGGTAGCCGTTGTTGAACAACAGGAAGTTCAGGAGCGGGCTCGTGAAGTTGCGCGAATGGTCGTACTTGGACCACGGATCGGTGTGGACGTGCTGCTCGTAGTTGAACAGGTGGACCGTCCAGAGGGCGACGACGGCGGGCAGCCCGACCGAGAAGGCCCACACGTAAAGGCCGGTGCGGACGCCGTGGAGCAGGAGCGCGCTCCCGAACGCGGTGAGATGCATCACGGCGTACGCCGTCACCTGCTTCGTGATCATCCGGTACAAGGCCGGGTTCGAGCGCTTGGCGCGCTCGATGAACTGCTTGGTGGGCTCGCTCTGGTAGTAGGCCGAGACGAAGAAGTACGTCACGGCGATCAGCGCGTTGTGCCGGTTGCTGAACCGCCAGGTGATCGTCGCGTCCCCCGGCTTGTTGACGTGCTTGTGGTGGTTCAGGTTGTGCGTGGGAATCCACCCGAACGTCGGATAGCCGTAGAAGAACGAGATCAGGTACGAGAACCAGGCGTTCGCACGCTTGCTCGCGAACGTCGGGCAGTGGTTGTGGTTGTGCGCGATCACCGCGGCCGAGATCGCGAAGTAGAAGCTGAGCCAGCTCAGATACTTCACGAGGTCGGGGCGCGCGTACTGCACCACCACGAGGCCCGGTGCGAAGACGCACATCCAGAGGATGGTCCGATAGTCTGCGGCAAATCTCGGTTTCACTCGTTCATCCCTCCCCGCGTCAGGGGGGCCCCACGGTATCGATACGGGCCCAAGAGGTCAAACCATTTGAACCGTGGACCTAGAGGTTCAGCTAGGAGTGGAATGTCTGCCGGCCGAATGAACGGCCTTCCCACTCTGCCCCCGATTGTACTCAGGTGGCAGGAAATCGGGAGGCCCGCGTGAGCGCCGTCGTCGTGACCCGGGGTTCGGGCGTCGAGGCCATGCACGAGGCCTCGATTGCCGTCGTTGGACCCGGGGCGAAGCGCACCCACGAGTCCGGCGACCCCGGGCTCGTGACCTTTGCGCGTTCCACCTTGAAGCCCTTCCAGGCGCTGCCGCTCGTCACGACCGGCGCCGTGTCCGCGCTCGGGATCGATGCGGAGGAAATCGCGATCGCGTGCGGCTCTCACGGCGGAACCGAGCTCCACGTGCGCGTGGTGGAACGCCTCCTTGCGCGCGCGGGAGTCGGGCCCGAGGCGCTCGGTTGCGGCGCGCACTTGCCGATCGCGTACCGGATCGCAGGTCGGGCCGCGGAGCACGGCGAGGATCGCGATCCGTTGCGCAACAACTGCTCCGGCAAGCACGCGGGCTTCCTCTGTTTGGCGCGTCGACTCGGCACGCCATTCGAGGCGTATCTCGATCCGGAAGCTCCCGTGCAGCGAGCCGTGCGCGCGGCGCTCGCAGACGTGTCGGGCACGGACGTCGACTCCGCGCCGCGCGGCACCGATGGATGCAGCGCCCCCAACTATGCTCTTCCGCTCGAAGCGCTGGCGCGCGCCATGCTGCGACTCGCGCTCGCGGAGCGCGACGCGGGTGGGCTCGACGCCGCGCTCGCCACGATCCGCGAGGCCATGACGGCGCACCCGCTCCTCGTCGCGAGCGAGAAGCGCTTCGACTACGATCTGATGCGCACGTTCCCCGGGAACGCCGTGAGCAAAGCGGGGGCCGAGGCGATTCAGCTCTTTGCCTTTCGCGATCCGCCGTTCGCCGTGGCCGTGAAGATTCACGACGGAAGCGCACGCGCGCTCGCCCCCGTGTGTCTCGCCGTGCTCCGTCGGCTCGGAATCGTCGGAGAGCACCCCCCGGAGGCCCTCGTTCGCTACGACCGGCCGCGCATCAAGAATCACCGCGGCATCGTCACGGGGGAAATCGTCGCGACGGTGGAGCTCGCGCGCGTCGAGGCGCCGGCCGATGCAGGCGCGCGCGAACGATAGCGCGCTTCGGCGATCCCCAGTGCTCGGCCGCTCGCGGGTGATGGCATACTGCGCCCATGTCCGAAGACTCGAGCCACCAGTCGTCGAACACCCCCTCGCGCCGCCAAGTGCTCGCGGGCGCGCTCGGGACGGGCTTTGCTCTCGCCGTACGGCCCGTCTCCGCCTTGACGATCACGACGGGCACGGAGGGGCTCGACGTCGCGGACGTGCGCATCCCGACGCGCGCGGGCGACGTCCCGGCGTACCGCGCGATGCCGGCGCGCAAGAAGGGAGCGCCCGCGCCGAAGCTGCCGCTCGTGATCGTCGTGCACGAGATCTTCGGGGTGCACGAGCACATCCGCGACGTGTGTCGGCGTCTCGCGCGGCAGGGCTACTTCGCCATTGCTCCCGATCTCTTCGTGCGCCAGGGCGACGTGTCGAAGCTGGCCGATTTCGACGCGATCCGCGCCGTCGTGGCGAAGGTGCCGGACGCCCAGGTGCTCGTCGATCTCGACGCGACCGTGGAGTACGCGAAAGCGACGGGCGATGTGGACGGGAGCAAGCTCGGTATCACCGGGTTCTGCTGGGGCGGCCGCGTCGTGTGGCTCTATTCGGCCCACAGCACCGCGCTCCGCGCCGGGGTCGCGTGGTACGGGCGCCTGGTCGGCGACCAAGACGCTCTGCGTCCTCGGCAGCCCGTCGAGATCGCCGACCTGCTCAACGCCCCCGTGCTCGGTCTTTACGGTGAAAAGGACAAGGGGATCCCGCTCGACACCGTGGAGCAGATGCGCCGCGCGCTCGCGAAGGGGAGCCCCGCCGCTCGGCGCTCGGAGATTCGCGTGTACCCCAACGCGGGGCACGCGTTCTTTGCCGACTACCGGCCGAGCTACGACGCAAACGCCGCGAAGGACGCCTTCGCGCGCATGCTCGCGTTCTTGCGTGCGAACGGCGTGGGCTGAGTGAGCACGCGAAGGGGCGCGCGCACCGTCGCCGAGCAGGGCTTTCGCGCTACGGGCAGGCCACGCGCGAGGGGCCGATGATCACGTCGTCGAACCAGACGTCGCGATCGTCGTTGTAGCGCATGTATCCGACGCGGAAGCTCTGAAGCGTCAGCGCCTTGTATCCGGGCGCATTGATGAGCTCTTCGCCGTCGACGAAGATTTCGACGGTGCCGCTTCCACCGTCGTAGTGGGCCTCGATGCAGTGCCACGTGTCCGCGGCGAGCTTGCTCTTCGTCATGGGCGTGAAGAGCTGATCGTCCGTGTTCTTTGATTCGCTTCGGCGGGGCGCGAGGCTCACTCGTTTCCGCTGCTCGCGAGCA
>CAYYWA010000235.1:0-2323 GCA_964475255.1 uncultured Sorangium sp.
GCCTCTGCCGTTTCAGCGCCCCGAGGGGCCTCTGATCGTGGCTTGTGGTCGGCTGGTACGCCCAAAAGACTACCCGACACTGCTGCGAGCCCTGGCACTCGTGCAGACGAAGCCCACGCCGCAGCTGTGGATTGTCGGTGACGGCAGGGAGCGTGAAGCCCTTCTGGCGTTGGCGGCGGAGCTTGGGGTCGCCGGGCAGGTGCGGATGCTCGGGTTTCAGCGGAACCCATACCCGTTTCTGGCGAACGCCGATGTGTTCGTCCTCTCGAGCCGCCACGAAGGGTTTGGCAACGTGTTGGTGGAGGCGATGGCGTGCGGAACCCGGGTCGTATCGACCGATTGTCCGTACGGCCCTGCCGAGATCCTCGATTCGGGACGGTACGGGCGCCTCGTTCCGGTCGGCGATGCCGAAGCACTGGCCCGTGCGGTCGATGACGCGCTCGTAGACAGGCCAAGCGAGGCCGAGCGAGCGCGCGTCCGTGAACGAGCCGCCACGTTCAGCGCCTCCAGTTCGGCGCGAGGGTACGCGGAAGTCTTCAGGCGTGTAGTGGGCGTCGAGAACGGTCCGAAGCATGCATTCTGAGGCGGCAGAAAAGCCCGCCGAGAGGTTGCTCCCGGATACGGTCGAACCAGCCACTGACCGGCCCGGCAGAGGGCTTCGAGAGAAGACCCTGAAGGCTGTCCTCTGGGCGACCATCCAGCACGGGGGCGGCCATTTCATCGCATTCTTGGTCTTCTTGGTGCTGGCGCGCCTGCTTTCGCCGCGCGACTTCGGAGTCGTTGCGATGGCGAACGTGTTCGTGGCCTTGGTCCAGTCCGTGTCGGGGCAGGGCCTGGCGTCGGCAGTCATTCAGGCAGGGCACCTCTCGAAGGAGCAGCTCGATTCCGCGTTTTGGGGGAGCGTGGGAACTGGCGTCGTCTCGGCCGCTGTCGCAGTTGCTGCAGCCGGCTACATCGCGGAGCTGATGGCTGAGCCGAGCGTTCCACCCCTCGTACGAGCCCTGGCGCCGTTGCTCGTTCTGCTGCCCTTGCAGCGCATGCCCGAAGCGCTGTTGAAGCGAGAGCTCGAGTTCAAGGTGGTGGCTCTCAGGCGCATCCTATCGATCACTCTCAGCGGTTCCGTCGCCATTTGTTTGGCCTACTTCGGTGCGGGTGCATGGAGCCTCGTTGCTCATCAGCTCGTGGCGCAAACCGCGAACGTGGCGATTCTGTGGGGGGCTAGCGGATGGCGTCCCCGGCTGAGCTTCTCGTGGCAAGCGTACAGGAGCTTGCTTCCCTACGGGCTGAACGTCAGCGGCTACTCGCTGCTGAACTTCGTGTACAGAGGGGCGGATGAGATGGTGGTGGGCTATTTGCTAGGACCCGTCGTGCTCGGGTTCTACAACGTCGCTCACCGAATTCTTCGCTTGCTGAACATGGTGCTGGTAGACACGGTGGCGCAGGTCGCTTTCCCTCTGTTCTCCCGCTTGCAGAGCGAACGCGCACGTCTCGTCCGAGCCTTCCTCGAGGCGAGCGAGCTCGCCGGACTCTGGGCGACCCCAGCGTTCTTGTTGTTCTGCATGCTCGCGCCGGAGCTGGTTCCGCTCGTGCTGGGTGAACAGTGGACGGCGAGCGTGAGCATTCTGCAGATCCTGGTGCTCGGAGGTGTGTTGAGAGCGTTCGCGTTCGCGAACTATCCGCTGTTGGCCGCGGTGGGGAAGCCCGGATGGAGACTGCACATTCACCTGCTCCGCGCCGTGTTGACGCTCGGCGGTGTGGCGCTCTTGGGTCGAATGGGCATCGAGGTCGTCGCGTCCGCCGTCGTGGTGGTGAGCTTGGCGTGCCTTCCAGTAGAAATCTTCGTAGTAAAGTCGCTGATTCGGTTCGAGCTGAGCCGCTATCTCCGGGGGTTCGTGGTGCCGATCCTGGCTGGAGCCGCAATGATCGCGGCCAGCGCGCTGTTGCGACGGCACGGCCCGGATCTATCGGGATATTGGGGGCTGCTCGTTCGCGCGCTCGGTGGAGTCTGCGCCTACGCTTTCGCGGTGCTGCTCATGGCACCGGCAGCGGTTCGTCGTACGCTCGGCTACGTGAGGCTCGTCGCCGCGCGCCGAAAGGTGCCGTCCTAGAACGCCGATCCGTTCGACGGAGCGGCGCTCTCGCCTCGTTTCGCACGGGCGGCACGCGCCGCCTCTCCCCGCCAAGGTGAATTCGGCAGAGCCCCTCCCACGCGGGCACTCTGCTCGACGCTGCTTTCCGCATGTCTCGGCGCGTTCCCAACCGTTCGGCGGTTTACGCGAACGGGCGCTATTGGCCACGGAGACGTAGCGGTCCTCTGTTGGGG
>CAYYWA010000235.1:2333-6126 GCA_964475255.1 uncultured Sorangium sp.
CGCCCGCGTCCGGTTTCGGAGTGAAGAATGTTCACGGAACGCCAATGGACGATGCGCGGCATGCCGCAGAACAGGATTGTGATCAAGACGGCGATCGCCGCACGCTGCAAGAACGCGACGAGGAGTTGAGAGGAGAAGTCGAAGTAGATGAGGTAGAGGATGTACAGCGTAGCGGCGCCAGGAACCGCATGGTTGAGGAGGTAGAGGCGGAAAACGTACGCTGCCGTTATCCCCAACGCGAAGAAGATGACCAGAATGCCCGGAACATGGAAGTTCCAATAGGCCTCGATGACGGAGTCCACCGGTATCCCCGCATCGACGCCGAAGAAGAGCTGCCCGTTCAGCCGCCCGGCAGCCGTAGGTTTTTCGAACGGGAGCAGGGCCTGTGGAACGGGGGTGAGCAAGATCCTGAGATAGGTAGAGCCCAGCAACAAGGGCGAGTCCTCGGGAACGAAATGCAGGGGTGGTAGGTTCCCGTTGCGCTCGGTTCCCCGGGCCGAGAGATCTTCGGAGCCGGCCTCCAGAATGTCCGACACGGTGTACTCGGAGAAGATGCCCCAATCTACGGATCGCGCCCCGAAGTGCGCCGAGCGAAAGAGGCCGATCGCCCCGACCAAGAGCCACGCAGACATGGCGAAGACGAGCAGAGAGACCTTGGGGAGATTGCCGGTCAGGGCGAAGTGCAAGAGGAGCAGGACGATCAGGGGGTAGAGGAGGGCCGAACGGGAGCCCGAGGCGAGGAACACCGAGACCAGGGCGAAAGCGAGCGTTCCCCAGAAGAGCAGGCTTTTCGGCGCACGCTTCCAGATGTTGTAGAGAACGTACGCGAGTACGGTGGGGAGACCGAGGATGACCACGAGGTGGTCGCCGCCTCGGATCTCCTCGCGTGCTGCGCGGCTGATGCCCCGGAGCAGGAGCATGCCCTCGAGCCCGCCAGCCGCCGCATGGTAGGCAACGAGCGCGACGGCCGTCGCCGAGACGAGCACCCACGTGTTGGTGGTCAGTAGTTTGGGAGGGCCGAACTGAAGCGCAGGAACGGAGACGCGACGGACTAGAGCGTAGCCGAGCAAGAAAGCGCCTTGGGCGAGCGCCGAAAGGCCATTCATCTTCGCGCAGAGCGTGTTCAGCTCTACAGCCGTGAGACCGGGGAGGGCGTCGTGGCGGGATAGGCCGAACGCAACGAGCTCGGACTGGCGGAGCACGAGCTGAGCGAACCATATGAGTGCAGGCGCCACGAGGACGTGTAGGGGCCCCAGCTTTGGGAAAAGCGCCAGCGGCCCGAACATCACGCAGGCGAGCAGGAGAAGGCTCAGGTAGGAGAGGAAGCTTCCTGAATGGCCATAGAGCAGGTTGATCAGGGCCGTGGCGACGAAGTACACGAGCACCGCCCCGAGGATGAGCGCGCGCAAACGCGGATAGGGGCGAAGTGCCACGATGCTCGAGGAGTCGGGGGCGGGTGCAGGAGCAGACTCCTGAGCGTGATGGGCCGACGAGCCACGGAGCATGAGGCGAAGCTATACCAGGGGAAGAAGGCGCGCAGCGGGGACACCCTGCGAGCGATTCGCGATAGTCTAGGCGCTTCGGCGATCACGGCGCAGGTTTCTCGCGGGCGCGCGGGGACGCCGGTCACGGGAGAAGCGTCCCGCTCCGGTCGCCGGTTCGGCGGCAGGTCAGAGGCGGTTTGCCCCTGGAGAGGTTCGGGAAGGGGTTGGCGGGATCTGGTAGGGTGCGCGTCGATGATTCCGCTGCGCTTGGTCATCGGAGGTGCACCGCGGTGCGGAACGAGCGCGCTCTTCGAGTGGATGGCGGCTCATCCGAACCTGACCCCCTCGAATCCGAAAGAGACCCATTTCCTGCTGGAACGATCGCATCCTCTCGTCGCGGGGCGGCCTTGTTGGGAAACTCACGGTTGGTCTGGGTACCGCCGGTTCTTCGAGAACGAGCGAAGGCGCACGGAGGGGTGGTTCGAGGGCTCGACTCACTACCTGTACTCTCCGGCGGCGAGGCGCGCGCTCCAAACCTTGGACAGGCCGCCGCTCGTCGTCTTCTCGCTCCGTGAGCCCGCAGAGAAGATTCACTCCTCCTTCAACTACTCCAAACACAATCTGGCTGCGATCGATGAGCGGTTCTCTTTTGAGGACTACGTGCAAGCGTTGATCGACCGAGATGAGTCTGCGATTCAACGTTGGATTGATCCGCGGAATCGATACATGCTCGGGAAGCAGCTCGAGTACGGTCGCTACGTGGAGCACGTCCGGGCGTGGCGGGAGGCGCTGGGAAGCGATAGGATTTTGGTGGTTGCGTTCGAAGAATCGATTCGCGAGCCGGCGGCAGTCGTTCGGAGGATTTGTCGCGCCCTCGGCATCGAGGAGCCGAACGACTCGATCGATCCTCGAAGACGGGTCAATCCAACGCACAGGATGCGTCTCCCCGGGGTCCATCGCGGCGGGCGCGGGGTGGCGCCCTGGCGCCCCACCGCCCCAGGCCCGCGCGGCCGGCGCCCGCCATCCCTGGCGCCCCCACGCCGGGGGGGGCGTACGCTCGAAGCGCGAGACGCACGGGGGCTCGAGCAACTTCGCGCCTACTTTGCGCCGTACAACCGCGCCCTGAGCAGCGAGCTCGGGCTCGACCTTTCCGCGTGGGACCGCCGATGAGCGTTCGTACTGGCGAGCTGCGGAAGTCGACCGGCTGGGAGTCGGAACGCCCGGCGATCACGCCCGGGCCCATCGATCGGGCGAACGCACGGGGCAACCGGCTACGCGTGGCGTTCTTCGTGGAGACTCCGCATCGCCTGACGGGGGCTCCTCGGAGCCTGCTCGCGGCTCTGTCGCGGATCGAAGACTACGGCATCGATCCCTTGGTGGTCTTTCCCGCGAGTGGCATCGTCGAGGAAGCGTTCCGCGCAGCTGGCGTGCGCACACGCGTCGTCCAAGCGCCGCCGACTCTGTTGCTCTTCAACAAGCAGATTCTAAAACTGGGGTCCAGGGCTCGCCTGCGTGCCTTGGCGCGTGAGTTCTTGCCGTACAACCTGCGTTTGAGGCAGGTGCTCGAAGAGGAGGGCGCCAGCGTCGTTCACTACAATACGCCCCGGGGGATCCTGGTGGCTGGCCTGGCGGCACGTCTCGCGCGCCGGCCCGTGTGTCTTCACGTGCGCGGGTCGGTAGCCCCTCTCGGAAGGCTTTGGACTGCTTGTCAGGCGTCCGCCGATCGAATGATCTTCGTCGCGGAGGCGCTGACCCAGGAGGTATCCTGGCCGTTCAGAAGCCGGAGCACGGTCGTCTACAATGGGATTTCGGCCCTGCCCATGCCGGATCGGGGTGCCGCTCGGGCCGCCCTGGCGCGAAGGCTTGGGCGCTCGGGGCTCGACGACACCACCGTTTTCGTGTCCTTGTCGTCGTTCACGCCGTTCAAGGGGATCCATCATTTGCTGGAGGCGACCGCGATCGTTCGCGGGCGTGGGGTGCCGGTAGTCTGCGTTCTCGCCGGGAGCGGCGAAGACGCCGCATATCGCCGCTATCTCGAGTCCTTGGTAGAGCAACGAGGACTCCACGACGCCGTCCATTTCCTCGGCTTCGTTGAAGATCCGCTGGAGCTCTTGGCGGGGGCGGACGCGCTGGTGCTATCTACGGTTCGTGAGGAGCGCCTGGAAATGGGCGGCGAAGTTCGACAGTTGAGGTGTTCCGAGGGCCTGCCACGGGTGGTGCTCGAGGCGATGGCCCTCGGTCTTCCGAGTATCGCGACGGACGTTGCAGGGGTTCGTGAACAGCTCGACGACGGCGCCACGGGTCGGGTG
>CAYYWA010000235.1:6136-9252 GCA_964475255.1 uncultured Sorangium sp.
ACCGAAAACGTGGCGTGGCGAAGCCGAGCCGGGGAGCGAGCGCGCGAAGTCGTGCTCGAGCGATTCACCGTGGAGCGGTCTGCCGAGGGCATGGCTCGGGTTCTGCGAACCTTGGCTCACCACGTCGCGCAACGCCTGGACGCCTGTGGCGCAGGGCCGTCGGCGATCCCCTAGGCCACGGGCCACGGGCCACAGTGCCCGCGCGTTCTTTCGTGTCGGCCTAGTAGCGCGGCAACCTGCCCGCAGGGGTGTGGCCGAAATGCTTCGGCAGGGTGAGCACCAGGTGAAACGCGGTGCCGACGCCGGCACCAGAACGAGCCTGGCGTCGCGCTTCTGATCTGGACTTCGCTAGGCGTCTCGCGTACTGAGTCTTCTCATCAGGTGTTTCTCCTTGGTCGCTCTCTCCAACCGCTCGAATCCTGAGCGGTCCAGATCTTTTGCCATCATCCCGCGGATGCTGAACCGAAGCGGCTTGAGGATGGGAGAGCGTCCTGCACAGACGCGGCGAGCCGCAAGATGCCTTCGACGCACGTTCGGTGGGCGACGATGGAGGAACGAGCCATGTTGCGGATACGAGGAGTTTCGATTGCTGCAAAGCTCGCCAGGCGCGTCGGTGGGAGAGTTCGCCATTGGATGAACCCCTTTTCGTTCAGGATTTGGCGGTGGGGATCTTTGCGTCGCTATGGTCCCGTGCGCCCCATCCAATACCGAGGGCATCGGTTCGTGGTGTTGAGCAACGACTGGAGGGCGTTTTGGCTCGCGACGAGCAGCGACGTCAACCCCAAGACCCGGAAGAAGGTGTGCGCTCTCCTCGAGCTGAATCCGAGCCTCTACGTGGACGTGGGGGCGAACTATGGTGAGTTCGTCGCCGAGGCGGTCGCGCGCGGCATCCGGACCGTCGCGATCGAGCCGAACCCGGAGCTAGTGGCTTGCCTCCAGAGGACGTTCGGAGTCGATGAGCGCGTAACGATTCTGAACGAAGCGGCTGCCGACATGCCGGACGGCGAAGTCCTGCTGGCGACGAAGCCGGGGCTCTCAGGGTACTCGTCATTGACCCCGTCCGTGTTGGAAGGCAAGGACGGCCCGGCCGCGATCAAGGAGCGGATCAGCTTCGTCTCCGTGCGTTGTCGCACTCTCTCGTCGATGCTGGAGGGCAACGTCGCGCTGCCTTCGGTGGTCATCAAAGTGGATGTCGAGGGCCATGAGATCGAGGTGCTTCGGGGGGCCGTAGAGATGCTGGGAAGAGTCGAGAATTGGTGGGCGGTTCTCGTCGAGTTCGATCCGGAGTTCCTGGAACGTCGCGGGCTGAACGTGGATCGAGAGTTTCAGATACTCAGAGCTCTTGCGCCCGCCTTCGGCGAGTACGTCGACGGCAAAATCGTGTGGCGGCCGTCGGACGCGGAGACGGTGCCCAGGAAGCACACGGATCTGATCCTCGGCTCCGCCGCGTTCCTGAAACGCACCGTGGCGGCGTAGCGGTCTCGCGA
This sequence comes from uncultured Sorangium sp., assembly GCA_964475255.1. Classification (GTDB taxonomy): domain Bacteria; phylum Myxococcota_A; class Polyangia; order Polyangiales; family Polyangiaceae; genus PMG-095. Next base: position 7,624 of record CAYYWA010000235.1, read on the forward strand.
AATCCTGAACAGGGGCAGCGCCTCGGAGTCGCGATCATCGCGCGAGGCCACGCTCGGTTTTCACGAGACTGCTCCCTCCGTGTTGAGGGCGCACGTGCCGATGTCGTGCCCCGGGGCACTTCGAGTCGATCGGGGCTCGCTCTCGCGTCCCCAAGGACGAGGACCGCTCCGGTCAATGGGCCAAGTCTGTTGAAGCGGCGCACGGGGTACGCTAGAGCAGGGGCCGCATGGTGAACGCGAGCTCCGAGCTGTCACACCGTCGAAGAGCAGAGGAATTTCTCCAGCGTGTCGATGCACGAGAAGCGCTCGTGGGGGTGATCGGCATGGGGTATGTGGGGTTGCCTCTCGCATTGGCGTTCGTCGAGGCCGGCTTTCGCGTGCTCGGGTTCGATACGGATCCGCAGAAGATTCAAAAGCTCAATGAGGGGATCGCGTATATCCAGCATCTTCAGCCCGCGCGGATCGAGCGCGCGGTTGCGGACGGCAGACTCGTTGCGTCCTGCGATCTCGCCCGCCTCGGCGAGCCCGCCGCGCTGCTGATCACGGTTCCGACACCGCTCACCCGACAACGGGAGCCGGACAGGCGGTACATCGTCGAGACGACCGAGAGCATTGCGCGCTCCTTGCGCCCCGGTCAGCTCGTGGTTCTGGAGTCCTCGACGTATCCCGGGACGACCGAAGAAGTCGTGCTCCCGATCCTGGAGAAGAGCGGGCTTCGCTCCGGGCACGAGTTCTTTTTGGCCTTTTCGCCGGAGCGCGAAGACCCGGGAAATCGTGAGTTCGGGACACGGGACATCCCCAAGGTGATCGGCGGCGTGGATGAGGACGCGCTCAGTTTGGCACAGCGTCTGTACTCGAGCGTCATACAACGAACCGTGTGTGTCCCGTCTGCTCGAGTTGCCGAGGCCGTGAAGCTCACCGAGAACATCTTTCGGGCAGTGAACATCGCCCTCGTCAACGAGCTGAAGATCATCTACGAGCGCATGAACATCGACGTGTGGGACGTGCTGGACGCCGCGTCGACGAAGCCCTTCGGGTTCATGCGATTCAATCCAGGCCCCGGGCTGGGAGGTCACTGTATCCCGATCGATCCGTTCTATTTGACCTGGAAGGCTCGTGAGTATGGAATCTCGACTCGGTTCATCGAGCTCGCGGGTGAGATCAACGTGGCGATGCCGCGCTACGTTGTCGAGAAGACGCAGCTGGCGCTGAACGATCGCGGCAAACCCCTCAAGGATGCCAAAGTGCTCATCCTAGGGGTTGCGTACAAAAAGGACATCGACGATCCGCGGGAGAGTCCCGCGTTCGAGCTCATGCAACTGCTCAGGGATCGTGGGGCGGAGGTGCGCTATCACGATCCGCACATTCCGTTGCTTCCATCCCTCCGGTCCTGGCCACGCCTGGGCCGTCTCGAGAGCTTGCCGTTGACGCCCGAGGTGCTCTCGACGCAAGACGCAGTCCTCATCGCGACGGACCACAGGGCCGTGGACTACGAGCTCGTGCTCCGCAATGCTCCGCTGATCATCGATACGCGTGGGGTCTACAGGACTCCGCACGCGCAGGTGGTCAAGGCATAGCGGGGGTCTGGGCCGAAGGGATGCGGAGCGCTTCCAGAATACGCCCGTTGAC
>CAYYWA010000236.1:0-859 GCA_964475255.1 uncultured Sorangium sp.
GGCGCCACGCGCGGCTCCCGGAAATCGCCGCGCGGCGAGCGAACGACCCGGACGCCGCGCGTGCCCTCGATGAGATGCTCGAAGCGCTGGGGCGGGGGCTCGCGACGCTCATCGACATCCTCGATCCGACTGCGATCGTGCTCGGGGGTGGGGTCTCCAACCTCGATTTCCTGTACACGGAGGGGGTGGAGCGCGTGCGGCGGCTCGTTTTCAACGACGAGCTCCTCACGCCGATTGTCCGACACGAGCTCGGGGATTCCGCGGGTGTGCTCGGGGCCGCGCTGCTTGCCGGCTGACCGCAAGGCCCAACCCCGACGAATCGTGCGGCGCGCGTTCCCATTCCGCCCCATTCCGCGGTGACTGCATCGTCATGGTTGACGGGAGCGCGCCGAAACGCGTCAATGGATGCCCCGAATCGGACCTGGAGGGCTCATGCGCGCAGGGCACGCACTCGTCAGAACGGCGCTCGCCTGCCTCGGGATTGGCATTCCGCTCGCGACCGCGAGCTGCGGCCCCGAGGATTCGGAGCTGTTTCAGGGAAACGGCCCGCCGCGTTCGACGTCTGGAGGGCAGGATGGTGGGGGAACGGGTGGAAGCACCGCTGGCACCGGTCAGGGCGGAAGCGCGGGGACCGCGGGCAGCGGCACTGGCGGCACGCCGGCCTGCGCCGAGGGTGAGCTCTGCCAAGGCGGGTGCGTCGACACGAAACGAAGCGTCGCTCACTGCGGCGGGTGTGACCGAGCGTGCCCCGCGACGGCGAGCTGTGAGCAGGGGGAGTGCGTGTGCCCGGACGAGGAGACGATCTGCGCAGGCAAGTGCGTCGACACGGAGACGAGCACGGAGCACTGCGGGATGTGCG
>CAYYWA010000236.1:959-9179 GCA_964475255.1 uncultured Sorangium sp.
GCGAAGCCTGCCCGGCGACGGCGAGCTGCGAGGACGGCGAGTGCGTGTGCCCGGACGAGGAGACGATCTGCGCGGGCAAGTGCGTCGATACGGAGACGAGCACCGACCACTGCGGGGCTTGCGGCGAAGCCTGCCCGGCGACGGCGAGCTGCGAGGACGGCGAGTGCGTGTGCCCGGATCGGGAGACGATCTGCGCGGGCAAGTGCGTCGATACGGAGACGAGCACTGACCATTGCGGGGCGTGCGGCGCCGGGTGTCGCGGGGGGACCTGCGACGACGGGGAGTGCACGTGCCCGGAGAACCACGAAAACTGTGACGGCACCTGTGTGGATCCGCTCACGAGCTACGAGCATTGCGGCGGCTGCAACGAGTCGTGCGAGGGCAATCAGATCTGCGAAGCGGGTGAATGTACGTGCCCGCCCGAGCACACCGACTGCGACGGCACGTGCGCCAACCTGCTCGAGGATCCGGCGAACTGCGGCGAGTGCGGGGAGACGTGCCGGAGCGACGAGATCTGCGACGCGGGCACGTGCGCGTGTCCGCCTGGGCAAACCGACTGCGACGGCACGTGCGCCGACCTGCTGACGGACACGGCTCACTGCGGCGATTGCGGGAACGCGTGCCTGAGCACCGAGGTTTGCAACGAGGGGGCATGCGGCTGCCCGGAAGGGCAGTTGCTCTGCGAAGGCGTGTGCGTAGACCTCGCGTCGGACGCGACGAACTGCGGAACGTGCGGCACCGTTTGCGAAGCGGGGAAGCAGTGCTCGCGCGGGCTCTGCCTCTCCAGCCCGTGCGACGGCATTTGCGAGAACCCGAGGCCCGTCGCTCCGAGCGAGGACGGCTTCCGGAAGGAGCCGCTCGGGACGGGCAGCGGATGCTACGAAGTCCGCGGCTATCCACCGCCAGGTCTCGAAGAGCGGCGGATCGTGTGCTGGGAGTTCCAGGGCGGGCGCAGCCTGCGCGTCAACGGCGTGGATACGCCGTGCGTGTCGGACGACGGCTTCGAGCTCGACGAGCCACGGCTCGACGGCTACTGCGTTCAGGTGGGCGCCGGGGGCGCGGAGTTCGCCGGGTTCCTCTTTCCCACGCGCTGAGCCGTGCGCGGCTCGGCCTCGATTTCGCGCCGATACCGGAGCGATCGAGCTCCCCCGAGCGAGACGCTCGCGATCGCGGCTCAGCGTCGATAGCGCGGCATGCGCGGCGTGCTCACCGCGGACAGCGTGTGCGCGATCGCCGTCCAGGTCATGCCGTCGCCGCCCAACGTCTGCTCGGCGCTCATCACGTAAGCGAGATCGCCGAGCGTGATGAGACCGACGAGGCGGCGCTCGGCATCGACGACGGGGACGCGTCGGATGCGGTGTTGTTGCATCAGCGCCTGCACCGTCGCGGGTGAGTCGCCGGGAGCGCAGCAGCGCACGTCCCGAGCCATGACGCTCGCGACCCGCGACTCACGCAGGGGGACACCCTGCAGGTGAGCCGCCATGGCGAGGTCGCGGTCCGTGATGATGCCGACGACTTTGCCTTCGCGGTCCGTGACCGGAACGACTCCGCAGTCCATCTCCCACATGACCTGTGCGGCGGTCGCCAGGGTGTCGTCCGGGCTGCAGGTCCGCACGTCCCGCGTCATGATTTCTTCGATCTTCACGGTCAGATCCTTTTCTAGCGGACACGCCGCGCCGTCAAGGAGGCGCTTCGGCGGCGTCCGGCGGAAGGGCTCCCGGTGCGCTGCAAGCGTACTCGCCGACCAGGTAGAACGCGCGGCGGCACTCGACATCGACGCTTGCGCTCCGCTCCCGCTTGCCCCGGGCGGTCAGGCGCGTCTGCACGGTGAAGCTCTGCCCGATTGGCGAGCGGGACTCGCGAGTGAACGTCACGCTGCAATCCCGCTTTCCGCAGGCTGCTTCTTCGGCGAGCGCCTTCACGTCCGAGTTGTCGGAGTAGACGTTGTAGAGGCCCACCACGGTCCCGCCCAGCAACAAAGCGGAAACGAGCGTACTCCCTAGCGACCGCGCCATGGGCTCAGGCTCCGGCCATTTCGAGCTCGTAGAACGGCGGCGGGCGATCTTTGACCCACCAGAGGCCGCAACCGACGTTGAGCAGGTGCTTGTTGAAGATGCCGCGGTAATACGACCCGTTGCGCACGTGGATGTCCGCGTCCGTGCGCGCCTTGTCGCAGCGCTCGCGGAGATCCATGCGCGTCGTCACCTCGAAGTAGACGAGCCCGCGCGCCATCGCCGCGATGTTGGCGACGGCAGGCGCGACGTCCGGGTCGGGCAAGTATTGCAGAACACCCTGACAGATGATGAGATCGTGCTTCTTGCGATCACGCCAGCGAGCGATGTCGCGGAACTGAAAGCCGTGCTTCTTGCACATCGCCTGGCTGACCTCGGTCCCGGTGTACTGCACGCCCTTCGCGTTCTTCTCGATCCAGTATTTCCAGAGACCGACGCCCGCGCCGACGTCGAGGACGCTTTTTATTTCGATGTGGTTGTAGCGGGCGAACGCAAACACGAACTCCGCGAGCGGCGCGTGCTCCTCGGGAGACGTGACGCGCGTCTGCGGGGACTCGTAGTAGCGGTGGTAGTACGCTTCGTCGAAGCGACGAAACCGATCCATGTGAGGAGTCTAGCCGATGCGACGTGGCAGACGTCCACGTCGGTATCGCCCAAGTGGGGAGGTTCCGGGCGGACGGGCCGGTGGAGCTTGGCGGATTTACTGAAGAACTTACTACTTGCGTGCATGTGAAAGTGTGAAAGTATCCCGCCGTGGCCCTGGCGACGGCGGTCGAGACACGCTGGCAGCTGTATCGGCTCCTCTCCGAGCCCGTCCGGTTGCGCCTGCTCGCCCTGGCGGCGGAGGAGGAGCTCGCGCTCGGCGAGCTCTCGGAGCTGCTCGAGGAATCCCAGCCCAATGTCTCGCGGCACGCCGCGCCGCTCCGGCAAGCCGGGTTGCTCGCGGAGCGCCGGCACGGGACGCGCACCTTCGTTCGGCTCGCCGAGGACGCGCTCGCGGATCCGGTCGTTCGGGATGCGCTGGCCGCGGGCAAGCAACTCTGTGAGCGCGACGGGAGCTTGTCACGTATCGCGGGCGTCGTGCGCGAGCGCGAGGCGCGCACGCGCGAGTTCTTCGCGGAGCCGCGCGGAGCCGAGCCGCTCGAGCTCGTTCCGGAGCTCCCCGCGTACCTCTTCGCGCTCCGCACGCTGCTCCCCGAGCGAGAGCTCGCCGTGGACGCGGGGACGGGCGACGGGCGGCTGCTCGACGTGCTCGCGCCGCTGTACCGGCGTGTCATCGGCATCGATCGGAGTGAAGCGCAGCTCGCTCGGGCGCGCCGCCGCGTCGCCCGGCACGGGTACGACAACGTGACGCTCATGTGCGGCGAGCTCGACGAGCGCGCGGTGCTCGCTGCCGTCGCGCCCGGTGCCGATCTGGTGATCGCCGCGCGCGTGCTCCATCATGCGCCGCGGCCGCGAGCGACGTTGCGGGCCCTAGCCGGCTTGCTGCGCCCGAGCGGGCGCCTCGTCGTCATCGACTACCAGCGCCACACGGACGACGCCTTTCGCGAGCACCAGGCGGACGTGTGGAACGGCTTCGAGGCGAGCGAGCTGGAAGGGCACGCGCGCGCCGCGGGGCTCGTGGATCCCGAGGTCCGGCCGCTGCCGGAGAACCTGGCGGAGGGCGCGCCGGACGGACACCTCGGCTGGCAGGTGCTCGTGGCGCGTCCCGCGCACGCAACCGCTTACACAGAGCGGCACGACCGCAGTGAAGAAAGGGAGAACAGGACAGATGGCACAACCCGTATCCGTTGAGACGGCGCCCGCGGCCGGCAAGCCGAAGAGGGAGAGCGTCCCCACGCAGGAGGGACCGAACTACCGGATTCGCGACATCGGCCTCGCCGAGTGGGGGCGCAAGGAGATCGAGATCGCCGAGCACGAGATGCCGGGGCTCATGGCGCTGCGCGAGGAGTACGGGGCGACGCAGCCGCTTCGGGGCGCCCGGATCGCGGGATGCCTGCACATGACCATCCAGACCGCGGTGCTGATCGAGACGCTGCGCGCGCTCGGCGCCGAGGTGACCTGGACGAGCTGCAACATCTATTCGACGCAGGACCACGCCGCGGCGGCGATCGCCAAGACGGGCGTGCCCGTGTTCGCCTGGAAGGGCGAGACGGAAGAGGAGTACGACTGGTGCCTCGAGCGGCAGCTCTTCGCGTTCGCCGGCGGCAAGGGCCCGAACATGATCCTGGACGACGGCGGCGATTTGACGCTGTGGGTTCACAAGCGTCATCCGGAGCTGTTCTCGGGACCCGATCCGATTCGCGGGCTCAGCGAAGAGACGACGACGGGCGTGCACCGGCTCTACGAAATGTTCCGGCGCGGCGAGCTCAAGTGCCCGGCGATGAACGTCAACGACTCGGTCACCAAGAGCAAGTTCGACAACACCTACGGCTGCCGCGAGTCGCTGACCGACGGGATCAAGCGCGCGACGGGCGTGATGTTCGCCGGCAAGGTGGCCGTGGTCGCCGGGTTCGGCGAGGTGGGCAAGGGCTGTGCGCAGGCCATGCGCGGCCTCGGCGCGCGCGTGATCGTGACCGAAATCGACCCCATCTGCGCGCTGCAGGCCGCGATGGAGGGCTACGAGGTCACGACCATGGATGAGGTGGCGCCCATCGGCGACATCTTCGTCACGGCCACGGGCTGCTGCGACGTGATCCGCGGCGAGCACATGCTCGCGATGAAGCACGAGGCGATCCTCTGCAACATCGGGCACTTCGACAGCGAAATCGACATTGCCTGGCTCGAGAACCATCCGGGCGTCCGCGAGGAGAACATCAAGCCCCAGGTCGATCACTTCGTGTTCCCCGACGGAAAGAAGCTGATCGTGCTCGCTCGGGGGCGGCTCGTGAATCTCGGCTGTGCGAACGGCCACCCGAGCTTCGTGATGAGCTCGAGCTTCACCAATCAGGTGCTCGCGCAGATCGCGCTCTTCACGCAGAAGATCCCGCTCGGCGTCCACCTCTTGCCGAAGCAGCTCGACGAGAAGGTGGCGCGCTTGCACCTGCCCAAGCTCGGAGTGAAGCTCGACACGCTGAGCCAGAAGCAGGCGGAGTATCTCGGCATCCCCGTCGAAGGACCGTACAAGCCCGACTTGTATCGGTACTGACGAAGGCCCGAGCCATTCGCGAGGGGAGCTCCGCGGCCGTCGGCGGAGCTCCCCACTTTTTTTCGTGCGGCGAGGGCGTCGGCGGGCGCCCAGAACGGCGGCCCCGCCGAGCAGCGCCTTGGCCTGCTTTGTTCGCGCGTGGCGAGGGGCGCTCGCCTCGGTTACTTCTCTCCCTCGGCACGACCTCGGCGGGAGGTGCTGGGGTTGGCGTAGCTCACGGGCGGAAGGAGCGATTGGCCGATGCCGAGCCCGGAGACGCCGCCCGAGACGATGAACGTCATGAGCTCGGCGCTCGAGACGTCGAGCGGCTCGATGAGATCCCGCGGGACGAGCACGAGGTTACCCGCGAAGTTGTAGGACTGAGGCAGGTAGACGGCGACGTGATCGAGGTCGCCGAGCTGCGCGAGGTTCTGGCGGGTGACGAAGCCGAGCAGCTTGATCGGGCTCCCGGGAGCGAAGCGCACCGCGACGGGGCGGTCGAAGCTCCGCCGATCCCCGACGAACGCGCCGACGAGATCCTTGATCGACGTGTAGACGAGCTTCACGAGCGGGACGCGTTTGAGCAGGCCCTCCGTCGTCTCGAACACGCTGCGTCCCACGACGTTCGAGGTCAGAAAGCCGACGAACGTGATCAGCGCCAGCGTGGCCACGATGCCGAGGCCCGGGATGCCGACCGGCAACAGCTGGTCGAACAGGGCGAGCAGCCAATAGACGATGTAAAACGTGAGCGCGAGCGGCGCGGTGACGAGCGCTCCGCGCAGAAAATAGCGCGGGATTCTCCGCAACTTCGGGTTCATGCCCGCCGTTACTCGTTGCGCGGGAAGCTCCCGAGCACCCGGACCATCGAGCAGATGGAGCGCAGGCGATCGAGGGCACGTTGCACGGGGGTATCGAGGCGATGGCCCTCGAGCTCCGTCACGAACACGTACTCCCAGCGCCGTCCGGGAGCGGGCCGCGACTCGATGCGCGTGAGGTTCAGGCCTTCGTCGTCGAAGACCTCGAGCGCGCGGCGCAGGGCGCCCCGCGCGTGCGGCGTCGAGAAGACGAGGCTCGTCTTGTTGTTCTCGCCGTGCGGCGCGTCCTGCTTGGCGAGCACGAAGAAGCGCGTCGCGTTCTCGGGTCGATCCTGAATGCCTTCGCGGAGCAGCAACAGATCGTAGAGCTCTGCCGAGACGCGGCTGCCGATCGCGGCCGCGGTCTCGTCGTTCGCGGCTTCCTTCGCTGCCGTGACCGTAGACGAGGTGGCCAAGAGCTCGGCGTGCGGGAGGTGGCGCGCGAGCCACCCGCGGCACTGAGCGAGCGGCTGCGGGTGCGAGTACACGCGGCGAATCGCCGAAAAATCGGTGGTCTTCGCGAGCAGGCAGTGCTCGACGGGGATCACGAGCTCGCCGCGGATCATGATGTCGCTCTCGAGGATCGCGTCGAGCGTCGCGGTGACGCTGCCTTCGGTCGAGTTCTCGATGGGAGCGATGCCGTACGTCACGGTGTCGCGGGCGACCGCTTCCACCACGGCCCCGATCGTCGGCAGGGCCACGTAGCGCGCGCCGTTCCCGAACGCGGTGCGCGCCGCGATGTGCGAGAACGTGCCTTCGGGCCCGAGGTACGCCACCGTCTGCGGCTCCTCGAGAGAGAGACACGAGCTCATGATCTCGCGGAAGATGGCGCGCAGGCCCGAGGTCGGGAAAATCGAGTCCTTGCGAGCGGCGGCCTTCTCCTCGACGCGCCGGAGCACGGCGCGCTCGCGCTCGGGGTCGTGCATCGCTTGCCCGACCTTGTGCTTCTCTTCGGCGATGCGCTTCGCGAGGCGGGCGCGTTGCTCGAGGAGGTCGAGGAGCTCGTCGTCGATGGCGTCGATGCGCCGGCGGATGTCGTCCACGGACACGGTCAGTCTCTCCGTTCGATGGCGCCGCGGATGATGCTCGCGGCGTGGGCGCGCGCATAATCGCTCCAGCCGAGGAGCTCGCTCGTCCCGTCGACCACGGCCGTCCAGGCATCGCGTTCCTGGTGGACGGCCCGAATCACGCCCAGGGTGCGTTCGAACGGCATTCGCTCGCGAATCGCGCGCGGCAAGCCCGAGTGCACGACGCCGGCGGCCGCCTCCAGGGCGCGCGGCAGATCGTCCGCGCGCGCGCTGCGGAGGAGCTCGGAGCGGGCGCGACTCACGAGGTGAGCGACGCGCACGATCTGCGGCTCCGATACCCCGCAGAGTGAGAAGGCCGCCCACGTCCGCGCGAGCGTCTCTTGAGCGGCTTCATCGGCCCCGTGCTCGAGCTGCGCCGACAACCAGTCGATCAGCGCGTGCGCGGCACGCGCCCAGTCGGGCAGCTCGGGCGGCGGCACCGAGTCGCGGAGCCGCTGGACCTGCGCCTCGGCGCGGTCCGTCGTTTCGGGCAAATCCGTGCGCTGCTCGAGCTCGGAGAGCCGCGCCGTCCCCGGGTGGAGGAGCGTCACGTTCTCTGCGCGATCGGTCGGGAACTCCGGCGACGCCTCGCCGAACAGCGGCCAAGTCTTGCCGAGGGGGCGCGGCACCGCCTGCCCCGGACGTGGTGCTCGCGGCCCCGTCACCTGAGGAGGTCCGTGAGGGCCTGCAGCTTGAGCGCCAGGCCCATGTCCCCCTCCACCGTGAGCCGCTGACCGAAGAAGAGCTCCTGCCCGCTGACCTTCCCGGAGATCAGGTCGAGAAAGTCGCCGGTCGAGAGCCTCAAGGTGCAGGCTGCTGGACCGTCGCCCTCCTGCACTCCGATCGCATCGCGCAGGTTCACGACGAAGCTCCCGCCGCCTTCTCCCTGGAGATCGAAGCGGTACACGCCTCCGATGCTGGAGGCCTCCGCGGAGCGAGCAGCGAGGCGTTCGCCGATTTCCTTCATCTTCTCGCGAGCCGTAGTCATGGCGATTACTTACCGCGCACAGCGCACCCTGTCGCCAGGGACGCCTCGGGATCGGCGCGAAAAAGCCTAGTCGGCCGCCCTCTGGCTGGAAATGCGTTTCGAGCCGTGCACCGCGCGCTCGAGCTGCGCCACGCGCGCTCTCCCTTCGGGGGCGGGCGGGGCGAGCTTGGAG
>CAYYWA010000237.1:0-8708 GCA_964475255.1 uncultured Sorangium sp.
ACGCGGGCACTCTGTCCGACGCAGTTTTCCGCATATCTCGGCGCGTTCCCAACCGCTTGTCGCTCTAGTTCAAGGTTTGTGATGACTCGCTGCCGCTCGCGAGGAGCTCGCGGATCCGCGAGGCGAGGAGCTCGCGCGGCACGGGCTTTTGCAGGAAGTCCACGCTCTCGCGCGCGAGGCCGTGCTCAGCGAGGACGCCCGCCGTGTAGCCGGACATGAACAGCACCTTGAAGGAGCGCTTGATCCGACCGAGCTCGCGGGCGAGGTCCGGGCCGTTCATGCCGGGCATGATCACGTCGGTGATCACGAGCGCGATCTCGTCGGTCTCGTCGGCGGCGATGCGCAGCGCCTCTTCGGCATTGCGTGCCGCGAGCACTTGGTAGCCGAGTGAGCGCAGCGCGCGGCGCGTCGCTTCGCGCACGAGCGGCTCGTCGTCCACGAGGAGCACGGTTTCCCCGCCGCGCGTCGAGGTGGGCTCGACGGACGGCGGCGGCACCGACGCCGACGTCGATGTCGACGTCGAGGGGTGTTGCGACGTCTCCGGCAACAGGATGCGAAACGCCGTGCCGCGCCCCACGTCGCTGCGCACGTCGATGTGCCCGCCGCTCTGCCTCACGATGCCGTACGCCGTGGCGAGCCCGAGGCCCGTCCCGCCGACCTTGGTCGTGAAGAAGGGCTCGAACGCCTTCGCCAGCGTGTCCGCGTCCATCCCGATCCCCGTATCCGTCACGCGGATCTGCGCATACCGTCCGGGCTCGACGCCCTCCCCGGGCTGCGTGATCGAAACCGTGGCGGTCTCGATGACGAGCTTTCCGCTCTCGGGCATCGCGTCGCGCGCGTTCACGACCAGGTTCGTGAGCACCTGGTCCATCTGGGCCGGGTCCGCCTTCACCGGGCAGAGCTCGGCGTCGAGCCGGAGCTCGAGCTCTCGGCTCTCTCCGAGCAACTGGCGGGCGATCGGCTCGAACCTGCGGATGAGCTCGTTGAGCTGGCACACCTCGGGGCGGAGATACTGGCCACGCGAGAACGCGAGCAGCTGCTGCGTGAGGTCGCGGGCGCGCTCGGCGGCGCTTTGGATCGTGCGGACGTCCTCGTCCACGGGTCGCGTGCGTTTCCGGCTCAGGATCTGATCGCTCGCGCCGAGGATCACGGCCAGCATGTTGTTGAAGTCGTGCGCGATGCCGCCCGCGAGCCGCGCGATGGCTTCGAGCTTCTCGACCCCGCGTTGCGTCTCCTCCGCGCGCTCGCGGGCGCGGAGCGCGCGTGCCAGCTCGAACACGAGCGGCACCTGCACCGAGAGCGTCGTCAACGTCGCGGCGTCCGCCTCGTCGAACCCCCCGGTGCGCAGCGAGCGATCGAGGAACACCGCCCCCACGCGCTGCCCGCGCACCACGAGCGGCGCCATCAACACCGAACGGTTCGCGTGGAGGAGCGAGCTGACCACCGGCAGCGGCGTTTCGTCGCTCGCCCCGTCCGAAGGCTCGAGGAGCTCCCCGAGGCAAGCGAGCTCGTCTGCTTCGAGCATCGGCAAGCTCTGCCCGAGCGCGCCGCGAGCCGCGATCGGAACGAGCCAGGGCTCATCGTCCCCCGGCGCGGCGCCTTCGGGAGCAGTTTCGGCGGCGTCGGTGCTCGGCGCCTCGTCGTCGAGCTCCGTCAGCCGGTCGCGCGTGACCAGCAAGAACCCGCGATCGGCTTGGACGGCATCGATGAGCTCGTCGAGCACGTCTTCCCCTTGCTGCCGGACATCGAGCTCTCGCGGCGATCGCTGGCCGATGCGGATGAGCGTGCGGAGGTAGGCCTTCTTGCGCGCGCGCCGGCGGGAGCGTCGCCCGACCGGCGTCGCGCCGTTCGGCTGCGGAGCGCCCGCTTCGGCGACCGCCGGGAGCCGTCGATCGAGCGCCGGAAACTCTTCCCGGACGAACCGCGCGCGGTACACTGCCCCGTGCGCCTCTGCGAGCGCCACCGCCAGGCGCGCCTGATCGAGCGCGGCGTCTTCGAGCCCGCGCTCGCGGAGCAGGTGCGCGCGGCCGCGATGCACCTGGTAAAGAACCCAAGGCGCCTCTTCCGCGCGGCCGAGCGCCTCCGCACGGTCGAACCAACGCCGGGCAGCCTCGTGCTTCCCCGAGAAATAGTGCGCGAACGCGGTGACCACGGCGGCGTGAGCTCGGAGGAGCGGAATGCGCGCGGTGCGCCTCAGGTCCGACAGGCCCTCCTCGAGCAAGCGGAGCTTCTCGGGAAGCTCGTCGCGCGCCGCGCGGAGGCAGGCGTGGACGCGCGCATGCGCCACGTGGACGTAGAACTCGACGAGGTCTGGCGGGGCACGCCCTGGGTCGAACCCTGCGGCTCGCACCGAGCTGACGACCGCTTCGAACTCCGCACCGAGCTTGCCGGTTTCCGTGAAGCGCCGGACGCGGGGTCCGTAGGTCGTGGGCATCACCCTCCCGCGTGCAGCGGGACGGGTGGTGACCTCGGCCAGGCACGCGAGAAATGCCGGAGCCTCCCGTTCGCGACCGAGGGCGGCAAGCTCCGCCTCCAAGCTGAGCTCGATGTACTCGAGCGCGACCACGGCTCCCTCGTGGGACGAGAGGCGGAGCAGAACACGCTCCAGCCAGCGCCACGCTGCGTGATTGCGCCCACGCAGAGCTTCCAAGAGCTCGAGTGCTCGTGCGGTGGTGCAGTATTCTCCTACTTCCGCCCAGTGGCTGTACTCGTCGAGACAACGTGCGCCGGCCTGGAGCGCCGATCGGACGTCACCGCTCCAGCTGTCGATCACCATCTCGAGTTGCTGCGCGTACTCGTGGTCGGCCGGGTTTCCGGATTTGGTGGCGTGGTGCTTGCCGTCTTTCAGGTACCGTTTGCTCGCTCGCCGGAACCCGAGCGCGCAAAGAACGAAACTGTAGTGGAGATGGCTTCGGCTGAGCGCTCGCGGAGTGCCGAGCGCCTTTGCGGGCGGAAGCTGGCGGATTGCTGCCTGCACCAAGAGCAACGGTTCCGCCGAGTTGAACGCGAGCCGGCACGCGTGGGCGTTGAGCTCGGCGAGCATCTCGAGTCGGCGCTTGTGCAGGGCGCTCCGATCGCGTTGCAGTGACACGAGCAACCGGCGCGGGACGAGCACCCAGGCGAGCCAGGCAAACACCGTGACGACGATGCTCACCACGCTCGAATCCGGAGGCCGGACCCCGAGCTCGCGGAATGCTCGAGTGAGGGCCGCGCGGGCGCGGTTCGTGTCGAGCTGCATCTCGGCCCAGGCGATCCGCAAAAGGGCCGATGCACGGAGGAGTGGCGTGTCGACGCGCTCGAGCAGATGCTGGAGCCGCTCGATGGAGCGCTCGAGCGCCCCGGCTCGGAGCTCCGCCTCGGCGCGAATCAGCAGGACCTCCGGGTCGAGTGGTACCGACAGGTGGTGCGCGGCTTCCTCGGCCACGTCGAAAAAGCGCAGCGTGAGCTCGTGGTCGAACCGCTCGAACGCGAGGCGCGCGGCGGCGATGGATGTCGCGAGGACCCGCTCGGGTCGCTTTTCGCGTCGTCCGGCAGCGTAGTGTGAGGCGATCGCGAAGATGCTGGCGGCGTCCGAGCGGTGTGACTCGGTCGCTCCAGCGTGCCCGGGTGCCTCGGTATCCAGCACCTCGGCAAGCGCTTGATGCAGCTCGCGCAGGCGCCACTCGGGAACTCGCTGGAGCAGCGCTTCGCGCACGGCCGCGTGCACGAACCGTCGCACGCCGCCCGACCCCACCTCCACGAGCATGCTGCCGCGCAGGTCGGCGAGCAGGGCGCGGACGCGATCGGGCGGGATTCCGGCTGCCCGTGCCAGGAGGTCGGGATCGATGGTCTCGCCGCTCGCAGCGGCGAGGGTCAGGAGCTCGACCGCATCGCAGCGCAGCGTCGAGATGCGTCGCTGAAGGAGCTCGAGCGAGCCCCGCGGCAGGCCGGCGTTCGCTGCCGCTTCGGCATCGAACTTCCACGCTCCCCAAGACGGAACGAGCACGCCGTTCTCGAGCAGGCTGCGCAGGAGCTCGAGGAGATTCAGCGGCGTTCCGTCGCTCACCGTCGCGATGTAGGCGAGGAGGCTCGGCTCGATGCCCTCCGCTCCCAGGTACTCCTGCGCGAGCGCCGCCGTGTGCAGCGGCTCGAGCGCGCCGAGCGGCAGCTGCCAGATGCGATCCCGCGAAATTCCGGCGATCAGGCGCTCGATCGTCGGCCAGGACTCCGCGTCGTCCCGCGCCCCAATCGCGAACAGGACGGGAGCGGAGGAGTGCTTCATCCAGCAGGCGATCGCGCGTCGACTCGCGACGTCGAGCAGGTGCCCGTCGTCGATGAGGATGGCGTGCCGATCGCCGTTCGAGAACAAACGCCTCAGAAACTCGCCGAGGCCTTCCGCGAGGACCTCATCGGGGCGCGCCTCGCCCCCGAGCGGAGGCACCTCGCCGAGCACGCGGCCGAGCCGGGGCGAGAGCGGCCCCAGCAGGAACGCGACGTCGCTCGCGAGCGCGCGCACTCTCCCCAGCGCTTCGGTACGGGGGGCGCGGGGAAGTGCTTCGAGCGCATCGAGGTATGCCTCCAGGAGCTGTCGAACGACTCCGTACGGCTCCTCGCGAGCCCTCTGGCACTCCACCCGCAGGCTGGCGCCGCCTTCGCGCGCGAGGTCCTCGGCGAACGCGTGGAGCAAGCGGCTCTTGCCCGAACCGCGTTTGCCGCAAACGAGCGCGACTTGCACCCCGCCGGTCTCGGCAGCAGACCACGCGCTCCGTAGGCGCTCGACCTCGCTCTCGCGCCCGACCATCGTGACGCTGGCCGCGGAGGGGCCGACCGGGGCGTGCCCCTTCGATCGGCTCGGGGCCGCGAGTCGGTGCAAATCGTCTCGGAGCGCCGATACGTCCGTGTATCCCTTGCTGCCGATCCCCAAAAGGCGGGCCAGCACGCGCCCGAGCCCTGGAGCCGCGGAGTAGTCATCCGTCAAGTCGAACAGGACTTCGGGATCCTGGGTGGATGACAGCGGCTCACCCGTCCAGCACTCGAACAGCACGCTGCCGAGCGAGACGAGATCGAGCCGCGGATCCCGCGAGTCCTGCAACGGCAACGCGCCGTCGGCTCGCGGCGACGCCTCCGTTGCGAACCCGAAGCCCGTGAGGCGGACCATGCCGTCCTTTTCGTCGAAGACGATGCAGGACGTGCGGAGGTTTCCGTGCACGAGCCCGTTCTCGTGAATGCGGGCGAGCGCGTCCGCGACGCTGAGCCCGAGCTCGACCACCAGCGGCTCGGGGAGGGGACCGCGCCGGAGTCGCTCCGCGAGCGTTTCGCCGGCGACGAGCTCCATCACGACGTAGTGAGCCGCAGACCTTTCGCCAACCTCCAGCACCCGCGGCAGCGCGGGATGCCGAATGCGCGCGAGCGCGATCGCGTCGCGGCGGAAACGCTGGATCGCACCCCGTTGCTCGGCTCGATCGCTCGTGAGCAAAGCGAGCTCGATCGAGTAGACGCCGCTGCCACGGCGAACGCGATAGGCCGAACCGGGGCAACGCTTCCCCAACTCCTCCAGCACTTCCACGCCGGGAATGGCAACGACCGGGCCCATCGGAAGGCCGCCTTCTAGCACCGCTACGCGATGGGGTGCAGTCCGGACCGGGCGGCGCGCTCACTTGGAATAAAAGGGTGCTCTTTTCCGAAGGTTAGCGGAAGCTGTGACGACGGAATCGCCTTGATCACCAAAAGCGCGTTCCGAAGCGTCACCGGCGTCAAGTCCACGAAACGGTCTTCCTGCGCGGCCTCGGGATGCGGCGGGACTAGAAAATCCGGGTCGTACGACCCGCCGTCTAGCCAGCGCCGCAGGCGCTCGTGTGCGGCCGGCCAGAGATAAAATTCCTGGTGGTATGCGGCAGAAGGGCTGAACGTTGGTTCCTGTTCCGGGATGTCCTCCCCCCAGAGAAACGCGAGCCGCTGCAGACACTCACGCTGTGCACGGAATAGCGCCTGCTGCGGAGAATTGGCTGCTGCCAATCCGTAAACCAACGGAAAGTTTGGACTCCTGGGAAACCCGAAGACCCCCACCGCAGTGAGCGCCTTCGTCGTTGCGCTCCGGTCTTCTCCGGGTGAAGGAAACCGGTAGGCGCGGAGCTCGTAGGCGCTGGCGAGCTCCGCGAAGATCGAGCGCGGCGGCAGGGGGACGGGCTCTGGACGGCTCTCGCCGAACCAGGATCGCAGCACGCGATCCCGTTCCACGAGCTCGGCCAGGGCAGCGGCGCTGGCGTCCGTCCACGTTCGGCCGGCAGCGACGCCGTTCGACAGGGAATAGCGGAAGCCCGCTCCCGGTGGTTCTCGAGGAAACACGACATCGCTCGGGCAGGTGCCGAGGGCGCGCCCGGTCGCATCCCGCAGTCCGTATTCGCTCGCCGCTCGCTCGACTGCATCGAGGACGCACGCGCGTTCGAGGAGCTCGAAGTAGGCACGCGCAATCGGGGCGTCTCCCATATCGGCCGCGCTGCCCGTCACGGTCTCACCAGCGGCGGAGACACTCGTGAACCCGACGAGGTGGAACGTACGACCGAAGAGCAGCACTCGATCCACGAAGCACTCCGGCGGCTCGAACCCCCCTGGTAACGGATGCCTCCGGGCGAGCTCCTTCAGTTCCGGAGGCTCGGCGCGCTGCATCCGGCCTCCGCGGCAGCTGCGCTCCTTTCGAGGTCGTCCAGGAACTCGCGAAAGTAGTCCTCCGATGCTCGCAGTGCATCGAGAAGGCGCGCTTCTGCATCGGCACTTCCTTCGAAGAGTCGCCGAATGTCGGTGCGGGCCTCGGCCACGTGCTGCCGATCGAGATCGGCGTGACGACTGACCGCCGTCAGCGCCTCGCTCGGAATACCGCAGAACTGGGTGAGCGTGCGCACACATTCGGGCCCCGCGAGGACGGTGAAGTACTCGGCAAAGAAGATGTATCCGACGTAGCTCCCGGGATCCGTGTCAACGAGGCGCTCGAGCCAGGTCACGAGCGCGACAACGGCTTCTCGGGGCTGGCCTGGGGACAAGCCGTAAGCGCTGTGCAGCGTTGCGATGTCGTGCTCGGCCCAGTGTTCATGCCCGCGCTCTTCCTCCGCTTTGCGAGCAAAAAAGCCAGCAAGGAGCGCCTCACCGCGCTCGCGTGCGCGACGTTCCGCCTTGTCGAGCAGGCGCGGCGTGCTTCGAAGCAAGTGAAGAATACTCGCCAAATAGTCGTTCACCACGGAGGGCGACAGCTCGCCGCGCCGGGCACGCGCAAGGACCGGGTGCGAGTGGAGCAGCTCACCAGTGAACGAGACCAATTCCGTTTCGAGCGCGTCGTCGATTCTCATGTCTTCCCTTTCCTTGGAAGAGCGATCGGCAGATCGCAGCCGGAGTGGTGCGTCGGAGCAGGCGGGCTCGGTCCACGAGGGTCACAGAGGCCTCGAGACCGAGCCCGCCCTTGTTCGATCAGAGGCAGTTCAGGGCAAAACGCTTTTTCATTTTGATGTGCCTTTCGCTTGTTTTCGACGGTGAAAGCGGGATCGGGAAAATCGAGCTCGCGTTCACCGTGTCGTGTCGATTCCGCATCCCTTCTGGTCAAACCCGACCATGCAGAGCTGCGAAAGTGAGCTCACCGAGCGCTTCGGGGTGCGCGGGTCTGGTATTTCACGCCATTACAAAACTGCCTCAGAAACACGTCCTCGCTCTGGGGGCTCAGGAACCGTGTGAAGCGTATTTGGCTGCCCCAGCGCTCCGTGAGCAGAGTCCCGGTCGGATTGCAGCGGTTGCGTGTGGCCAAGTGAATCATGGCCATGTTCGCCGGAGAGACGTCGAATTCTACGCGCTCGATTCCATGCCGCGCGAGGTGATCGAAAAGGACTTCCGAGACGAAGCGCCATACCCATTGGCGCCCTTGGTGCTCGGGAAGAGTCGCCGCGGTGCGGATGTAGTACGTGCTCCAGTCGAGCGGTGTGCAAACCAGAACCCCAATCGTCTCTTCGCGGTAGAGAAACTCGAAGGTGTCGCCGGCGATCGTGTAGTACCGAGCCTTCGCTCGATTGATGCGGGTTCCTTGTGAGAACGGCCCATCCTCGGCAGACTCCTCGAAGATCCGCGCGTAGTTTCGCTCGATGAACGGACGTACCTTTTCGAACGTGCTCAGATGAACGACGGCGCCATCCGTGCCGAAGCGATGCGGCAGTACGTCGCTCCAGGCGATATCCCAGAGAGCGACGGAGAGGGGAGCGTACGCAACGGCCCCAGGATCGGGCCCCTTTGCGGGATCTTCCGCGCGCTGAGTCGCGAGGTCGTCTCCTGGGATGTGCGACACGGCGTGCAGTTGCGTCATCATCGATTCTTATAGATCAAGGTAGAAGTCATGAACAAGTTAAATTCATGAGCCGCGCGGTACTGGTGCGGAACCAAAGCTGATTCGTAACTCTCGAGAGAGCTTCTCGTCGCGGAGCCGCTCTCTTCTCCCTGCCGTCGACGGCGGTTTGCGGGGCATTCTCCCCGCGTCGCTCCGTGGTTTTGGAGAGTGTTTCCGAATGGCTGCTGGATGGCCGTGCGCGAGAGCCGGGGCCCTCAGCAGTCGAAATCGAGAGAGACTCGGAATCAAATGACGTGGAGCGAAGCCGGCGAGTCGAGCGGAGAAAAGATCTCGTCCGCGTGCTGGACGACACCGGGGTCCTACGTAAACGCGTTGCTTACATGGAGTGTCGCAACGCGGAGCGTTGCGA
>CAYYWA010000237.1:8718-9175 GCA_964475255.1 uncultured Sorangium sp.
CTCCGCTCACAGGCTGGGACCTTCAGCCCATCCAACCCGCCGGAATCAATGAAATCGGGTTCGCATCCACCTGGCGTGGGCTCATCGTCCTCGTGGCTGCTCCGCCGCGCCCCTCAGCGCCTCAGGCGCGGCGAGACGCCGTTGGCAGGTTTCCGGTTCGGCGGTGGCTGCCGGACCACATCGTGGAATCGGTCCCATGCGCTCCAAGAGATGCGAGGAGGCGTCCCCGAGCGATGGTGGCTTTTTGGGGGAGTTTCCGGCACTTGGGCTCCCGATGGGTTCCCCCCTTGCGCCCCTGGCCTGGCTTGCGTACGAGTCTGCGCGTCGTTTCAGCTGGAGGGAACCAAGTGCGCCGGCTCCGAAAGATCCTCGCGCGGCTTCGTCTGCGCATCCCATCCTTCGCCTAGAGCGACAAACGGTTAGGAACGCGCCGAGATATGCGGAAAGCTGCGTCGGA
>CAYYWA010000238.1:0-2249 GCA_964475255.1 uncultured Sorangium sp.
CAGCGGCGGGGCCGCGGGCGCGCGCGGGGGCTCGCGTCCGTGGGGGCGACGCGGAGATAGCCGCCGCTGAGGAATGAGAACATCTGCTGGGTGAGGACGTCCGCGGTCTCCTCCGCGAAGCCGAGTGTGACGGCTTGATAAAGGAGCTCCTTCAAGGCGCCGATCGTGAGATAGGCGAGCACGCGCGGCTCGCCTTCGCCGACGATGCCGAGCGCCTGGCCGTCCTTGAGGCTCTCCGTGAGGAGCTGCACGGCGCTCTCGTAGAAGGCGGCGAGCTTGCGGTCGAAGGCGGAGTCCACGCCGACCGCGTCCGTGAAGAGGATCTTCGTCATCGTGCGCTCGCTGAGGCACGTGCCGACGATGGCGCGGATGTTGTCGCGCACCTGCTGCACGACGGGGCGCGACGGGTCGTCGGTGACGATGCGCTGGATCGACTGGGTGATCTGCGCCGCGAAGCGATCGATGAGCTCCGAGAAGACGGCCCGCTTGTCGTCGAAGTAGAGGTAGAAGGTCCCGCGCGCGACGCCCGCGCGGGCGACGATGTCGTCGATGGTGGCCTGGTGGTAGCCGCGGCGCGCGAAGACGTCGCGCGCCGCGCTCAGGATCTGCTCGCGTCGTTCGGTCTTCGCCGCTTCGGCTCGGCGTTTCGCGGCCGCCATGCGCCCATCGTAGTACGACCGCGGCGCGCTTCGCAGCGACGGCCCGCGGCTCGGCTCGGCCTCGAGCGCTCGCTTCCGGGCCGGGGGAGGCCGAACTCGAGGCTCACCGAGAACGAATGCGACAGCTCTCGACGCGGGCCGCCGGGATCTCGCGCCGCACGTCCCACGACGCGGTGGGGTGGAAGCGAACGCGCGCTTCGGGGACGCGCCCGAGGTGCGTCCCGGTACACTCGAGCGTGACGCGGGGCTCGCCCCGGCGGTGGCGCCGCGCCCACGCGCCCACGGCCTCCTGCTCGAACACCCCGGAGAGGAGCACGAGCTCGCGCCCGACCGTCACGTACGGACGGAGCGGCGCCCGAGCGCTCACGGGACGCTCGGCCTCGTCGAAGGCGCAGCGCACCCCATCCACGACGGCACCGCTCGCACAGGCGAGGTTCCGCGCGTCGGAGGGCACCACGGTGACGCTCACGGTGAGCGGCTCGCCCGCGGCCGCCGGGCTTCCCGAGCCGAAAGCGAGCAGGAGCAGGCCGACGCCCAGCGCGGCGAGCGTGATCTGCCATTCGCGAGCGCGGAGGAAGGACGACGCATTCATCGCCAGCTCGGCAGGAACATCCGGAGCCGCACCATCTCCGGAGTCGTCTCGAAGAAGGACCAGACCGGGGCGTAAAACGCGAGCACGACCCACGCCGCCGCGACGAAGCCGAGGACGAACCTCGGGCGCGCCTCGAGGGAGAAGGCGAGAAACCCGGCGAGCAACACGATCAAGGCCGAGTAGCTCGGAAGGAAGTGATAGATGTACGAGTCGCGGTGCGTGAGCACCCAGGGGGCGAGAAAGGCGAGCGCGGCCGAGAGGAGCAGCAAGACCGCCTTGCCGTGGGCCGCCACGAACGGAGCCGGGCGCAAGAGCTCGGCGGGGCGCTCGGGCTCGCGCGCAGCGCGCTCGTCGCTCGCGGCGCCGCCACGACCGAGGGCGCTCGCCACGCCGTGGTACGCGATGGAAGCGATGCAGCTTCCGAACAGCGCGACGGCGCTCCACCAGACGAGCGGATTGCCGAGGCTCGTGAGCGCGCGCACGCTGCCGAGCCCTTCGTGGTAGCCGAGCCAGAGGGGGCGGAGCGGCACGGCCCACGTCACCCAGCCGGAGGTGGCCGGATTCTTCATCTCGGTGAGCACCGCGTGGTGCTCGAAGAGCCGTCGCGTCTCGGCGAAGACGTTCGCCACGGACGCGGGCTGCCCCGCGATCGAGAGGCCGAGCGCGTAGAGCGCCGTGTAGCTCCCGAGCGCGACGACGACGGTGAGCGCGCCGAGGGCGCCGGTGCGCCGCTTGGGGTAGCCCGCGAGGAGCGGCGCGAGCACGAGCGGGACGAGCACGGCCACGCCGCTGAACTTGATCGCGAGCGCGAGCCCCGCGACCCCGCCGCCGACGACCGCCGTCCACGGGCTCGGGCGATGGCTCGCGACGAGCAGCGCGAGCACGCCGAGCGCCGCGAGGTATCCGTCCAGGAGCCCGGCGCGCGAGTACGCGATCGCAAACCCGTCGGCGGCGAGCAACGCCGCGGCGAGGCGGCCCGCGCCGGGAAGCGCGAAGCG
>CAYYWA010000238.1:2259-9063 GCA_964475255.1 uncultured Sorangium sp.
CGCGCGCTTTGCCCCCCCGCGGGGGCGGCGGCGCGCGCGGGGAAGCGCTAAGCGCCGGGCCGCGGCCAGCCCGCCCGCGATCACGCTCACGCTGCCGAAGAGCAGCGCCGGAGCGCGCCACCCCACCGGGTCGTCACCGAACAGGGAGATGGACGCGGCGATGAGCAGCTTCCCGAACGGCGGGTGGTCGTTCCAGTCTTTCTTCCCCGCGAGGTAGTTGCGGGCATTCTCGACGAAGTGGTGCTCGTCGAACAAGAAGGTGTCGGGGAACCCGAACGCGTGCACGCGCAGGGCGAAGCCGACCCCCAGCATGGCCGTGCACAGCAACGCAAGCGGTGCGAGCCGGGTGCGGAAGAAGGCCCGAAGAGTCGGGGGCGAAGGCTCGAGCGCGTCCACGCGCAGCGGGAGCCTCGTCGAAGGGGGCTGGGCGCGCAAGCCCGGCTGGCGTGTCGCGCCTCTTTTCGGGCGCGTGTCGGCCTCGGTCGAAGTGGGTCGGATCCCCCGGCGCGATCCGGCCCAACGGACGGACGGGTGAGGCAGGTTGACGCAACGTATCGGAATGCTTGCCGCCGTCATCGCTCCGGCCTAACAGTGACGTCAGCGTCAGTGCGGGCCCGCGGGTCACGCCACATCGAGCGAGGAAGCATGAGCGAGCAAGAACTCGTGATCGGCATGGATGTGGGGTCCACCACCGTGAAGGCGGTCGTGATCGAACCCGAGTCCAAGTCGATCTTGTGGCACGACTACCAGCGCCATCACACCAAGCAGCCCGAGAAGGTCCTCGAGTTCTTGCGGCGCATCCTGGAAGCGTTTCCGGAGCACCCGCCCGAGCGCTTTCGGATGTTCCTGACGGGCTCGGGCTCGGGACCGCTCGCCGCGCCCACGGGCGGCAAGTTCGTGCAGGAGGTGAACGCGGTCACGCTCGCGGTCGAGCACAAGCACCCGGACGTGCTGAGCGTGATCGAGCTCGGCGGGCAAGACGCGAAGATCATCATGTTCAAGGAGGACCAGAGCACCGGCCAGAAGACGGCCAGCACCTCCATGAACGACAAGTGCGCTTCCGGAACGGGCGCGACGATCGACAAGTGCATGATCAAGGTCGGCGCCGAGCCCGGCTACGCGACGTCCCTGCACTTCGACGACGCGAAGCTGCACCACGTGGCCGCGAAATGCGGCGTGTTCGCGGAGACGGACATCGTCAATCTCGTCAAATCGGGCATTCCGAAGGACGAGGTGTTGAACTCGCTCGCCGACGCGATCGTGCTCCAGAACCTGAGCGTGCTCACGCGCGGCAACACGCTGAAGGCGCGCGTGCTCCTGCTCGGCGGCCCCAACACGTATCTGCCATTTCTGCGCGAGTGTTGGCAGCAGCGCATCCCCGAGACGTGGCGCGACCGCGGCTACGACTACCCGAAGGACGCCCCGATCGAGGAGCTCATCTTCGTCCCGGAGAACTCGGAGCTCTACGCCGCGTTCGGCGCCGCGCTCTACGGCATCGCCGAAGGAGACGCGGCGGGGCGCTTCACCGGGCTCGCGGGGCTCGAGGAGTTCATCACCAACGGACGGCGCGCGCGGCTCGGCGAGCAAGCGGGCCCGCCGCTCTCGGCGAGCGACACCGAGACGCGGCGTTTCGTGGACGCCTACGCGATCCCGAAATTCACGCCGCCGCGGCTCGAGCCGGGCAGCGTCGTGCGCGGGGTGATCGGGCTCGATGGCGGCTCGACCTCGTCGAAGGCCGTCTTGATCGACGAGTCCGGCGAGATCCTGTGCAAGGCGTACCAGCTCTCCAAGGGCAATCCGATCCAGGACACCAAGGAGCTCTTGAAGAAGATCCGCGATCACGTCGAGGCGCAGGGCGCGCGCCTCGAGTGCGTGGGCTTCGGCGCGACGGGCTACGCGGCGGACGTTCTCGAGCAGACGGTGCTCGCCGACGTGAACATCGTCGAGACGGTCGCGCACATGATGAGCGCCGTGCACTTCTTCGGCGACGTCGACGTGATCTGCGACATCGGCGGACAGGACATCAAGGTCCTGTTCATGAAGAACGGCGACATCCAGAACTTCAAGCTCTCGAACTCGTGCAGCGCCGGCAACGGGATGCTGCTCCAGGCGATGGCGGATCAGTTCGGGATCCCCGTCACGGAGTACGCGGAGAACGCGTTCCGCGCCGAGCTCGCCCCGAAGTTCAGCTACGGCTGCGCGGTGTTCCTCGACTCCGACCGAGTGAACTTCCAGAAAGAGGGGTACCAGAAGGAGGAGCTGCTCGCGGGGCTCGCCCAGGTGCTGCCGAAGAACGTGTGGCAGTACGTGGTGCAGATCCCGCGGCTCGCCTCGCTGGGCAAGAAATTCGTGCTGCAGGGAGGCACGCAGTACAACCTCGCGGCCGTCAAGGCGCAGGTGGACTACATCAAGGAGCGCGTGCCGGGCGCGGAGGTGTTCGTGCACCCGCACACCGGCGAGGCCGGCGCGATCGGCGCGGCGATCGAGACGCTGCGGCGCTACAAGCGCACGGGGACGACGCGGTTCATCGGCATCGAGGCCGCTCTCGATCTCAAGTACACGACGAAGAACGACGAGAGCACGACCTGCCACTTTTGCCCGAACGAGTGCAAGCGCACCTTCATCGACGCGGAGCGCCCGGATGGCTCGACGGCTCGCTACATCTCCGGCTTCTCGTGCGAGAAGGGCACCGTCGAGAGCAAGGAGGCGATGCTCGCGCTCATGGCGGAGCGCAAGAAGACGGCGGCGGCGTACCCGAACCTGGTGGACTACGAGTCGAAGCGCGCGTTCGTCCATTTCTACGATCCGGAACCGCTCCCGGCCGACGGCGCGCCGATCGAGGACGTGCGCGTCGTTCAGGGGTTGTTCCGCATCAAGCGCGAGCGGGTGACACGCCCCTTCCGCCGTTCGAGCGCGGAGGCGGCGCAGCGCCGGAAATCGATTCGCGTCGGCATGCCGCGCGTGCTCAACATGTACAGCACCGCGCCGTTCTTCAGGACGTACTTCGAGGCGCTCGGCCTCGGCCGCTCGAACGTCGTGTGGAGCGAGCCGACCAGCGAGGAGCTGTGGGTGGAGGGCGGCAAGTACGGCTCGGTCGACCCGTGCTTCCCGAGCAAGGTGGTGCAGGCCCACGTCCACAACCTGCTCTTCCACAAGCACGAGCCGGAGCGGCGGCGCGCGCTCGACTACGTCTTCTTCCCGATCCTCACGCACGTGCCGAGCTTCGTCGCGGACACGATGGACAACGCCTCCTGTCCGATCGTGGCCGGGACGCCGGACGTCGTGAAGGCGGCCTTCACCAAGGAGGTCGACTTCTTCGCCCAGCGCGGGATCGAGTACGTGGACCCGGCCCTCTCCTTCGCGGAGCCGAACCTGCTCGCCCGGCGGATGTTCGAGGTCTGGGGGCCGCGCCTCGGCGTCACCGAGGACGAGAGCGACCACGCGTGCCGCGAAGCGTGGAAGGCGCTGCGCGCGTTCGAGCGCGATCTCGAGGAGAAGGGGCGCGCGATCCTCGAGACCGTCGAGGCCGAAGATCGGATCGCGATTTTGGTGCTGAACCGGCCCTACCACGCGGACCCCGGCATGAACCACGGGATCCCCGAGGAGTTCCAGGTGCTGGGGTATCCGATCTTGAGCATCCGCTCGATCCCGAAGGATCGCGAGTACCTCGATCGGTATTTCAAGGACGAGCTCGAGCGCGGCGTGATCCAGAGCCCCCTCGAGCTGAACCACGTGTGGCCCGAGAACTACTCGGCGAACAGCGCGCAGAAGGTGTGGGCGGCAAACTTCGCGGCGCACCACCCGAACGTGGCCGTGCTCGATCTCTCGAGCTTCAAGTGCGGCCACGACGCGCCGACCTACGGCATGGTCGACGCCATCCTGCAAACGTCGAAGACGCCCGCGGCGGCGCTCCACGACCTCGACGCCAACAAGCCGGGCGGCTCGATCAAGATCCGGGTCAAGACCTACGCGCACTCGCTGCGTTTGCAGCAGGAGCGCCTCGAGGACATCACCCGCAAGAAGCGCGAGCTCGCGCACGCGCTCGACAAGAAGCGCCTCGAGCTCTTGACGCTCAAGCAGTCGCAGCTCGAGAGCCTCAAGCGGCGCGATCCGGAGCTCGAACGGCAGATCGCCGAGGTGACGGAGCGCGTGCGGGCGTACCAGGCGGAGCGCAAGGCCGACGCGGAACCGCCGCCCGGAGTGTTCCAGCTCGGGAAGAAGCGCCCCGACGGGAGCATCGAACGGCTCCGCCCGCCTCCCCTGCCCGAAGTGACCGCGGCCGAGTGAACCTTTCGCGAAGCAACGCTCCAAGGACCATCGGACCCCACCCCTTCCGAATCAGCGAGCACGAGGACCCATGACCGACATCGCGCAGACTGCCACGACAGAGACGAAGAAGAAGCTTCCGCTCGTCAACGGCCCCGACTCGATCGACATCGACGCCGAGCTCCTGAAGTTCGAGCGTGAGGAGCGAGCGCGCCTCGGACTCGAGACCGAAGCGCGTTGGCTCGAAGACATGGCCAACCTGAGCTTCACGAAGAGCGAGAAGGGCAAGATCACCCTGCTCATCGGCGGGCTCACCATGGCGCACGACTACCTCGTCGAGGGCGCGTTCAAGAGCCTCGGCTACAACGTCGTGGCGCTGGATTGCCCGGACAACGAGGCGCTCCAGGTCGGCAAGGAGTTCGGAAACCGCGCGCAGTGCAACCCGACCTATTTCACGGTCGGAAACCTCGTAAAGTTCCTGATTCATCTGCGCGACAAGAAGGGCCTCTCCACGAAGCAGATCATCGACAACTACGTGTTCTTGACGGCCGGGGCGTGCGGCCCCTGTCGCTTCGGCATGTACGTCACCGAGTACAGAAAGGCCCTCCGGGACGCGGGCTTCGACGGTTTCCGCGTGATGCTGTTCCAGCAGCAGGGCGGCCTGAGCCAGGCCACGGGCGAGGAGTCCGGGCTCGAGCTCACGCCGAAGTTCTTCATCGCGCTGCTCAAGGCGCTCATCGCGGGCGACGTGCTGAACGGGATCGGCTACCGCATTCGGCCCTACGAGGTCGTGCCGGGCGCGACGGACCGCGCGCTCGCCGAGGCGAAGAAGATTTGTTACGACGCGCTCTACGAGCGGCGCTCGATCCTGCGCGCGCTGCTCCGCGCGAAAGCGGTGCTCGAGAAGGTCGAGGTCGATCGTACGCTGCTCAAGCCCAAGGTCGCCATCATCGGCGAGTTCTGGGCGATGACCACGGAGGGCGACGGCAACTACCAGCTCCAGCGCTTCCTCGAGCGCGAGGGCGCCGAGTGCGACATCCAGTTCGTCTCCGCCTGGATCCTCTACAACATCTGGGAGGTCGCCTTCGACACGGCCAACCGCGCGCTGCTCCGACAGCACGACCGCGCGCGCGCCGGGCTCGACGGCACGGGGGAGTTCGGCGTGTTCACCCGGCGCATCGGCTTGTGGGCGGCCGACAAGGCCCTGCGCGCCGGGTTCCAGACGTTCGCGCACGCGGGCGGCTTCTACGGATACCACCTGCCCGACATGCACGAGGTCGCCGAGGTCGCCGCGCCCTTCTACAACAACGATCTGCGCGGCGGCGAAGGCCACATGGAAGTCGGCAAGCTCATCCTCAACGTCGTCAAGAACAAGGCGACGATGACGTTGAGCGTGAAGCCGTTCGGCTGCATGCCGAGCTCGGGCGTGAGCGACGGTGTGCAGTCGCTCATCACCGAGCGCTATCCCGGCACCATCTATTGCGCCGTCGAGACGAGCGGCGACGGCGCGGTGAACTTCCAAAGCCGCGTGCAGATGTACCTGTTCAAGGCCAAGCAAGCGGCGCAGGCGGAGCTCGACCAGGCGCTCGAGAAGACAGGGCTCACGCTCGACCAGGTTCGAGAGTTCGTGAAGGCGAACCCCCGCTACGGCTCGAGCCTGCACCACCCGCCCCACGAGGCGTCCACGACCACGGCCGATCTCGTGTACGAGGTCGCGCAGGCGATCGGGAAGACGCCCGCCGAACGCGCGCTCGCCAGCGTGCAGCGCACGCTCGCGGGGGTTGCCCGAGGCGTCGTGCGCGCCGGCAAGGGCACGCCGGCTGCCGTCCGCGGCGCGCTCCCCGTGCTCCGCCAGGCTTCGGAGGAGCTGCTCGGCTACGCGCGCGAGGTGGCACCCGTGCTTCGCGAGCAGGCCCTCGAAAAGGCGAAGGGCCAGCTCGGTCGAGTCATCCCGCTCGGCCGCGGCAAGGTCGTCGAAGAAGAGCTCGCGACGGCCGCCGAGTAGCGCTCTCGTCGCGCGCGCTCGAAACGCGGCGCTGCTCCCGGATTTTCCTGGGGCCGCGCCGCGTTCGCCATTTGCAGCGCGCTCTTCCCGGGGGGGGGACGCGAGATGCGTCGAATCGCGGACCGCTAGCACGCAGTCGCGATGGAATTTTTCTCGCTCGCGCTCCTCGAGCGCGTTAATTCGGGAGGTTTCCTCGCGGGGTGCCCTCGTGGAACCGGTTCTCCACGCTAAGATGCGCGGGCCAGCGCGCGTGGTTCGGCGTCGCCCCGACAACGGCTCGACACCAGCGCGCCCGGCACCCTCCCCGAAAGCGATGGCGCGTGGGCGCGGCCCATGCGGCAAAAGCCAGGAGCAACCCTGAATGAGACTTCGCACGGTTTCGACGATTGCGCTGCTTGCCACCGCCGGCTTCATCGCGTGCTCCTCGGGCACGTTTGGAACGGAGCTCGAGGACCACATCGGGTTGTTCACGGGCGGCGCCACCGGGACGTCCAACGGCGGAGCGCCGCCGAGCGCGGTCCCCGGGACCGCGC
>CAYYWA010000239.1:0-7613 GCA_964475255.1 uncultured Sorangium sp.
GGACCCGCCCTCTGATTCAGGAAGGCACCCACCTCCTCGAAAGTGCCCTCTCCCAAAACCGTCCCGGCCCCTACCAAATCCAAGCCGCCATTGCCGCCCTCCACGACGAAGCCACCAGCACCGAAACCACCGACTGGCCCCAAATCCTCGCCCTCTACTCCGCCCTTCTCCACCTCGAACCCACCCCCATGGCCCGCCTCAGCCACGCCATCGCCCTCGCCATGGTCGAAGGCCCCACGGCAGGCCTCGCCGCATTGGACGAGCTCGCGAAGGACCCGCGGCTCGCCAACAGTCATCGGCTCGATGCGGCGCGTGGGCATCTCCTGGAGCGTGCGGGCGACGTTGACGGCGCGGTCACTCACTATCGGCGCGCTGCGGAGCGCACTGCGAGTCAGGCAGAGCGGAATCACCTGCTGCTGCGGGCGGGGCGACTGATGGAGGATGAAGCCGAATGAGTACCGAGGAAGGCGTAGCACAGCCATACCGCGGATCCTTCCAACTCGCCCACTGAGTTAGACGCCGCGAGCTAAGTCGGTCTCCGAATCCACGAGAGCCCTTGCTTCGTTCATGGCCAAGTGAGCCTCCTCCGGATCGAGCTTTATGGCGTTGTTGCCGCTTCCGGGCCAAGCGCCCATATGGGTTTTCCAGAGCCGATCTATCGAGCCGGTGCCCGTGGCCCAGGGATACGAGCCCAAGGCGAACGAACGACGCGCGCGTGCCTCGGGAGTCAATGCGTCCCACGTGTCCGCGAGCTCTCGGAGTCCCGTCTTGAGGTCTTTAGCAGTGACGAAGGACTGCTTTGCCAACTAGAACTGGACGTTCTTCAATGCCAGTTGCGGTGCGAGCAGCCTGTGCACGCGGTCGTCCGACGAAAAGATCATGCAAAAGGGAAGGTAATAGAGATTGTGTCGCTCGAGAATATGCGATTCCCTGAGTTCCGTTATCTCGTACGTGTTGACGAGGTGCGAACTCAGGTCGAGTTGCTCGACCGCATTCTCGTTCTCGAGACGGGCCTTGTCCGACTCGGAACAGAGGAGAGGCGAGTGCGTCACGTGCAGACTAGCCCTTGGGCTTGGAGTCGACGGCACGCACTGCGTCCTCACGCGTCACGGCGCTATTTTCGAGCTTTGTCTGCCCGTATGCCCAGCTAATGCGCTGTTCACGAGTGGGCTCCTTCGGGAGACAACCCTGGGCCTGAAGTCGCTTTGCTTCCGCAACCAGCTCTTCGTAGGTCTTGTCACTCGTCATGGGCAGCTCCGACGTGAACACCCTATTTATCGGCTGAACACAAGTATAGCAAGATCGCTCGATCAATCGAGCCAACGGCCCGGGTAAGCCGTTGGTCCGTAGGCCGCGGCAGGCGGAGCACGGCGGCGCGCGCTGCCTCGTCGAAGCCGTGGCCCGCGGGCTCGATCACCGCGGCCTCCGTGACGGTGCCCTCGGCGTCGATGTCGACGCGCAGCACGACCGTTGCTTCGAGGCGCGCCGCGGCCGCTTCGGGCGGATACTCGGGCTCGATGGCGTGAAGCAGCTCGGGCGGATGCGCGTCCGCGGGCGCGCCTTCAGCGGGGACGCCTTCAGGGGAGGGCGCAGCGGCGTTCGGGCTCTCCGCGGGCGGCGCGAACGGCTCTTCGGGGGGCGGCTCGCTGGGCTCGGCCCCGCCGGGCGCCTCACGCGGCTCTGCGTCCTCCGCGCGTGCGACGCCGCTCCAGCCGATACCGCAGGCAGCCAGTGTCGTGAGCAGCAAGAACGAGCCGCGAGCCATTCGGACATCGGTTGCGTTCACCGGAGTCGCGGGCAGCGTGCGCATCGGCAAGCCGTCCGGTCGCGAGGGGTTCTGAGGGGCCAGCGACGCGCAGGGAAACAACGGCCGTTCGGACGCAGCGGCTCGCAAAACACTGCGAAGAACGAGAAAACGCGCAGTGGTCGACGCACACGCTCGCTGCCGATCCCGAGGAGCGCGCTCCGATGCGCGCTTCGTCTTGCATGACCGGCATCACGCGGGGGGGGGCGCGTCCGAAAATGCCACGGCCGTTCAGCGAAGTCGCAAAGTTCACGCGCGTGTGTCGCGAGCACGGTGCGCGGTGTCCGCAATATCGACAACCGCTTCCAGCGTGTTCGATGTTTGGGATCCGCCCGCCTGTGACCGGGAATATGACCGCGCGCCATCGGGCTCGGTGCGATGCGGCTCGAGACGACAGCGCGCAGATCGAGGGAACCAGTCAATGAGTCATTCACGCTTCGCCATTCGACGGGGGCTCGTGAGGCCCGCGCTGACGTGCTTGGTGCTTCCGATTTTCATCGCCTGCGCAGGCGAAAACGGCGCCCCGGGGCCTTCGGGGCCCCGCGGACCGAAGGGCGATCCGGGCGAACAAGGGCCGCCTGGACCGCCGGGGGCCCGGGGCGCGCCCGGCGCGCCCGGCGGGACCGTGTCGGACGCGATCGGGCCCGGCAAATACGTCTCGACGCAAGGAGGAACAGGGCGCTTCCCGCTGTTCGCGGGCGGAGAAGCGGCGCCGATCGTCGTCAGCGCGAGCGACTACGAAGGCGTGGTGCGCGTCGCCTCCGATCTGCAGAAGGACATCGAGCGCGTCACCGGCACCGCACCCGAGCTGCACGAGGACGCGGTTCCGAGCGACGCCGAGGCCGTGGTGCTGCTCGGCACGCTCGGCAAGAGCCCGCTCATCGATCAGCTGCAAGGCGAAGGGAAGATCGACGTCTCTGGCGTGACCGGCAAGTGGGAGACGTTCGTGACTCAAATCGTCGAGGATCCGCTGGAGGGCGTCGAGCAAGCGCTGGTGATCGCCGGGAGCGATCAGCGCGGCGCGATCTACGGCGCGTACGATCTCTCGGCGCAAATCGGCGTGTCTCCCTGGTACTACTGGGACGACGTGCCGCCGCAGCGCAAGCACGCGCTCTACGTGCTGCCCGGCTTGCACACGCAAGGTGAGCCGAAGGTCAAGTTCCGCGGCTTCTTCATCAACGACGAGAACCCGGCGACCGGCAATTGGGCTCCCAAGACGTTCGGCCCGGGCCTCGCCGAGGGCTATCCGTGGGGCCTCAATCACTACTACTGGGAGAAGGTGTTCGAGGTCGCGCTGCGCTTGAAGGCCAACTACGTCTGGCCGGCAGTGTGGGGCCGCGCCTTCGCCGAGGACGACCCGGAGAACCACGCGACGGCCAAGCGCTACGGCATCGTGATGGGGACCTCGCACGAAGCTCCGATGATGATGGGCATCGAGGAGTGGAATCGGCACGCGCGGGCCGCGCAGCGCGACGAGAACGGCGAGATCACGAATCCCGGTGAAGACCCGTACGGCGGGACCGGTGAGTGGCGCTTCTCGAAGAACGCCGAGGCCCTCAAGCAGCACTGGACGCGCGGCATCCAGCGCATGGTCGACGAAGACTTCGAGGGCGTGATCACCCTCGGCATGCGCGGCCCGGGCGACGTCAGCTTGCCGGTGGAGGACGGCATCCCGCTGATGGAGGAGATCATCCAGACGCAGCGCCAGATCTTGGCCGACGTCACCGGCAAGGACGTGACCACGATCCCGCAGGTGTGGACGCTCTACAAGGAAGTGATGGGGTATTGGGACGCCGGCATCCAGGTTCCCGATGACGTCACGGTGGTGTGGGCCGACGACAACTGGAGCAACATGCGCCGCCTGCCGAAGCCCGGGCAGGAGCGCGCGGGCGGCTACGGCCTCTATTACCACTTCGACTACGTGGGCGGCGGCCGCAACTACAAGTGGGTGGACACGATGCTGCTCCCCAACACTTGGGAGCAGCTCCACCTCGCTTATACCCACGGGGTCGATCGCCTGTGGGTCGTCAACGTGGGCGACATGAAGAACGAGGAGCTCCCGCTCCAGTTCTTCCTCGACTACGCGTGGGATCCCGAGCGGTGGCCGATCGAGAAGCTCGGCGAGTGGGAGCGGAGGTACGCCGAGCAGCAGTTCGGCGACGACTACGCCGACGTGATCGCGGACATCCTGCGCGGGTACTCGCTCCTTCAGTCGGATCGCAAGCCGGAGCTCACGAACCGCAAGATCACGGTGGACTACGAGCTCCTGATGAGCGCGCCCACCGAGGAGGTGCCCGATCCGGTGAGCGCCGCGATCACCTACGACGACAGCGCGAGCCCCTTCAGCCTCACGAGCTACCAGGAGCTCGAGCGAGTCACCGACGAGTGGCAGTCGCTCGCGGAGCAGGCGGAGTTCGTGGCCAGCATCCTGCCCGAGGAGGCGCAGGACGCGTACTTCCAGCTCGTGCTCTACCAGGTGAAGGCCAGCGCCAACATGTACGCGCTCCGGCTCGCCACCTTCAAGAATCGGCTCTACGCCGAGCAGGGGCGGGCCGCGACGAACGACATGGCGCTCGCCGCCGAGCAACGCCTGCAAGACGACCTCGCGTTGTCTCACTATTACAACTACGAGCTCGCCGGCGGAAAATGGGAGGGCTGGCAGACGCAGCCGAAGTTCAACTACGGCGCGCCGGGCAACCCCTCCTGGCAGCAGCAGGAGTACAACTACAACGCGCTCCAGGAGTCGATCTGGCCCGAGGTGCAGTACATCGACGTGCCCGAGGAGGCAGAGCTGGGCGTCGCCATCGACGGCTCGACCAACTACTGGACCGCCGCGGGCGCCGGTGACGGCAGCGAGGAGCTGCCCGTGCTGCCGAGCTTCAGCCCGTACCAGACGCAACCCGCTCAGTACATCGAGGTGTTCAATCGCGGGAGCGCGCCGCTCGAATACACCATCACGCCCGAGCTTCCCGTGGACTGCCCTGCGGGCTGGAACGGCGATCCGAACGACCCGAGCGACGGCTGGAGCAAAGGCGAGGTCCCGTGCCTGCCCTGGCTCAGCGTGTATCCGAGCCGCGGCGTCGTCGACGAAGAGGTGCGCGCCACGCTGCGCATCGATTGGAACCTGGTGCCCACCACGGCTCCGGATCCCAACGATCCGACCCAGCAAGTCGACCTCGAGTTCCCGCTCCAGGTGCCGATCCGGATCACGGGCTCGGACGGCAGCGAGGTCGTCGTCACGGCGGTCGTCGAGAGCCCGGCGCGGCTCGAATGGAAGCCGAACCGCTACATCGAAGCCAACGGCTACGTGTCGATGGAAGCGGATCGCTACAGCCGCGCCGTCAACACCGACGCCATCTCCTGGAAGCGCTTGCCCGACATCGGCCGGACCGGCTCGGGGATGACGCCGTTCCCGCCCACCGTCGACCCCGTGGCGCCGGGCGGCGACTCGCCGCGCCTCGAGTTCGACATGCACCTCTTCAGCAGTGGGGACGTCAAGGTGTGGGTCTACGTCTCTCCCCGGAACAACTACCTGAACTGGGAGAACGGCCTGCAGTACGGCATCTCGTTCGACGACGCGGAAATCCAGACGGTGAACACGAGCTACGCGATCGACCTCAACGGCAGCGGCAACAAGATCTGGGAACGCCACACCTCGGACAACGCGAACATCACCGTGACCACGCACACCATCGAGAGCGCGGGGGAGCACACCCTCAAGTTCTGGATGGTCAACCCGGGCGTCATCCTCCAGAAGATCGTCGTCGATGCCGGCGGCGTGAAAGAGAGCTACTTCGGTCCGCCGGAGAGCTACTGGATGGGCCGCGGCCCCGGAAGCGCGGAGGAGTAGCCGCGCGTCCCCGCCTCGACGCCTCCCGCCCTGCGAAGGCGCAACGCGTCCGTCACCCCGCCCGACTCAGCTCGGGCGGGAGCCCCACGGCGCGCAGGGCGGGAAGGAGGAAGGGGGCGCGCGCGTTCACGTCACGGCTCGACGTCCACCTCGAGGCGCTCGATCCAGGTCGTGCCCTCGCCGCCCATGACTTCGTTGCCGAACTCGACGCTGGCGACGTGCTCGTCCGGAGACAGGAGCGAGCGCTCGACCAAGTGACGAACGAAGTCGTGCAGGGGGAGGGTGCCTTGGTGCCGCGTGACCGGGCTCTTGAAGGTGAGGAGCATCCAGCCGACGCCGTTCGCGTCCTTGCCGATGGTGTCTTCTTTCCAGAGCTCGTAGGCGATGCCGCCCAACGTCGGCGTGCTCACGATGCTGCCCGCGGGCGTGGCGCTGCCGTCGGCCTCGAGCCAAACCATGAGCTCGCGCGTGATCGACTTTGGATCGGCGGCCGGCGTCGCGGGGCGCGCCCGGGTGAACCAAATCTCGGCCGCGAGGTTGTAGGCGCCTTCCGCTTCGGACTCGACCGCGTAGTGGAGCTCGAGCCGCTTCAAGTCGGCGACGCGTACGGGCAACCGCGGATCCGTCGATGGCCCCCCGACCCACGGCTTCCACCCGAATGTAATGGACGGATACGCGAACACCGTGGGATCGAGGCCCGGCCAGTTCCACGTCCACCCGAGCTTCGCGCGCTCTGGACCTTCCCGTTTCAGCAGACATTGCTCGAAGGGCGTCGTGGCCTTTTTCGAGCCCCACTGGTCATTGGTGTAGCGATAGGGGCCCGCCATCACCGTCGCCCCGGGGGTGCAGATCGCGGTGACCCCCGGCTGGTTCTTCCCCGGGGCGCTCGGGGACTGCGCGAACGGTGCCGGTGCGGTGGAGCCCGTGGCCGATGCGGCCGGGGGTGAGGCTTGCCGGCAGCCCGTTCCGTACAGAGCCGCGAGCAAAGCACACGTCAGAAAGCGGGAGTTGGGGCAGGACCGGAATCGATGGGTCATTGAGTTCCCGAAAGCGCGCGCCATGGTGCCGGACCCGGCACGTCCGGATCTTTGCATCGTGTGATGTGCCGAGCGGCGGCCGGCGTCGCGGACGCGGATCGGGACTGGCGAGCGGGCCAGTGAGGACACGGTGCCGAGCGCCGGTGTCACGGACGCTGGCGAGCGGCCAGGACACGGTGCCGAGCTGCGGGCGGCGTCACGGACGCGGATCGGGCCTGGCGAGCGGGCCAGTGAGGACGCCGCGTTGGTTGCGCATCTCGACCGAGAGGTACGCCCGCGGGCTCATCCCCACTAGCTGAACGAAGACCCGATACAGCTGTGAGTAGCTGCCGAATCCGGCGAGCAGGGAGGCTTCGAGCAAGCGCTTCCGCTCGCGCACCACGTGAGTGATGAAGCGAACGATGCGCAGGCGCGCCCGTTGTTCGAGGAAGGTGACCCCCAACTCAGCTTGGAAGCTGCGCGAGAGGTGACCCTCGCTGACGTCGAGCATCTTGCAGAGCGCCGACCGATCGAGCGCCGGGTCCTCCAGAAGGGCGCAGCACGCGAGCTCCACCAGCGAGTTGGCGCGCCGATCGTCGTGATGCGCGCGCGTCGCGTGCCACGCCTGCGCGAGCGCTCGCCGCAACCGGCCCGGCACCTCCCAGGGGCGCGGATCGGCGAGCGAGGGCGCATCGCAGTGCTCCAGCAACCGGTCGCGATCTTTCGACGCGAGCTCGATCACTGGGCGCCCCGAGGCAAGCCACCCGAGGTCGCGGATCCAACCCGCAAACGCGTGCGTCGTGACATCGGCGTTCGCGGCGCGCGGGCCCCGCGTCCGTTCCGTGCCGAGCTCCATCGCGGTTCGCGCGCCCTTGGTGCTTTCCGCGAAGAGCTCCATCGCGGCCCGTGCGCCCTTGGTGCTTTGCGCGGAGAGCTCCATCGC
>CAYYWA010000239.1:7713-9012 GCA_964475255.1 uncultured Sorangium sp.
AGAGCTCCATCGCGGCCCGTGCGCCCTTGGTGCTTTGCGCGGAGAGCTCCATCGCCAGGTCGGGCTCGAGCTGCACGACGCGCAGATCGAGATCCGAAGAGGCCTCGATCATCTCGTGGGCCACGCCCGGTAGATGCCAAATCAATTGCCCCGGGTGGACCGAGTACGTGCGCGTCCCGATGCGCTCGCGCGCCTTGCCGCGCAGCACGAGCACGAACTCGATCTGCCCGTGAAAGTGCGCTGGCTTGTGATCGGGAGACGAATAGGGCCACACCGCGCCGTCTATCGTCGAGGGCGAAAGAACGTGTTCCTGGAAGATCGCGTCCGTGCGCGGCACGCGGGACAAGGTACCAGAGGGGCGGGCGGAGAGGGCGAGCTTGCGGATGGCTTTCCACGGCTCGGGGCTGAGTTCTGGCTGCCATCACTCACCCCTCTTGATGGGTTGCGCGAACCCGGGGTAGTTCTCGAGCTCGGCTCCCTGGCGCTCTGCCTGCTCGCGCATGCACACCTTGAAGGGTCGGGTCGTTGAAGCCTTCGAACACAAGGCGGTTTGAGGTTCGCTCGCGCGGCATCGTCGAGTAGAGCGCGTGGGCGTCCCGGACGTGGTGACCCGGAGGGATCTCGACGTCGAGCCAGCGCGGCACGTCGAACGGTGCAGTCGGGGCAGGAAGCAGCGCTGCACGCTCCTCGGCCTCGAACGCTCCGCGTGGCGCGCGGCGCGTGATGCCGTGGTTGCGCGTCCCCGCGACCTCGCGATTTCAGTGCGCGGCGGAAGCTCGCAACACCGCGAGGTCATCGGTGAAGGACTCGCCGAACCAGCGCTCACGCACGAACGGAACCTGATTGTCACGCGGGTGCCGCGAGCGTTGTCCCTCGAGTCCTTGTGGGGGATCGGAAGTCGCGGGCGTCGGTCGCGTCTCCACGCGTGCCGCGACCTCACGCACGACTTCGTCCGTCAGCTCCGAGCTCGGC
Source organism: uncultured Sorangium sp. (assembly GCA_964475255.1). Classification (GTDB taxonomy): domain Bacteria; phylum Myxococcota_A; class Polyangia; order Polyangiales; family Polyangiaceae; genus PMG-095. The sequence continues at coordinate 8,686 of CAYYWA010000239.1, forward strand.
TCGAGCCCCAATGCTTACGCCGCCTCGACGTACCGCGACGCCGTCCTGCGGCTCACCACTCCCGCGCGCGCCCTGCCCCGCCATCAATGTCGGAGCACTTCGCGAACATCGAGCATCGTCGACTCCCGAAAGCTCATGGGCCCCTCCCGACGGCACTCCGCGCCGTCGCCGGAAGGCACCCTGCCTTGGTCTTCGGTCGTCCCGCTCGGTCACCCGGGTCAGAATCACGGGGTGGCACCATGACCCTGGCGATCGGGGCGCGGCCACCCGCGCGGGGTGGCACCATGAGGCTTGGCGATCGGGGCGCGGCGAGCCGCGCGGGGTGGC
>CAYYWA010000240.1:0-8999 GCA_964475255.1 uncultured Sorangium sp.
GATCTGCACGGTGCCGCCGGTGCCGTTCTTGAAGCCCACCGGCATGGAGAGGCCGCTCGCGAGCTCGCGATGGACCTGGCTCTCGGTGGTGCGGGCGCCAATCGCACCCCAGCAGACGAGGTCGGCGACGAACTGCGGCGTGATGGGATCGAGGAACTCGGTGCCGGTGGGCATGCCGAGCGAGACCACGTCGCGGAGGAACTTGCGCGCAACGCGCAATCCCCGGTTGATGTTGAAGCGGCCGTCGAGATCGGGGTCGTTGATGAGGCCCTTCCAGCCCACCGTCGTGCGCGGCTTCTCGAAGTAGGTGCGCATGACGACGCAGAGCTCGCTTTCGAGCGTGCGGCCGAGCTCGAGGAGCTTGCCGGCGTAGTCGAGAGCGGCTCCCGGATCGTGAATGGAACACGGGCCGACGATCACGAGCAGCCGGTCGTCCGTGCCTTGGACGACGGCGCCGATGGCGCTCCGTGAGCGGCCGACGACCTCGGTGTGCTCCTCGTTGAGGGGCAGCTCCTCGATCAAGATGGCGGGCGGGATCAGCGGCCTGAGGCCCGCGATGCGGAGGTCGTCGACGGCGAAGAACATGCGGGGCGGGAGTTTACGAGCGAGGGCCCGCTGCCGCCAGCACCGCTCCCTCGGGGAGCGCCGTCAGGGGGTGAGGGTGTGACGAAGTCCGCCGAAAATGCGGGCGATGTGCCGGAACGAGTCGTGCGTTGGAGGACGTTACGGACGTGCAACCTGGGCTTCTGGCGATGTATGGTTGCCCGCATGGAGCCTCGCCCCGGATCTTCCGCGGCACTGTTCGAAAACCTCGGCCAGCTCAGGAGGAACTGGATCAAGGGAGGCTGGAGCTGGGACAACCGATTCAACTGCCTGGCGTCCTCCTTCAACATCGAACAGGAGGCGGAGGCGCGCGCCGTGGTGCTCCGATACCTGCCGCGGGAGTACACGGGGAAGACGCTCGCCACGGCGCCGGCCCAGGTCCGCCAAATCGCCGAGACCACCGGCGGGTTGCGGGTGGATCAGCGGCTCTACAGCTCCGAGCTCGGAGGCCGGCTCTTCGCCTTCGGGCTCTGGTGGCCCTGGGGAGACGAAACGACGATCTCGTTGCGAATCGGCCTCGGTGGGTACGTCGCGGAGGCCGATCTGGTGCGGCTCCGCGAAGCGTTCGACGCCCTCGAATAGCGGCGTTCTGCCCCGGTCCGCGGGGCGGCGCGGCGCCTCCTCGAGTGGCCTGGACACGCAGGTCGGGCTACGAAAGTGGCTCCATGTCGCTCGTTCCGCTGCGCGTCCGCCGGGCGCCCCCCCGCCCGGAAACCGCCTTTTTGCCGACCACGCGCGAGGAGATGGAGGCGCGTGGCTGGGACGAGCTCGACATCCTGATCGTCACGGGGGACGCGTACGTCGATCACCCGGCGTTCGGCCCCATCCTGATCGCGCGCTTCCTCGAAGGGCGCGGCTATCGCGTCGGCGTGTGCGCCCAGCCGGATTGGCGCTCGCCGGACGATTTGCTCCGCATGGGCCGGCCGCGGCTCTTCGTCGGCGTGAGCGCCGGCAACCTGGACTCGATGCTGAACAAGCTGACGGCGCAGAAGAAGGTGCGCTCCGAGGACCAGTATTCTCCCGGTGGGCGCCCGAACTGCCGCCCGAACCGGGCGAGCATCGTGTACGCGAACCTTTGCCGCAATGCCTTCCCCGGCGTCCCGATCGTGCTCGGGGGTATCGAGGCGTCGCTCCGCCGCATTGCGCACTACGACTACTGGTCGGACTCGGTGCGTCGCTCGATCCTCCTCGACGCCAAGGCGGATCTCTTGGTGTTCGGAATGGGCGAGCGCGCCGCGTGGGAGATCGCGCGGCGCCTCTCGGCGGGCGAGCCCGTGTCGGCCCTCACCGACATTCGCGGCACCGCGCATGTCTTGAATCGGCCGGAGCAGTGGCGCCCGCTCGCTGAAGACGCGAGCCAGTTCGTCCGCGACGGCAAAATCGTTTTGCTGCCGTCTTACGAGGAGGTGGTGCGGGACAAGCGGGCGTTCGCCGAAATGTCTCGACGCCTCCAGCTCGAGACGAACCCGGGCAACGCCCGCCCGCTGCTCCAGCCCCACGGCGACCAGGCCGTGTACTTGAACCCTCCGGGGCTCCCGCTCGAGGAGAGCGACATGGACGGGCTCTACGATCTGCCCTTCGCGCGCACGCCGCATCCCCGTTATGGAAGCGAGCGCATCCCGGCGTTCGACACCGTGAAGCACTCGATCGTGACGATGCGCGGCTGTTTCGGGGGATGCACGTTCTGCAGCATCACCGAGCACGAGGGGCGGGTGATTCAGAGTCGTTCGGCCGAGAGCGTGCTGCGCGAGATCCGCGAGCTGTCGCGACTCGGGGGGTTCGGCGGCACCTTGTCGGATCTCGGCGGCCCGACCGCGAACATGTACAAGATGCACTGCAAGAGCCCGGAGATCGAGCGCGCGTGCCGCAAGCTCTCCTGCGTGCACCCTGGCATTTGCTCGAACCTCGTCACCGATCACGGGCCGCTGCTCGATCTCTTGCGCCGCGTGCGCAAGGAGCCCGGCATCAAGCGGGCGTACATCGCGTCGGGCGTGCGCTACGACCTCGCCGAGCGGAGCCCCGAGTTCATTCGCGAGCTCGCGCGCCATCACACCGGTGGCCAGCTCTCCGTCGCTCCGGAGCACACGAGCCCCGAGGTGTTGAAGCGGATGAAGAAGCCGGGGGTGGAGACGTACGAGCGGTTCGCCCGCGCGTTCTGCGACGCGAGCGCCGCGGCCGGCCGCGAGCAGTACCTCGTTCCCTACTTCATCACGGGGCACCCGGGCTCGACGCTCGCCGACACCATCGAGCTGGCGCTGTACCTGAAGCGAAACAAGCTGCGGCCGCGCCAGGTGCAGGACTTCATCCCCACGCCGATGTCGATCGCCACCACGATGTACCACACGGGCTACGACCCGCTGGCGATGGAGCCGGTCCCCGTGGTGCGGGACCTGCGCGAGAAGCGACAGCTCAAGGCGCTCATCTTGTGGTGGGATCCCAAACAGTGGCCGCTCGCCCGTGAAGCGCTTCGGCGGGCTGGGCGGCGGGATCTCATCGGGCACGGGCCGCGCGCGTTGGTTCCGCCGGAGCGCGGCGCCGCGGGAAAGCGCGCGAGCGCCGTCCGCGCCGCGCGATGAACGCGCACTCCGTTTCGGGCTCGGCGGTGCAGCAGACGCTCCTCGTCCACGTACCGATCCGCGACGGCGAGGAGCCCGCGCTCGAACGGGAGCTCGAGCGCCGAGAGGCCGCCCTGCTCACCGGGCTGAAGGCGGCCTCACGGGTGCACTCGGCGCGGCTCTTCGTTTTGCCGGGGGCGCGGGGTGCGCCCGCCGCTCTCGTCTTGGAAACCCGGTTCGACGGGCCGGCGAGCGAGCACCGGAGCGAGCTCCGCGAGGCCGTGGGCGACGCCCTGCTCGCGCTTTTTGCGCACGGCGAAGGGCCGCCTCGCGGTCCCGGTGAGCTCGACGGCTGGCTGATCGAGCGCGGGCGGCGACTCGAAGCGACGTGCTCGGGGCACGCGGGGCTCTCGCGCGCGACCATCGCCAACGATGCGCGCCTCGACGCGGCGGTGCAGGGTTTTTTGGACGCGGAGCAGGCCGCCGGACGGCTCGCGGGCGCGACGGAGCTCACCCTGGCGCAGGCGCTCCAGCGGCTCGCGCGCGAGCGCGACATCCCGCTCTTTCGTCTGCAGTCGGCGGAAGAGACCCGGACGACGCTCGCCGACCTCGCGCGCCGGCGGCCGTTCGCGACGGCACGAACGGTGGCCGCGGCGCCGCTCCTCGTCCTGGCCGATCGGATTCGTCGGAGGAGGGAAGGCGCGCGGGGCAACGAAGGCGCCGCGCCGGTCACGGGCGCTGGGCAAAACGCGCTGATCCACGAGGTGCCGCTCCGCCCCGGCGAGCGCCGGCGTTCGGCGGTGCGCTTCGCGCTCTACTGCGTGCACGAGCTCGCGCGCTCGCGCGGCCTGGCCGACCCGCCGGAGCCGCTCCGGCGGATCCACTGCGCGGCCTGGGTGCTTCTGCCGAACGATCGCCTGCTGTTCACGATGACCCACGACGGGAGCTTCGAAGTGCTCGGTCCGGAGCTCGCGAAGAGCGCCGCACGGGCCATCCGAGCGATTTGGGGACACACCGAGGGTTTCGCGGCGGCATCGTGCGTGCCGACCGCCCGCGGGGTCGGCATCGACGCGCTCCGGCGGTTCGCGCGGGTGTTCGAGGTCCGCGCGCAGATCTGGTACAGCGCATATCCCGAGCTGACCGTGGCCGACGTGCTCCGGAACCACCACCTACGCGAGCTGCTCGCCGGCGATCTGGACGCCGCGTCGGCGAGCGCGCTGTGTGCGCTCCTCTGACGCATGCGCGTCGATCGATCGGACGTGCAGGGCCTCGTGGCCTCGGGATTCGGAGCCCATCCGGCTTCGACCCTGCTCCTCATGCGCTTCGGACCCAAGGGGGCGCGCGACTGGCTTCGCCGGCTCTTGCCGTTCGTGACCTCGGCGAGGCGCGGCGAGCGGCTCGAGCCGGTTCACCTGAACGTGGCGCTCAGCTTCATGGGCCTCACACGGCTCGGCCTCCCCGCGGAGACGCTCGCGGCGTTCGCGCCGGAGTTTCGCGCCGGCATGGCGGCACGCGCGCCGGTGCTCGGCGACGTGGGGGAGGACGATCCGCGGCACTGGGAGTTCGGCAACGCCGAGCGCCCGGTGGACGCGCTGCTCCTCGTCTACGCGCGCGACGAGCCGATCCTCGAGGGGAAGCGCCGCGAGCTGCTCGGCCTGGCCGAGCGCTTCGACGTCTCCTGTCTCGAGCTCCCGACCTACCTGGATCCCGAGCACCGCGAGCATTTCGGGTTTCGGTTCGCCGTGTCCGAGCCGCGCATCCGGGGTGGGCTCGCGCGCGGTCGGGGCGGCGTGAGCCTTCCGCCCGGCGAGTTGCTCCTTGGCTACCCGAACGTGAGCGGGGAGCGTGCCCCGACCCCGCTCGCGCCCTTTCGGCGCTCGACCCGCGAGGCGCCGCTCCTCGGGCCGCGCGGGTGCGTCGATCTCGGGCACAACGGGACCTACCTCGTGCTCCGCAAGCTCGAGCAGCGGGTCGCGTTCTTCTGGAGCACGGCCCAGAAGCTCGCGCGCCGAAGCGGGGCTCCGGCGGATCCCGGGGTGGTCGCGGCGCGCTGGGTGGGGCGCTGGCCAAACGGCGCGCCGCTCGCGCGCTATCCGGACGGCGCGCCGGATAGCGTCCCCGAGGACGAGCGGTTCACCTAGCGGCCCCTCGACCCCGCGGGGCGAAAGGGTCCGGGGGGAGCGCACGTGCGTCGGGTCAATCCGCGCGACGGGCTCGCCGAGTCCCGCGCGCACCAGCTGGTCCGCCGCGGACGGCTCTACGGGCCGCGGGCCCTCGATCCGGCCGTCGATGACGGCGTGGAGCGGGGCCTGGCCTTCGTGGCGCTCAATGCGGACCTCGCCCGGCAGTTCGAGACGGTCCAGCAGAGCTTCGTGAACGGCCCGTCTTTCGGTGGCCTCCGCGGAGAGCGCGATCCGCTGCTCGGCTGCGACGCCGAGGACGAGACGGGCATTCGCCGCGCGTTCACCGAGCCCGGGTTCCCGGCACGCCGGCGCACGGGCCCGCTGCCGCGATTCGTGCGGATGCGCGGCGGCGAATACTTCTTCTTACCCGGACTGTGCGCGCTCGGTTATCTCGCCGAGGGGTGATGGGGCCCGCTCTCCGCCCGGGGGGCGGGCGGCCGGTTGGAGGCTCACCCGCCCTTCCTGAAGCGGGTGCCCGAAACCTGGGCAAAGGTCGTGCGGAGTCCTCCCAGCGTCGCACATCATGCCGGCACGCGAGCCGCGGGGAAAAAAGGCTGTCCGGAAGCTCTCCGGTTTTCGTCAAGGGATGATAGCCTGCTCTTCGCGCGCATGTCCTCGATCAGTCCCAAAGCGGACAATCCGAAGGCGGAAGTGCGACGGCGCCCGGCCAGCGCGCTCGCCACGAAACTCTGGGAGATCACCCAGGCGCTCGAAGAGCACTTGGCGGATCCCCGAGACGTCCTCGAAACGCTGGTGAGCTCGGTCGCCAAGGGCGAGCCCGCCGAGGCCACTTGGGAGCTCCTCCATCGAGCGGCCTCTCGTGACAAGAAGGTTTCCGAGCTCGCGCAGGAGTACGAGCAGATCGCGCACGACAAGCGCATCAAGCTCCTCGCGCCCGAGCAACAGGCGTTCATCTTCCGACAAGCGGCGGAGTTCTTTTCGTCCGTGTACGGGGACGCGGATCTCGCCGTCGGCTACGCCGAGCGCGCGTATACCGTCGCGCCCGAGAGCGAGGGCACCTTTGCGCTGCTCGAGTCGCTGCTGACGGGCACCGGGCGGCTCGCGCGCCTCGCGCGCTTGTACGCGGAGAGCGCGGAGCGCAGCGCGGATCATGAGGCGAAGCGTTTGTTGCTCGGGCGGGCCTTCGGCATCGCGGGCGTGCTCGATGACGGCGACGAGCTCGTGATCGACACGGGGCGCCGCATCCTCGAGATCGCGCCGGAAGAAGACTCGGTGCGGGACGCGGTGATGCAACGGCTGATCGCGGCGGGCCGTCACGCGGACGTCGTCGATCTCTTGGAAAAGGCGCTCGCGCGCGAGCCCGCTCCCGCTCCCGAGGAGGCGCGGCTCCACCGCGAGCAGCTCATCGACCTGTGCTTCACGGTGCTGCAGAGCCCCGAGCGCGCGCTGACTCACCTCGAAGGGTTGCTCGCGCTCGACCCGACGCACGAGATGGCGCGCAAGGCGGCCGAGGGCATGCTCGAGCACAAGCAGCTCATGCCGCGAGCGGCGGCGGCGCTCTCGGACGCGTATCAGGCCGCGGGCGAGCTCGATCGCGCCGTGAGCATGCTCACCTTCGAGCTCAAGCACGTGCGTGGCCCGCGCCGCGTCGAGGTGCAGCGACGGCTCGCGATTTTGCGGCAGGACGTGCTCGGCGACGTGAGCGGAGCGCTCGAGCTGCTCGGGCCGGTCGTCGCGGGCGACCCGGGCGACGACGCGCTTCGGCAGCGCTACGTCGCGCTGAGCCTCGCGCTCAATCAACCGGACCAGGCGGCGCGCCTCTTGTCGCGCGCTCTGTCGACCCACCGCGACTCCGGCGTGCGGGCGCGCGTCGGCGTGGACGTCGGCAACGTCTACGTCCGCTCGGGCGATCTCAAGCGGGCGCACCTCGCGTTCTCGAAGGTGCTCGAGAGCTCCGCCGACCCCGGGGCGTCGCTCGAGGCGGCGCGCCGCATGGCGGATCTCTTCTCGGACACGCTCGACTCCGCGGAGCTCGCTCGCGTGCTCGAGACGATCGTCCGCCTCGAGCCGGAGCGGGAGACGCGCCAGGCGGCGGCGCGGCGGCTCGCGCGCCTCGCCGACGGTGAGCTCGGCGACGCAGAGCGGGCCATCGTGGCCTGGCGGGCCCTGGTGGGCTCGCCCTGGACGGACGAGGCGCTGTCGCGGCTCGACGCGCTCTACGAGCAGGCGGGCGATCAGCTCGGGCTGTCGGACGTGCTCGCGTTTCGGGCCGAGCGCACGCGCGATCCGGTCGAGGCGCGCGAGCTCGCGGTGCGGGCGCTCGAGCTCCGGACGGCGGGCGCGCGGGACTCGGAGGCGTCCATCGCGGCGTACCAGAGCTTCGCCGAGCGCTTCGGGCCGTCGCGCGAGCTGCACGCGCGCCTCGTGCCGCTGCTCGAGCAGACCGGTCGCTTCGCCGAGCTCGCGGAAGTGCTCCTGCGCGAGATCGAGCTCGTGCAACCGAGCGAGCGCGGCGCGCTCTGGGCGCGGCTCGGGCAAGTGCGCCTCTCGCGCCTCTCCGATGCGCGCGGCGCGCTCGACGCCTTCGCGCGGGCCTTCTCGCTCGACGCTTCGGATCGCGCGGCGCGCGCGGGCCTCGAGCGGTTGCTCGCCATCGAGTCGACGCGCATCGCCGCGGCCGACCTGCTCGAGCCCGTGTACCGCGCCTCGGCGACACCCGCCGAGCTACTCAAGGTGCTCGAGGCACGGGCCGAGGGGGAGAGCACGGCCGAGGCGCGGCTCGCCGCACGCGACGAGGTCATCTATCTCTCCGAGAACGAGCTCGCCGATCCCGATCGCGCGCTCGAGCACGCGGTGCGCGCGCTTCGCGACGCGCTCGAGAACGAGCCGTCCGCCGCGGGGGACTGGTCGGTGGTGGTGCTCCGGCTCGCCCCGGCGTGCACGAGCCCGACGCGCCGGGCGGAGCTCTTGCTGTGGGCGGCGGGGTCGCTCGACGTGCTCTCGCAGGAGTCCTTCGAGCTGGCCCGCGCCGCGGGGGACGCGGCGGTGGCCGCTGGCGATATCGAGCGCGCGATCGAGGTCTATCGCCGCGCGCTGCAGTTCGACCCGAGCTCGCGCGAGCTCGTGCAGCGCATCGACGAGCTCCTCTCGCAGATGGGCGCTCCGGAGGAGCGGCTGTCACTGTACGCGGCCGCGCTCGCGCGCGAGACGGATCCGGCGCGCCGCCGGGAGCTCTTGCACGCGCTCGCGCGCCTCCAGCGGTTGGAGCTCGGGGATCGTTCCGGCGCCGTCGCGACGCTGCGGACCGCCGTCAGCGAGGACCCGCGCGATCTCGCGGCGCACGAAGCGCTCGTCCAGGTGCTCACGGAGGGAAGCGACCACGCCGCCGTGCGCACGGAGCTCGAGCGCGTGCTGCCGCTCGTCGACGCGGAACGCAGGCCCGCCGTGCTGGTCGAGCTCGCTGCCGCGACGGAGCGCGCCGGCGACGCGGCCGGCGCCCTCGCGTACTACCGCGAGCTCTTGGCCACGGTGGAGCTCGAGGATTCGGTGCTCACGAACATCGAGCGCCTGGCCCTCGCTGCCTCCGACGTGGCGACGCTCGAGACGGTGCTGGACCGGCGGCTCGCCGCCGCGCTCGAGCCGGCCCGGCGCGCGGAGCAGCTCGAGCGCCGCGGGGATCTCGCGCCGGCGGGCCGGA
>CAYYWA010000241.1:0-8895 GCA_964475255.1 uncultured Sorangium sp.
CGCCGAGCGACGGCGAGAGCGGCGTTCGCGCGGACGCCGTCATCGTCATCACCTTTACGGAAGCGATGGATCGGGCCGCCACCGAAGCGGCGTTCGCTTCCGCGGCTCCCGCGCTCGCGAGCCCGACCTTCACGTGGCACGGCGCAGGCACTCGACTCACCGTGGAGCCCGGTCAGCCGTTGCCCTATGCGGAAATCGAAGCGCTCGACGAGCCGCCCGCGACGATCGCGTTCGAGCTCGTCGCCGGAGCGAGCGATCTCGCGGGGAACCTGCTCGCACCGCGCGCCTTCACGTTCTCGACGCTTCGTCGGTACGCCGAAGAGCTCGCTCCGCTCGATGCGCTGAGCGGGTCGGTTCGGAGCGACGGGCGTCCCGGGCTCGGTGACTGCGCTCCCGGCAAGAACACGATTTGCGTCGGCGACAGCTATTATCAGGACGAGTTCGTGCAATATAAGGGGTTCGTCGCCTTTCCGTTCGAAGCACCCGCGGACGCGGCGGAGCTCGAGGCGGCAGTGCTCCGCATACGTGTGCGCAACACCGCGGAGACCACGGACGGAGCGGTCATCGACGACCCGTTCGGAGAGCTCGGCCCGCTCCTCGTCGATCCAGTGCGCTATTCCGCCCTGGACGACGCGGCGTTCGACGCGGCCGCGCTCGCCGAGCCTCAGGTCTTCGCGAACGCGGCGACCCCGGGCGCCACGCTCACGGGTGCGATCCCCGCGATCCTCGACGCCGAAGCGCTCGCCCACGGCTCGCTCCAGTTCCGCCTCGCCTTCGAGCTCGAGAACAACGGGGTCCCGAACGCGAACGCCGTCGTCTTCGACGCTCCCTCGTCGCGCCTCGATCTCACATATCTGCTTCCATAAGTCCGCGCGTCCGGAAAGAAACGGTTTTGGGGTTGGGGCCCCAGAACCGCCGCGGCACTCACTCTGGGAGGTGGCCCTCTAGGAGCGCGCGCGGGCCCTCGACGAACAAGAGCTCGACCTCCTCGTCTCCGTAGAGGTGCCGAATGCGCTCGATGCCGCGAGCCACGTCGGCGACGTCGCCCGGGCGATGCGCGTCGCTGCACGCGGCTTGATAGAGGCCGCGCTCGAGGATGGCTTCGGCGGTGCGCCGCGGGGTGCGTCCGTACTTGCCCTCCAGCGCCGCGGTGTCGAGCAGCGCGGCGGCGCCGCTTTCGACGAGGCGCTCGAGCGCGTCGAGCGATTTCCACAAGCACCGATACCGCTCCGGGTGGGCGATCACGGGCAGAATGCCGCGCCGCCGGAGGTCGGCGAAGCAGCGATCGATCATCGGCGGGAAATCGATCTCGTAGAACTCGAGGAGCGCCGCGCGTCCGCCGGGGTAGGGCAGCGCCGTGCCGGCGGTCAGCCGCGCGTAAACGACGTCGTCGAAGTAGTGCTCGCTCGAGAGCGCCGTTCGCGGCAGCGCTCGCCCCTCGAGCTCGGGCTCCAGCCGCGCATAGGCGTGCTCGAGGTCCGAGCGGGTATTGTCGAACAGACCAGGCCGCATGTGCGGCGTTCCGATCACGAGCTCGAACCCGAGCGACGCGAGCCCGGCCAAGATGCCGACCGCTTCTTCGATGCTCCGGGCGCCGTCGTCGATCCCCGGCACGAAATGACAGTGGAGATCGACGAACCCGCGAGTCACGCGGGCGCTTTTATCACGGCGCGACGGCCGCTTCGACGGCGCGGGTCTTCCGGGACGCCGCGAGCGGCGCGAGGATCCGCGCGCACCCCTCGGCGGCCTCCGAGAGCGCCGCGGTGTGCGCGTACCCGGCGGAAGCCGTGCAGAGATAGGCATCGAGGGGCGGAACGCGAAGCGCGAAGAGCTCCGGGGCGTTGCCCGCCGTGGCGCCGCGCTCGACGACGAGCGGCGCCCACGCGGCGAGCTCGTCGCACTCGCTCGACGGACCGACCCCTGCGACGACGAGCCCCGCTCGGTCCGAGAGCACGAGGCTCTTGAGCCGCGCGCGCCGGCACGTCGCCTCCAGCAAACACGTGAGCGCCTCGGCAAAGTCCTGAGAGCGCCGCTTTCGGCGCTCGATGCGTTCGGACGTCATGCGTGAAATGCTCGCGGCCCCTCGCGCCCCGGGCCAAGTTCGCGACCACCGCTCGCCCCGCGCTCCTGCAGCCCAGAGCGGGTGACCCGCACGCGGAGCCGACCCAGGTGTGTTCCGAGGGCGGGTGACCCGCCCGTTTTCGGGCTCGGCGCGACGTTTTGGGCGGGTGACCCGCGTTTTTCCGAGCATTCGCCGTCGCGTGAGGGCGGGTGACCCGCTCGGCGGAGCGGGTCACCCGGTCCCGAGCACGGGTCAGGGCTGCGTTTTGGGCGGGTGACCCGCTCATTTCGGTGCTCGGGGGCGCGAGAAGGGCGGGTGACCCGCTCCGTTCGCAGCCCGGCGCGGCACGAAACGCGGGTGACCCGCTCGACGCGGCGGGTGACCGCCCCTTCTCGCGCAGTGCCCATCGCTCGCGCAGTGCCCATCGGGCTCGGCGTCCGTCGAGCGAGGACGAGCGATGCGGGTCGCGGGCCGGATTCGCGCGGCCTTTCCGGGTCGGCTATACGCGGGCCATGGCCGAAGGTTCCCTGCTCTCCTTGCTGCTCGCGCGACGGGTCGTCGTGATCGCGGGCGCAGGCGGCGTGGGCAAGACCACGGTGGCGGCGGCGCTCGCCCTGTCCGCGGCGGAGCAGGGGCGGCGCGTGCTGTGCCTCACCATCGACCCCGCGAAGCGCCTGTTCGACCGGCTGGGCCTGGACGCCGCTTCCGGGGCCGAGCAGCGGGTCGACCCCGAGCGCTTTCGCGCGGCGGGGATGACGCTCACGGGAGAGCTCACCCTGGTGATGCTCGACACGAAGGGGACGTTCGACGAGCTCGTTCGCCGCTACGCCTCGAGCCCGGAGGCGGCACGTCGCATCCTCGACAACGAGTTTTACCACTACGTGTCCACGCAGCTCGCGGGCACGCAGGCGTACATGGCGATGGAAAAGGTGCTCTCCGTGCTCTCGGACGAGCGCTTCGACGTCATCGTGCTCGACACGCCGCCCGCGGCGGATGCGCTCGACTTCCTCGACGCGCCCGAGCGCCTGATCGAGACGCTCGACAGCGCCGCGCTGCGCTGGATCGCCGACGTCTTCACGCGTTCCGGCAGGATCGGCGTGAACTTCTTCGCGCGGAGCGTCGCGCTCGTGCTGCGCGGCGTCGCGCGGCTCACGGGACGAGGATTCCTCGAGCACCTCGCCGAGTTCATCGCTCGCGTGAACGAGCTGTTCGGCGGATTCCGCGAGCGCGCCGAGCGCGTGGCGCTCGCGTTTCGCCGGCCCGACTTCGCGTACGTGCTGGTCGCCGCCCCGGCGTCGGCGGCGCTCGATGCGGCGGCGTTCTTCGCCGATCGGCTGGAACGGCTCGGCATGCGCGCCGACGCCCTGGTCGTGAACCGCACGCGCCCGGTGCGCGGTGCCGAGCCCCCGTACGCCGCGGTGGAGGCCGCGCTCCGGAGGCACGGCATCGCTGCGACGGAGGGGCTGCCCGAGCGCATCTTGCGCGCCTACCGCGACGAGCAAGCGATGGCCGAGCTCGAGCGACGCACGCTCACGGCTCACCTTTCGCGCGCGACACCGCTCGGAGCGGAGCGGCTCCCGCTGCGCGTCGAGATCCCCGCGTTCCCGGAGACGGTGGAAGACGTTACCGCCCTCGCAGCGATGAGCCGCTGGATCCGCTGAGCCTCGATTTCTGGCCCCCCTGGGCTCCGGGCGGACGCGTTGGGCGCTCACTCGCGGCGGCGCTTCATGCGGTAGTGCACCGTGATCGGCACGGACTCGAAGCCGAACGCCTTTCGGATCTGGTTCGCGACGAACCGCTGATAGCTCGGCTTGATGTGCTCGGGGTGGCTCGAGACGGCGACGAACACGGGCGGCGAGGTCTCCGCCTGCGTCACGTAGTAGATGCGAGGCGCCTGCCCCTTGTGCGTGGGCGGCGGATGGCGGGCGAGCACCTCTTCGAAGAAGCGGTTCAGCTCGCTCGTGCCCACGCGGCGTCGCATTTCGGCGGCGGCGCGCTCGACGGTCCGCATCAGCTTGGGCACGTTGTCGCCCGTGCGCGCGCTGATCGGAACGATGGTGATCCAGCGAGCGAAGGCGAGCGTTTCCTCGGCATTCGTCACCGCCTCGCGGCGCTGCTTCGGATCCAGGAGGTCCGTCTTGTTCAGCGCGACGACGACGGCGCGACGTCGCTCGGCCGCAAGGGCGAGCAGGCGAGCGTCTTGTTGGGTCACGCCTTCCGTCGAGTCGCACACCAGCACGCAGACCTCGGCGCGTTCGAGCGCGCGGATCGCGCGCAGCACGCTGACGAGCTCGACGCCGCGCTCGACGTTCGGTCGACGGCGGATCCCCGCGGTGTCGACCACGAGGAAGGGCCGACCCTGGAACTCGATGCGCTCGTCGACGGGATCGCGCGTCGTGCCCGGCCGGGCATCGACGAGCGAGCGTTCCTCGCCGACGAGGCGGTTGAACAGCGACGACTTGCCCGCGTTGGGCCTGCCGATCAGCGCGATGCGCGGCGCGCGCTCCCCTTCTTCCGGCGCGCGGGCGGGCGCCTTCGGCAAGAGCTCGCGCAGCGCCCTGCCGATCTCGGCGGTGCCACGTCCGTGGAGGGCCGAGACCGGGATCACCTCGGGGAGGCCAAGCTCGTAGAGCGGGCCCGTGCCGAGCTCGTGCTCTTTCGTGTCGACCTTGTTCGCGACGAAGATCGTCGGCTTTTCGCTCTGGCGAAGGAGCGCCACGGCCTCTCTGTCGGGCCCGGTCGGCGGCATCGATCCGTCGAGCACGCACAGCACCGCGTCGGCCTCCTCGATCGCCGAGAGCACGTGGCGCACGATGCCCGCCTGCATCGGATCCTCGCTCTCCGGGTCGAACCCGCCCGTGTCGACGAGCGTGATCTCGCGGCCGCCGATCAGCGCGTCAGCGTAGTGCCGATCGCGCGTCACACCGGGCAGGTCGTGCACGATCGCGAGGTTCTTGCCCACCAGGCGGTTGAACAGCGTGCTCTTGCCGACGTTCGGCCGACCGACGATGGCGACGATGGGTTTCACGGCGACCTCCTCGGACGCGCGCGCCGGCGTGGCCGTTCGGGGCGCTCCGCGCCGACCTTCTCGTAGCCGAGCTCCGAGAGCATGCGCGGCGCGTTCTTCCAGCGCTCCGTCACGCGCACGAAGAGCTCGAGGTGCACCTGCGTGCCGACCAGATGCTCGATGCGTCCTCGCGCCGCCGTGCCGATCCGACGCAGCATGGCGCCGCCTTCTCCGACCAGGATCTTGCGCTGCCCGAGCTTCTCGACGTGAATGGTCGCCGAAATGCGCGGGATGCGTCCTTCTTCGTAGCGGTCGACGGTGACGGCCACGGCGTGGGGGACTTCGCCGCGCGTGGCGTTCAGGATCTGCTCGCGGACGTACTCGCGCACGAAGAACTGCATCGGGCGATCGGTCAGCGTGTCCGACGCGTACCCTGGATCGCTCTCCGGGAGGACGGCGACGAGCTCGTCGAGCACGCGATCGACGCCGTCGTCGCGGAGCACGCTCGTGGGGACGATCGCGCGAAAGTCGTGGAGCTTGGACCACGCTTCGAGCAAGGGGAGCAGCCGCGGCTTGTTCTTCACCCGGTCGACTTTGTTCACGACGAGCACGACCGGGGTCTCGGAGGGGAGCTGGGCGACGATGTCGCGGTCCTCGCGCGCGATCTCGGGCGGCTTCGAGCTCCCGCCGCGCAGGAGCACGTCCGTGTCGGTCATGAACAGCACGGCATCGGTGCCGCGGAGCGCGTCGAGCGCGCTCAGGTTCATGCGCCGGCCGAGCTCGGACTTCGGCTCGTGAAGCCCCGGCGTGTCCACGAACGCGATTTGCGCGTCGTCGCGCGTGACCACGCCGAGCAGCGTGTCGCGGGTGGTCTGCGGCAGGGGCGAGACGATGGCCAGGTCCTCGCCGAGCACGGCGTTGAGGAACGTCGACTTGCCGACGTTCGTCCGACCGACGATCGAGACCGTACCAAAGCGCATCGTAAGGGGGAGCGCCCTACCGCCAAGCACCGAGCGCTGCAACTTCCATTCGCCGAAACCCCGCTTGCGAACCGCGAGCGGCCCCTTTGCCCGTCCTCTGCGGGTCCCGGTCCCCTCGTTTCGGGGTAGCCGCGACGCGGGCATGCAGGCCCGGTCTCCGACGTGAGCTCCGCGCTCGCCTCGGCCGTTCCGAAACGCGATCCTCGTTGCTACACGCGACGAACGCGTGTGGGCGCTCGCGAGGAGCGCTCCCCCCATTTGCAGGCAGGGTACACTTTAGCCACGCGCGTGACATTTTCGAGGGCAGGGCGCGCGCTGCGACGTGCCGCGCGCGATAACGGCCAGAAGGTGCGCGGAGCGACCACCTGCGACGGCCTAGGCAGCGAGCGCGCGGCAGTGCTAAGCGGGGTCTGGTGAGGAGCGACGATCCAAAACCTTCCGAGCGGCCACCGATGTCCGAGCGCCGCTCTGCGGAGCGCATCGACGTGACGTGGTCCGTCGACTGCGAGACGGGGGATACCTTCCTGTACGCGGACATCACCAACATCTCCGAGCTCGGCATCTTCGTACGCACGAACGAGCCGCTCGAGATTGGCACGCGGCTCACGCTGCGCTTCATGCCTCCTGGGAGCGGCGACGCGTTCGTCGCGGTCGGCCAGGTCCAGTGGGTGAACCCGGTGCGGATGCTCGCTGACAACCCGAACCCCGGCATGGGGATCCGCTTCGTGGATCTCACGCGCGAAGCGCGCGAGCGCTTGCTCGATCTGGTCCGCACCATCGCCTACGTTCGCAACTCGAGGAACTGACCTCGAGCGCCGGCGGATGAGGGGCCGCGCGGGGACGCAGCTCGGAAAGCGCTCGCGTCAGGACGTCATCGCGGTGAGTCGCCCATCGAGGCGAGGGCGGCTTGCGCGCGATCCGCGTAGCCGGGGCGGTCGAGCAGTGCCTGGTAGTGCTGCCGCGCGCGCTCGAAATCGCCGAGCGTGCGGTAGCACCCTGCAGCTTGCCACGCGGCTTCTTGCCCGGGCTGCGTGTGCGGGAACCTTTGATATGCCTTCTCGAACAACGGCGCCGCCGCTGGACAGCCGGAACGCGCGCGCGCGGCTTGCGCGGCCTGCAGCGCCGCCGCGGGCGCCTTCTCCGCGCCGCGGGCCGCGATCGCCAAAAAGCGCTCTTCCGCTTCCGTGAATCGCCGATCGCGATACGCGGCGAGCGCGCGCTCGTAGTCGCGGTCCGCCGTGTCCGCGGGCGCGGGCGCCGTGCTCTCGCTCGTCGCGTCCGTGACGTCCGGCGCGGGCTCGGGCTGCCGAGCGTTGACCGAGACGCGAGCCCGGGGCGCGTCCTCGGCGTCCTTGATGCGCGTACGGAGCGGAAGGATCGCGACAGTGTCCGAATCGCTCTCCGGAATGCCGCGCTCGGTGACGAACACGTTCATCTGCTCGCCGGGGCGCGCGCGGAAGAGGATCATGCTCGAGGCGATCACGAGCAGGAGCAGCGCGCCCATCGCGAGCTGTGGGCGCATCGCGTAGCTCGCGAGCACGGACAGCACGCGACCGAAGCGCTGGCGAAGGGGCAGCTCGGCGCGCGCGCGGCGTTCGGCGACCAGGATGCGAACCTCGAGCCCCTCCGGCGGATCGACCTCCGGCACCCGCCCGACCTCGCGCGTCGCGCGCACGCGCGCCGCGATGTCGCGACAGCGCAGGCAATGCTCCGTGTGCCGTTTGGCGCCGGCATGGGTGAGCTCGTCGAGCTCGTCGTACAGGAAATCCAGGCAAATTCTGTCGAACTTCTCGCAGTCCACGGCCCCTCGTTCAGCGGAGAGCCCGCGCGTATTCCTCGAATCCGGACAGCACGCGCTGCAGTCGATCGAGAGCGTAGCGGAGCCGCGTCTTCACGGCGTGCTCCGTCGTGTCGGTGACCTCGGCGATGTCGCGCAACGGAAGGTGAGCGACCTCCTTGAGCAGGAACACCGCCCGCTGATCGTCGGGCAGCTCGTCGAGCGCGCCGACGACGGATGCCGCGATCGGCGACAGGCCCTTCGCGCGCTCGAGCGCCGGCGCGGAGTGTCGACCGATGCCGCTCTCTTCCGTTTCGAGCAAGAGCGCATCGTCACGGATCGCGTTCTGTTCGGCGCGTCGCGCGCGGCCGCTCTCGAGCGCGCGCGAACACACCTCGTGCACGATTCGGTACAGCCACGTCGAGAATCGCGCCTCGTGCTTGAACCGCGCGGCATTCTGCACGAGCCGTCTGAACGCGTCTTCTGCCGCATCCTCGGCGGCGCGCTCGGAGCAGAGCTGCAGCAGGGCGAAGTTGTAGACGCGCCGGTGATGGCGTCGCACGATTTCGGCGAACGCCTGCCGGTCACCGCGCTGGTAGCGCACCATGAGCATTTCGTCGGACGCGTCCTGCGGAACGGCGGGGGGGACCGTCGGCCGATACTCCATCGCCCGGCTCGAGCCTGGCGGGCCGCCCGGATTTCGGTCCGCCGACCCGAATGCCTTTCGCGGGATGGATGCCATTCCTCTCCGCACGTACTAGGTCACGGTACGCCCTGCGATCAAAGCCCGCAAGACCGCAACGGTTTATGACAACGGCGCGCGTCGAGGCGACTGGCCGGACAGGTCGGGTGGTCGGACTAATCGGGCGTCGAGTTTTCTGCTTGGCGTGTCCTCTTCTTGCGGAGGAAGATGCCTCGCGAGGAGGTCACGGTCGCTTCCGAGAGTGTCGTCGCTACCCCGGCCGGGCCCGACCGGAGGGGAAGCGGTGTGCAGCGCGAAGCACGATCACACCATGCGCCTTAAAAGAGCATTTCTGATCCTTGGAACGATGGTCCTCTGGTCCGAGCT
>CAYYWA010000242.1:0-8801 GCA_964475255.1 uncultured Sorangium sp.
CATACCCGTGAGTATCGTGGTGACCTGGGCGTCGGTCGCGGGCTCGTGCGCGAACCGCGCCGAGCGCACGCCGGGCCGGCCGCCGAGCGCCCGCACTTCGAGGCCGCTGTCGTCCGCGAGCGCGAGCTCTCCCGTAGCCGCGCACACTGTGCTCGCCTTCGCGATCGCGTTCTCCTCGAACGTCTCGCCCGTTTCCGGGATGTCGAGGGGCCGCCCGAGCGCCTCCGTCACGCCCACCACACGCACCGGCAAGTCGCACAGCAGCGCGCGGAGCTCCGCCAGCTTTCCCGCGTTCTGGCTCGCGAGCACGATCGTCCGCACCATCGCCGCCGGTCTAGCCTAAATTTCGAGCTGACGCCGGAGGGCGCCTCGGCGTCCGCCCCTCGAGCGTTCACCTCGAAGAGCGACCATGCCCGCGTTCCGAAACCACCGCCTCTTCCTCGTGCTCGCGTGCCTCGCGGTCGCGAGCGCCTGCTCCCGGGCTCCGAGCGCCCGCTTCGGCAGCGGGCTCGCGCGCATCCCTGCGGCTCCCGAGATCCGTCGCGACGAACGGGCTCAGTTCGAGCTCTTGAACCAGGACCGAGCGGCACACGGCCTCCCTCCGCTCCAGTACGACGACGCGCTCGCCGAGATCGCTCGCTATCACTCGGCCGACATGCGCGATCACCGCTTCTTCGCGCACGAGTCGCCGACGAGCGGCTCGCTCGATGATCGCTTGAACGCGGCGGGATACCTGTTCCTCGCCGCGAGGGAGAACCTTTCGGAAGCCCCCGACGTGAAGCGAAGCCAGGAGAGCTTGATGAAGAGCCCCGGCCATCGCGAAAACATCCTGTCCCGAGACGTGACCCACGTAGGCATCGGCATCGTGCGGGGCGGCGTGGAAGACCCGAAGAACCTCCTGGTGACCCAAGTCTTCGCGCGACCCGGCAAGGCGGAGTCCGCAGACGAGGCGCGCGCCGCGATCGTCCGCTCGCTCACGCGCGCTCGTCGCGACCGCGGGCTCGCTCCGGCGCGCGAGAGCGCCCTGCTCGCAGAGCTCGCCGAGGAGCACGTCGCGAGCCTCGGCAGTGCGGGCAGCCCCGAGGACCTCGCGCCCGTCGGAAAAGCGATCGCCGAAGCGGTGGCCGGGCTCGGGAGCGACGCTCCGCAAGGGCTCGTGGCCGGTGCCCAGCTCTTGCCCCAGTCGTCGGAGCTCGAAATCCCGTCCCAGTTCCTCGAGCTCCGCTCCGCCTCGTACGGGTTGGCCGTGCGCGAAGTCCGAGGCCCGACCGGGCGCCCGATGATTCAGGTGCTCCTGCTCATCGCGCGCTGAAAAAAGCACGGACAGCGGATCACCCCCGCTCGAGGGCGCGCGCTGGTGCTGGGCCGCGAGGCTTGCCGCGGCCTGGGCGCCCGCGCAGGATTGCCCGCGGACACAGGAGTACGACACTTGACCACTCGCATCCCCGCCATGCCGTACATCGAGTTCGTGCTCGACGCGCTCCGCGCCGACAACGAGCTCGTCGCCCATGCCTGGAGCAAGAACCTGCACTGGGGCTACTGGGCGAGCCCCGAGTCGGCCGATGTTTCCGTCGAGGGCTACTGCCGCGCGATGGACGACCTCACTCGGAGGCACTTCCTCCACCTCGATCTCGGCCCGGGAAAGCGCATCGCCGACGTGGGGTGCGGCCTCGGGGGCGCGGTCTCCCTGCTCAACGAGACCTTCGAAGGACTCGACCTCGTGGGCGTCAACATCGATGCGCGGCAGCTCGAGCACGCGCGGGCGAACGTGAAACCGCGCCCAGGCTCGAACAACCGCATCGACTTCGTGGTCGCGGACGCGTGCGAGCTGCCCTTCGACGACGCGAGCCTCGATGCCGTGTTGTCGGTGGAGTGCATCTTTCATTTTTCGTCACGGGATCGCTACCTGGCCGAAATACGCCGGGTGCTCAAACCCGGTGGGCGCCTCGTGGTGTCGGACTTCGTCGCTCGCCCGCTGCGGCTGCCCCTGCTCGCGCTCCTTTATCTCCCCTTCCATTCGGCGGTTCGCGGGACCTACGGAGATGCCGCGCCGCCGCCGACACGCGGACTCTATCGGCGACTCGCGACGCGAAATGGCCTCGAGCTCATGCACGTGGACGACGTGACGCCCAACACGCTCCCGAACTACCAAGTATTGCCCACGATCGTGAGTCAGCTCGGAGAGCAGGGGGCGGCGAGGCGCGCAGTTCGGTTCCTGGAGTACGCGACCCGCCTCGGGGTGTACACGTACGACATCCTCACATTCCGTACCCGGGAGTGATACGGCTCGGGTTTCCCCTGGTTGTTCCGCTGCATACGCTTGTGTAGCCTGATTGGATGCAGGTGAGGCGCATCGACCCCCTCAAGGCTCCGCTCGTGGGGAGCACGCTCGGAAGGTTCCGGGTGATGCGTTGCATCGGAGCGGGAGGGATGGGTGTCGTCTACGAGGCGTACAACAGCGAGCGCAACGAGCGGGTCGCGATCAAGACCCTGAACAACGTCGAGCCCGACGCCATCTACCGACTGAAACGCGAGTTCCGTTCGCTCGCCGGCGTGCTGCACCCGAACCTCGTCAAGATGCACGAGCTGTCGTGCACCGACGGACAGTGGTTCTTCGTGATGGACTACGTCGATGGGGTGCCGTTCCTGGAGTACCTGGGGCGCTCCACCACGACGGACGGCGCCGTTCTCGTCTCCACCGTCGATGTCCGCCGCGAGCGCCCCTCCGAGGGCCTCGACGCGGACGAAACCGTCGAGCTCGAATCCGTGCCGCTCGGTGAGGGCTTCTACGGGAAGCTGCGCCGAGCCTTCGGGCAGCTCGTGGTCGGCGTGAACGCGCTGCACGCGGCGGGCAAGGTGCATCGCGATCTCAAGCCTTCGAACGTGCTCGTCTCGCGAAGCGGCCAAGTGGTGGTGCTGGACTTCGGCCTGACGAGCGATGCACACGGCCTCTTGCAGCAAGGCTCGCAGGAGGGCCTGCGCGGCACGCCGGTCTACATGGCGCCCGAGCTCTTCACGGGCGAAGCGGTCGGGCCGGCATCGGATTGGTACGCGGTCGGCGTGATGCTCTACCAGGCGCTGGTCGGCCGTCTTCCGTTCCGGGGTCTCGTTCACCAGCTGCTCTCGCTCAAGCTGTTTCACGCGCCCGATCCACCGAGCAGCCTCGTGCCGGGGACGCCCCCCGAGTTCGAGGAGGTTTGCCTGCGCTTGCTTGCGCGCGACCCGAGTGTCCGTCCGAGCGGCGCGGAGCTCGAGCAGATATTCGGATCGGGGGCCCGTAGCACCCGCGTCGCCAACTCCGAGGCCCGTCCGCTCTCGGGCCCCTTCGTCGGCCGCACGCGCGAGCTCTCGGCGCTCTCGGACGCGTTCGAGAGCGTGCGCACCGGCAAGCTCGTCGTGGCCACGATCTCCGGCGAGTCGGGGATCGGAAAGACGGCGCTCGTCGATGCCTTCTTGCGCCGCATCCGCAAGGAGCCGGACGTGACGGTGCTGGCCGGGCGCTGCTACGAGCACGAATCCGTTCCTTACAAAGCCTTCGACCAGATCGCCGACGCGTTGAGCGGCTACTTGTCGGGAAGCGGCGAAGACGTGGCCGGGCTGGTCGTCCCGCGGGATCCGTCGCCGCTCACGACCTTGTTCCCGGTCCTCGCTCGCGTCCCGGCGATCCGAGCGTCCGGCGAGCGTCTGCAACCGGCAGACCCCACCGAGCTCCGGCTGCGCGGCTTCGCGGCGTTCGCGGAGCTCCTCCGGCGGCTCGCGAGCGTCCGGCGCCTCGTCATCGTGGTGGACGACCTGCAGTGGAGCGACGCCGACAGCGCCCTCCTCTTCGCGAACGTGTTCGGCGGGCGCGAACCGCCCGAGTGCCTGCTCATCGGGACGTCCCGGCGACCCGCGCCCGAAGCGCTGAGGGAGCTCGTTGCGGGCGCGAGCGAGACCAAGCGCGCGCGGTTCGAGCTGGTCGAGCTCCACCTCACGGGGTTGTCCGACGAAGAAGCGAGCGAGCTCGCCCGGCAGACTGGGACCCTGAGCGCCAGCCTCGACTCTTCGATTCGCGACATCACGGCGGAGGCGCGCGGCAACCCGTTCTTCGTGCTCGCCCTGTCGCGCAACGCCATGCCGACCTCCGAGTCGGGCGGCTCGCTTCCATCGTTCATGCGACGCTGGGTGAAGACGCTCCCGCCACCGACGGCGGAGGTGCTCAAGTTGGTCGCCCTCGCCGGGCGACCCGTGGACGAGGCCGCGGTCGCGTCCGCCGCGGGCGCGCACGAGATCGGGGGAGACCTCTCGTTGCTCTCGGCACGCCACTTCATCGGCGCTTGGCCCACGCCGTCACGGCTCATCGAGTGCTACCACGACCAGATTCGCGAGGCAGTGCTCGCAGAGATCGACGCGCAGGAGGAGCGAAGACTGCACGGAGAGCTCGCGCGCGCCATCGAGAGCCGGAGCGACGCCGACGTGGAGCAGCTCGCGACCCACTACCTCGCTGCGGGCAACGTCGATAAGGGCTCGGTGTACGCCGAGCGCGCCGGAGATGCTTCCCAGAAGGCGCTCGCGTTCCTCGACGCCGCCGTCTGGTACGAGCGCGCCCTGCCCGGCGCCGCGAAGGATGCGGAGCGCACGCGGCGACTCCAAACCCGCCTCGGCGAGGTGCTGGCCAGCGCGGGGCGGGCAGCGAGCGCTGCGCGTTGGTTCCTCGAAGCGACGCGCGGCGCCCCGACGCACACGGCGGTGAACCTGAGACACCGCGCCGCCGAGCTCTTGCTCGTGAGCGGGCACATCGACGAGGGCGTGCGCGTGCTCGACGACGTGCTCACCCACATCGGAATGCGCCTCGCCCCCACACCGAAGCGCGCGCTCGCGAGCTTCCTGTTTCAGCGCGTGCGCACCTGGATGCGCGGGCTCGATTTCGAGGAGCGGCACGTCAGCCAGATCTCCGAGGAGGAGCTGTTGCGCATCGACGCCTGCTGGAGCGTCGCGCTCGGGCTCGGGCTCGTCGACACGATCCGGGCGGCGGACTTCCAGACTCGGCACCTGCTCTTGTCCCTCGACAGCGGCGAGCCGTACCGAGTCGCCCGAGCGCTCGCCATGGAAGCCGGGTTCCGCGCGACCGGAGGCAGCAGCTCCGAGCGCGAAGCGAAGGAAGTCTCGCGCGCCGCGCTCGAGCTCGCCGAGCGAGTCGGCAATCCGCACGCCATCGGCCTCGCCACCTTCACCGCGGGGCTCGGCAAGTACCTGGCAGGGCGTTGGAAAGCCGCGCAGGAGCTGCTCTCGCGCGCCGAGCAGATTCTGATCGATCTCCCGGGAGCGATTTGGGAGGTGAACGCGGCGCAACGCTTCCAACTGAATGCCCTCGCCTTCCTGGGCGACATTCCGGCCATCGCGCGACGGGTCCCGGAGCTCGTGGAGCGCGCGCGGGAGCGCGGCAACCTGCACGCCGAGTGCGTGATTCGCGTGCGCCTCTCCACCCTGCTCTCGCTCTCGAAGGACGACCCGCAGGGTGGACTTGCGGAGACCGAGGCCGTGATGCGCCGCTGGTCGCAGGAGGGCTTTCACATGCAGCACTACAACGAGCTGCTCGCGCACCTCAACTGCGCCCTCTATTCGGGGCGTGCCGACGAGGCCATGAAGCACCTGCTCGCGACCTGGCCGAAGCTCGAGCGTTCGTTGCTCCTCCGAACCCAAGCCTTGCGCGTCGAGGCGGTGCACCATCGCACGAAGGTGTGCCTCGCCTATCTCCGCGACGTCGGACACGATGACACCGCGGCGAGCACGCTCGATCGCGACATCCGAGCCCTCGAGCGGGAGGACGTGTCCTGGGCCTCCGCATGCGCCACGC
This sequence comes from uncultured Sorangium sp., assembly GCA_964475255.1. Lineage (GTDB taxonomy): Bacteria > Myxococcota_A > Polyangia > Polyangiales > Polyangiaceae > PMG-095. The sequence goes on from CAYYWA010000242.1 coordinate 5,837, forward strand.
TCGCGCGCGCGCTGCGCTACGCGATCCACGGCCGCCGCGAGCTCGCGATCCGCGCGCTGGAACGGGCCGAGCGCGAGCTCCGCGGCGCCGACATGGAGCTTTTGGCGACGGCCGCCCAGTTTCGCCGCGGGCGGCTGATCGCGGGAGAAACCGGCCGAGCGATCACGGCGGAAGCCCGCGCCTGGTTCGTGCGGAGCGGTGTAAAGCACCCCGAGCGGTTCCTCGAGTACTGCGCGCCGGGGTAAGCCCCGTGCGCGAGCGCTGGCCTCCGCTCAGCCAGGAAAACCCGGCACGCGCCCGATGAGCGCCCGATCCCAGCTCGGCGGATCCCGAAAGCGCTCGGCAAGGAAATCCACCGTTGCGCGAACCTTCGTCGAGAGCTGGCGGGCGGAAGGATAAACCGCGAAGACCGCCGTCGGCTCGAACTCCCACTCTGGCAGCACGCGGACGAGCTGGCCGGAGAGCAGCGCCGGGCCGACGGAGAGCGTCGCCCCGAGGGTGATACCGAAGCCTTGCATCGCCGAGGCCGTGAGCACCTCGACGTTGTTCGCCGACACTCGCCCCGAGCCGGGAACGGTGACGGGCCCCTCCGGACCGAGGAGCCTCCACTCGCGAGGTCGGGAGAAACCGGTGAACAGCACGCACTCGTGATCGAAGAGGTCCCGCGGATGCTTGGGTTCGCCGCGGCGGGAGAGATAGTCCCGTGTCGCAACCAGGACGCGATGGTTCGTGCACAGCCGGCGGGCGACGAGCCGCGAGTCGGAGAGCGAACCGATGCGAATGGCCAAGTCCATCCCTTCTTCCACGAGATCGACGAATCGATTCGTCAACGAGACATCCACCGAGAGCTCGGGGAACGTTCCGAGCAGCGACTCGAGCATGGGCGTGAGGTGGAGTTGCCCGAACACGACGGGCGCGCTGATCCGGAGCGTCCCGCGAGGGTTGCGCGCCGTTCGCTGCACCTCCGCCTCGGCTTCCGCCAAATCGGCCAGCACTTGGACCGTGCGCGCATGGAATTCCGCGCCCGCCTCGGTGAGCGAAAATTTGCGCGTGGTTCGCTGGACCAGCCGAGCCCCGAGCCGCTCCTCCAACCGGGACACCACGCGACTCACGCCAGACGGGCTCAAACCGAGCTCGTCCGCTGCCCTCGTATAGCTCGCGTGCTTCACGACGCAGTGAAAGACCTGGAGCTCGCTCGTTTCCGTGATCATTCGGCCGCCGTGGAGGGGGAGTCTACTCCCATGGCGCGAAAGTGCGGGATTTTCGCCGGCTTGGGCGTGGGATTTGGGGTGAGCGTTGCCGGGCGGCCAGCAAATCGCGGGCGTGAGCCGCCTCGGGAAAGGCGGATGCCCCGGCGATTCGTGACGCCGCATCACGGGTGAAGTGCAGGCAGGGTGGTTCTCCCATTCCGCGTTTGGAGGTACTTCGTAACTCCGAGGTCGCGAAGACGTTCGACTCGCCGTTCGAAGTACGGCTGTTTTTCGGAGCGATTCGACATGGGGAAGTCCATCACGAATGCGGAGAAGGTGTATTTTCACAGACGGGCCGACCTCCCGGGAAGCGAGGTCCGCACGGTCGTCGACACCGTTCGGACGTGGCGCTGCTACAGCACCGACTACGAGTTTCTCGCTCCCCTCACCTGGTGCGGTGACGTCTGGCACCGGCGCCGGGAGGCCCAGCTCGGGCCGGGGACGGTGCTCGCCGCGCATCCGGGCGAGGTCTTCGCCGCGCGCAAAGTGCACGCCGGCGGAACGGGAAGCTCACTGACGATCGACTCGAACGTGCTCGCCGGCTACCTGGAGGAGCATGGTGTCTCCCCGAGCCGGGTCCACCTCCGCCCGTTCACGACTGCCTCTCCCGCGCTCCAGCGTGCGCTCTCGGCCGTGTTCGATGCGTTCCATGCGGGAGCGACGGCGCTCGAGGCGCAATCCAACATGGTCGAGCTCATGGCGCGGATCGCGAGCGAGGCCCTCGATCGGACCTGGGCTCCGCCGCCGCGGCTCGACCGGGACGCCCGCGCGGCGGAACGGGTGCTCGAGTGCCTCCACGAAGATGCCTCGGCGAACATCGACCTCGCGGCCCTCGCGCGAGAAACCGGGTTGAGCCGCTTTCAGGCGCTCCGCGCCTTCAAGCGTCGCTTCGGTCTGCCACCCCACGCGTATCAGCTTCGGATTCGACTCGGGCTCGCGCAAAAGGCGCTGCGCGACGGAAAACCCTCCGCGCACGTAGCGGCGGACTTCGGCTTCGTCGATCAGAGCCATCTCACGCGGCACTTCAAGCGATTGATTGGCTTGACCCCGGGGCAGTACGCGCGATTGGGCGACGAAGCACCGAGGGCGCCGCGTGGACCCGGCGTGCGCGCCGCGCCTCGACTCCGCGAAGAAGCTCCGCGCCTCGCGCAGCGATGACCCGTGGCGCGCGCACGCCGGCCATTCCGACGGACACCTGCAATCGCGTACAAGACGCTTCCCGATCCGTAAGGCATTCCTGACCCATGAGCGACCGGCTTCGAGCCCGACTTCGCCCACGCCGGCGCGGATTCACCGGGCTCCGTGGGTTTTTCGCGGCAGTCCCCTGGCTCGGCATCGCCTGCGCCGCTACGGACTTCACGGTGCCAGAGGGGGCGCGTTGCCGGCGCAACTCGGATTGCAGCACCGAGCATTGCGAGCGCGGCGGCCGCGAGGGCGAGCGCATCTGTTGCGCGATCGAGTGCGTCCCGGGGACCGTCTGCGCGAGCGACGGCTCGCGCTGCGTGACCTGCGATCCCGAGGTCGAGAGCTGTGGCAGCCCCCGAATCGAGGGAGAGCGGTGCACGTCGGGTGCGCAGTGCGCCTCGGGCAATTGCGTGCCGGACCCGGGATTCATCGCCCGTTGCTGTGAAGCGGGCTGCACAAATCTGTGCGATCCGGCGGGAAGCTGCCTCGATCACACGCTCGAGGCGCCCGGCACCTCGGGCGTGTGATCG
>CAYYWA010000243.1:0-8794 GCA_964475255.1 uncultured Sorangium sp.
CGCCCGCGTCGGCCATGCCGAGCTGTCCGACGCCGCTGAGGAGGTTCCAGATGCACCACATCCCGATCACGAGCCAGGCCGGCAGCACGATGAACAGGCCGAAAAAGAGCCAGAGAAGCGGCACCGGGTTGAGCAGCGTGATGGGGGCCCGCGGGTAGAGGACCATGTAGCCCCCGAGCGTGCCGGCGATCGCCCCCGAGGCCCCGACCATGGGGATGGTGCTGTCCGGCCCGATGGCGACCTGGGCGAGCCCCGCGCCGATCCCGCACAGCAGATAGAACGCGAGGTAGCGGAAGTGGCCCATCGCGTCCTCGACGTTGTCGCCGAAGATGTAGAGGTAGAGCATGTTGCCGGCGAGGTGCCCGAAGCCCCCGTGCATGAACATGCTCGTCAGGATCGTGAACGCTTCGCCCGTCGGATCGGCCACGAACCGCGTCGGCACGAGGCCGTAGCCGGGGATGACCCAGGCCTCGCCGCCGGCCGAAATCAGCAGGTACTGCCAGACGAACGCCGCGATGTTCGCGAACAGGAGCAGGTAGTTCACGAACGGTGTTCCGCGTGTGGGATTCTGGTCGCCGATCGGCAGCATGCCGTTTTCAGCGTAGCACCCACCTGCTCTCCACGGTTGCCCTGCACCCGGCGCCACGCTCGTGCGGCGTTTCGGCGCCGAGGGGCGGAACGGCACGCGGGAACGGGCGTGCTAACGTGCGCACTCGGATGCGTCTTCCGCTTTCGTTGCTTGGCTTGTTAGCCGGGCTCGCGCTCGGGTCGTGCGGCAAGGCCGCATTCGACGGGAGCGTGTACCGCGGCGACGACCTGGAGTTCCGCGTCGGGCCGGTGTCTCCCGCGTGGCGTGCCGTCGAGGTCGAAGGCGCGCTGCTCGCGTTTCGAGACGACACGCGCGCCGCGACCGTCGCGGTGAACGGACGCTGCGGTCTCGACGGGGACGACGTCCCGCTCGAGGCACTGACGCATCACCTCTTCTTGCATTTCACCGATCGGGAGATCGTCTCGCAGCAGCCGCTCGACCTCGATGGTCGCGAGGCACTCCGGACGGAGCTCGTCGCCGAGCTCGACGGCGTCCCGCGACGCTTCGTCGTTTACGTCTTGAAGAAGGACGGCTGCGTCTACGACTTCATGTGGATCGGCGGCCGGGAGGGACGCGCCGGTCTTTCCGACTTCGAGCGCTTCGTGCGTGGGTTTTCGACAGAGGTTTGAGGGGCGAGTGTGACCACGAGCACGCCGGACGCGAGCGAAGGACCGATCAGCCGCGGCAGCCGCACGACGCTCGTGCCGCCCCCGCCCCCGACGCTTCTCGCGCGCTGGACCGAGAGCGTCCTCGGGCTCCTCCGTCACTTAGGACTGCTCTCGGAGATGACGGTGCGCGCAGTGCGCGCCGGCTTCAAACGGCCCTTCGAGGGCAAGGCGATCATCGCGCAGCTCGAGGCGCTCGGCGTCGCTTCGGTGGGCATCGTCACCGTCACGAGCGTTTTCATCGGGATGGTGATGGCCGTCCAGTTCGCGTTCGGGCTCCGCAAGTTCGGGGGCATGGAGTACACGGGGCGCGTCGTCGCCCTCTCCTTCGCGCGCGAGCTCGCCCCGACGCTCACGGCCGTGATCGTCGGCGGTCGAATCGGCTCGGGGATGGCAGCCGAGGTGGGCTCGATGAACGTCACCGAGCAAATCGACGCGATCCGCGCGCTCGGCGCCGATCCGCTGAAGAAGCTCGTTTGGCCTCGTCTCGTCGCGTCAGTCCTGGTGATGCCGGTCCTCGCCACGTTCGCGCTCGTGCTCGGCTTCACGGGCGCGATGCTGATCACGGACCTACAGTTCGACATTCCGTCGTCGTTTTTCCTTCGCACCGCGCTCGGCACGGTGACGATGGCCGACGTCGTGAGCGGGATGGCGAAGACTCCGTTTTTCGGCGCCATCATCGCGCTGGTCGGCTGTCACTTCGGGATGACGACGACCGGCGGTACCGCAGGAGTCGGGAACAGTACCACACGGACGGTGGTCGTGATCTCGATCGCCATCCTCGTTGCAGACTTTTTTCTCACGAAGCTTGCCATTCTGCTCTGGCCGACTTCGTGAGTCGGGCCCGTGCCGCCCGTTTCGCCCACGCTACAGAAATCGTGCATCACGAGGGTTTCGTCCAGCGCGCGAATCGGAGCTCCTACGGAGCGTCGTGGAGGGTGGTCGACTTGACCGAGTTCGATCTGCTTCCTAAGCTCAACGCGCTTGTCCGACGGAAGGGAAGATCGCCGACCGCCCAACGGGAACGGAACCATGTTGACCACTGGAGACATGGCTCGACTGTCGAATAGCACCCTGCGCACCGTACGCTTCTACGAAGAAGCAGGGCTGCTCACGCCAGAACCGCGCGACGCCGGAGGACAGCGGCTTTTTCAACGACGAGAGCTCGACAAGCTGAAGCTCGCGAGCGAGCTTCGGCAAGCCGGCTTCTCGTTGGACGAGATTCGGAGTCTCTTCGAGGTCAAGCACCGGAACGCCTCCGGTCGCTCTGCCGCGCGAGAGCTCGTCGAGGAGCTCGAATCGCGCGCACAGCAGGTGTCCGACCGCATTCGCTTGCTCGAGCGGCTGCGGGAGGACCTCGTCGCGGCGCGACGCGCCATCAAGCCGTGCGAAAACTGCACGGATACCCATCTCTTTCCGGAGAGCTGCAGCGAATGTCGAACCATGCTGGACGCCGGCGATCTCCCGCCGGCAGCGACCGTGCTCTGGGATCTTCGTCGCTGAGAAGCGTCGATTTCCCGGAAGGTCCGCCGATGTTCACCATTCCCGAAGTCAACGCGTTGATTCCGACGCTGAATCTGATCGTCGCTCAGCAGCTCCACGAACAGAGCGAGATCGAGCAGCGGCTGGCCGAGCTCACACAGCGCATCGGGCGCACTCCCGAGACGCTCGAATCGTCGAGTACCGACGTGCCCGACGTGCGCCGTCTCAAGCACGAGCTCCGCGAGCGCATTCGGCGTTACGAGAGCGGCTGGCAGCGCGTCCGTGCGCTCGGCGGCATCGTCAAAGATCCGCAGATTGGTCTCGTGGACTTCTTCGGGCGTGTCGAGGGCCGGCTCGTGTGGCTGTGCTGGCGCTATGGTGAAGACTCGCTCGGCTACTACCACGAGCTCGACGCGGGCTATGGCGGGCGCCGCCCGATTCGCGCCGATATTCGTCGGCATCTCTTGAACTGACTCGAACCCGGATTTCGGGGTTCCTCGTCGGAGAGGCGTCGGAGAGGGTGGATGCCTCCGGCGTGAGCGCGAATTCTGGGTTGAACCGAGCAGGGGGCAGGGGGATGCTCTGCCAGCATGAAGTCGGTCGACCGTGTGGCAGCCGAGCAGGGCATTTCGACGTTCTTGCGCGCGCTCGGCTACGACCTCGACGATCCGCTCTTCGCGAAGACTCCAGCGCGCGTGGTCGAGGCGTTCGCAACCGAGCTCCTCACCGGGGAAACCGTCGACCTCGAGGCGTTGCTCGAGGAAGGCTCCGATCCCGCTCCCGGTCCCTCGGGCCTGGTCGTCGTGCGCGACATTCGGGTGAGCACCATCTGCCCGCACCATCTCTTGCCGGGGCTCGGCACGGCCCTGATCGCCTACGAGCCCGGCGCGCGCCTGGTCGGGCTCGGCACGCTGGCGCGGCTCGTCGACGCGGCCGCACGGCGCCTCACGCTCCAGGAGTCCATCGGCGAGCGCGTGGTGCGCGCGCTCGTGGGCACGGTGGGCGCCCGCGCTGCCGTCTGTCGCCTCGAGCTCGTGCACACGTGCCTCGCGACGCGCGGCGCGCGCCAACCCGAGGCCCGGCTGGTCACGGTTGCTCGCGCGGGCACGTTTTCCGATCCCGCGGCGCTCGAGGGAGAGCTTCGAGGATCGGGCGAAGTGCGGGTCCGCGCGCAATGACGGCATCCCCCCCGCTCGCCGTGGTGACGGGAGCGAGCCGCGGCATCGGCCGCGCCACGGCGCTCGCGCTCGCCGCGCGCCGAACGCGCCTCGCGCTCATCGGCCGGGCCTCCGACGAGCTCGACTCCGTGATTCCCGAGTGCACCGAAGCCGGGGCTCCCGAGTTGCGGTTCTTTCCGGCCGACCTCCGCGACCTCGAGGCGACGGCGCGTGCCGGCGCGGCCGTCCTCGGCGAGCTCGGGGCGCCGGACATCGTCATCCACAACGCGGGCGTCGTGCATCGCGTCGCCGTGGAGGAGCTCGAGCTCGAGCTCTTCCGCGAACAGCTCGACGTGAACCTCGGAGCGCCGTACGCGCTCACGCGTGCGTTTCTGCCAGCGCTCCGCGCCGCCGGACGCGGCCGCATCCTGTTCGTCGGCAGCATCTCCGGAACGCTCGGGACGCCGCACCTCTCCGCGTACTGCGCGAGCAAGTGGGGCATCATCGGCTTCATGAAGAGCCTCGCCGAGGAGATCAGCGGCACGGGCCTGATGACGTGCGCCGTCCTGCCCGGCTCGGTGCCGACGCGGATGCTCGAGGGCAGCGGCTTCCCCCCGCGCATGACCACCGAAGACGTCGCGCGCACGCTCGCCTTCTTCGCCCTCGACGCCCCGCTCGCCCACAACGGCGCCGTCATCGAGATGTTCGGGGTCTGACGCCGCCCGAGCGCGCCGCGCGCGCGGGAGCTGCGCTCCCGAGAGAGGGATTGGAGGGTCCGCCACACCCGCTTGTCTCTACCGTTGCTCCCTTCCGGGCCTGGCGGGGTTCAAGCCGCGCTGTTGGCGGACCCGTGCGCGGACGGGTAGGCTCGTAGCAGCGGATCGATCCCCTGTAAAGGGAACCGCTCTCGATTCCTTCCGAATGAGCCACTTCTCCTCGCCGTCACTCGGCTCGCGCCTCCTCGCCTGGATGCCCTTCGTCCTCTCGGCCGCCGCGGTGGCCCTCGTGATCGAGCTTTCGATCTCACGGCCGCTCGCCGGTGCGGTGCTCGGGGCATTTGCCGCGGCCCTCGCGATCTCGGAGCTCCGGGTGCGCCGTCGCGTGCGGCGGCTGCTCGCCTCGGGCGATATCCACGCGGTGCTCGGGGTCTGGGAGGCCGCGCTCAGCCGACTGCCCAATCGGGAAACGATGGGACCGCTGTTCATCGCCACGGCGTTCGCGGCGAACGGGATGACCGAGCGCGCGCGCAGAGCGCTGGCGCGTTCGGTTCGTGGGCAGGCCTGGGACTCGGCGGTGGAGCAGCGCCTCTTCGTCGAAACGCTGCTCGATGCCTTCGAAGGCGAGCGACAGCGCGCGCTCGAGCGCGCCGAAGAAATCCACTGCTTGCCGCTGCCCACGGCGAGCCCCTTCTTGCGTGCCCGCGTGCTCCTGCTCCGCCACGCGCTCGTCGCGCTGGCGCGAGCGTTCGCGCGGACGTCGACGCCGGACGATGCACGGCTTTTGGAGCGTGCGGCGCACAAGAGCCCGCTCGTGCACTGGGCGATGCGCTATGCGGCGGCCATCGCGCACATCGATCATCGCGAGCCCGAGCGCGCTCGGGCGCTGATCGCCTCGGCTCCTCGGTGGCCCGAGGAGTCCGCCTTCCACTTCTTCCACGAAGAGATCGTGGCGGAGCTCTCCGCGCCGGCGAGCGCCTGAGCTCCTTCTGCGACGAGGGAGCATGGAGCCATGAGCAACACCCGACCTCGGAGCTCGATGGAGGAGCTCGAGCGCCGCGACGCGGAAGCCCTCGCGGGCGGCGGCCAGGCGCGCATCGACAAGCAGCACGCCCAAGGCAAGCTCACCGCGCGCGAACGCATCGACGCGTTGCTCGACGCGGACAGCTTCGTGGAAATGGGGCGCTTCGTCACGCACCGAGCGACGGAGTTCGGCATGGCGAAGGAGCGTCCGCTGGGTGATGGCGTGGTGACCGGGCACGGCACCATCGACGGCCGACCGGTGTGCGTCTACGCGCAGGACTTCACGGTGTTCGGGGGATCGCTCGGCGCCGCGCACGCGCAGAAGATCGTCAAGCTGATGGACCACGCGATCCGCGTGGGCGCGCCGGTGATCGGGCTCTGCGACTCGGGCGGCGCGCGCATTCAAGAGGGCGTCGAGAGCCTCGGCGGCTACGCCGATCTCTTCCTCAGAAACACGCTCGCGAGCGGCGTCGTGCCGCAGATAAGCTGCATCCTCGGTCCGTGCGCGGGCGGCGCCGTCTATTCCCCCGCGCTCACCGACTTCGTGTTCATGGTCGAGGGTACGAGCTACATGTTCATCACGGGTCCCGACGTGATCCGCGCGGTCACGCACGAGACCGTGACGAAGGAAGCGCTCGGGGGCGCCGCGGCGCACGCGTCGAAGAGCGGCGTCTGCCACTTCGTGGCGCCGGACGACCGGAGCTGCCTGTTCATGGTGCGCGAGCTCCTCTCGTATCTGCCCTCGAACAATGCCGAGGACCCGCCTCAGGGCGCGACGCGCGATCCCGTCGATCGCGACGTTCCGGAGCTCGACGGGCTCGTGCCGGACGAGAGCTACAAGCCGTACGACATGCTCGAGATCGTGCGGCGCGTCGTCGACGACGGTCACTTCCTCGAGGTGCACCACGATTTCGCGAAGAACATCGTCGTCGGATTCGCGCGCATCGGTGGCCGCGTCGTCGGCGTGGTCGCCAATCAGCCGCTCGTGCTCGCCGGCGTGCTCGACATCGACGCGAGCGTGAAGGCCGCGCGTTTCGTCCGCTTCTGCGACTGCTTCAACATCCCCATCGTCACCTTCGTGGACGTGCCGGGATTCCTCCCGGGCGTCGAGCAGGAGCACCGGGGCATCATCCTGCACGGGGCGAAGCTCCTCTACGCCTACTGCGAAGCGACCGTCCCCAAGCTCACCGTCATCACCCGCAAGGCGTACGGCGGCGCCTACGACGTGATGAGTAGCAAGCACATCCGCGCGGACGTCAATTTCGCCTTCCCCGGCGCGGAGATCGCCGTGATGGGACCCGAGGCCGCCGTCAACATCGTTTACCGCAACGCCATCGACGCCGCGACCGACCACGAGGAAGCGCGTCGCCGCTTCATCGACGACTACCGCGCCCGCTTCGCGAGCCCCTACGCTGCGGCGGAGCTCGGCTTCATCGACGAGGTCATCCGCCCGCGCTGCCTCCGAAAGCGCCTGGCCCGCTCCCTCGAGCTGCTCGCGACGAAGCGCGCCCAGAACCCCCCGAAAAAGCACGGCAACGGGCCACTCTAGAAGTGACTCGGCGGAGACGAACGCGCGAACCGCCCCTGTGAGCTACGGGGGATCGACGTAGTCCACCTCGACCCCGCGGTGCGTGCGCAGTCGGGTGCGCCCGGGCTCGCGCGCCACGATCCAGTCGGGGCCGACCGGGACCTTGCCCATCCCGCCCGGCGTATCGACGATGAACTTCGGCAGGGCAATGCCCGAAAGCCGGCCTTGCAGCTCGCCAGCGATGCGGATGCCGGTCGCGAGCGGTGTGCGCAGGTGGCCGCTGCCCCGCACGGGATCGGCTTGGAGCAGGTAGTAGGGGCGCGCGCGCTCGCGAACGCGCCCGCGGAAGAGCTCGGCGAGCACGGCGCTGTCGGCATTGCTGCCGCGGAGCAGGCCGGTCTGGTTCATCGCCGGAAAGCCCGCGTCGGCCAGGCGACGGAGGCCGGCACGGGAGCGCTCGGTGAGCTCCTTCGGGTGATTGAAATGCGTCATCACCCAGATCGGGTGGAGCGGGCGGAGCGCCGCGAGCAGCTCGTCGGTGATCCGATGCGGCAACACCACCGGAACGCGCGTCGCGAGGCGGATCGTCTCCACGTGCGGGATGCGGCGAATGCGCTCCAGCAAACGGACGAGCTTTTCGGTCGCGGTCGTGAGCGGATCCCCGCCGCTCACGATGACGTCGCGGATCTCCGAATGCGCCTCGAGGTACGCGAACGCTTTGGCGAGCCGATCCTCCGAGCGCACCCCGCCGCCCCCGCCGACCATGCGACTCCGCGTGCAAAAGCGGCAGTACACCGCGCAGCGATCGGTCACGAGCAAGAGCGCGCGATCGGGGTAGCGCTGCACCAGGTTCGGCGCCACCTCGTGCGCTTCCTCGCCGAGCGGGTCGCGCAGGTCGCCCGGCACGGTCTCGCTCTCGGCGACGTGAGGAACGACCTGACGCCGAAGCGGACAGGTCGGATCGGACCGATCGCAGAGCGAGAGGTAGTACGGCGTGATCGCGATCGGAAAGCCGCCCGCCTCGGCGCGCCGGGCCCCCTCGAGCTCCTCGGGCGTCAGCTCGAGGCGCTCCGCGAGCTCCGCGACGGTTCGCACCGATTCACGGAGCTCGCGCCGCCAGTCCTCCGGACCTTCCGGCGACTCGGCGCGCGGCAGCGCCCGGCGTTCGTCCATCAGCCGCCCGCGCGGCCGGCGGCTCCAGGGCTGGGGGCTTTCACCGTCGAGAGCGCCGCATCATCGATCGTGACCGGGTAGCGCTCACGAAGCTCCTTCTCGAGCGCCGCCTCCCGCTCCTTGACGAGCTTTTGCACGAGCGTCACCCGAATCGTGCGCTCGGCCTCCGCGAACGACCGCGAACGCGGCTCGGTGCGGCCGCTCATGCGCACGACGTGGAATTTGCCCTCGTGCTCCACCACCTCGGGAAACACGTTCTCCTTCGGATCGATCTTGAACACGGCTTCGCGAAGCGGCTCGGGAACGCGTGGATTCGACCCGCGGGGGTGACCGGGCGGGCCGACGATGCCGAGATCCCCGGCGAGCTCGACGGGCAGCGTGCCGAGCTCCTTCGGGGCCTTCGCCCGCGCGCGCTCGCGGACCAGCTTGCCCCCGTCGGCCGCGCTCATCGTGCGCGCCGT
>CAYYWA010000244.1:0-8763 GCA_964475255.1 uncultured Sorangium sp.
CGGTGCGACTCCGCGCGAGCCCGCGTCGACGCGCATCGATGCAGCGCCTGCCGCGACCTCGAGTGCGCCGGCTGCCGCGAGCGGCACGAATGAAGGCGTACCGCCGCAGCCGGAGCTCGAGCGCTATTTCGCCGAGATCGACCGGGCGCGCGACGTGACCACGGCCGCCTACGCTGCGAACCAGAAGCCACTCGTCGGGTTTCGCGGCGTCGTCCGCCGCGGACAGCCGTTTCCGGGACGGGAGTTCGCGACGGCGCGCGCGTACACGATGAACCACTTTGCAGGCGCGCGCTGCGGACGCGCGGTCTTGGACGATGGGCGGCTCGCTCCGTGTTTGAGCTTGCCGGGGGTCGAGCTCGACGGCCAAGCGCTCGAGTCGCTGCTGCGAGCTGCCCAAATCCGCTCGAGCGAGCCGAGCACGACCTTGGGCGTTCCAGTGGCGAGTCACGCCTACGTCTTCTTCGATCAAAACGGAACGCCCGTGGCCGAGCTCGTCGTGTATGGAGTCCACCGTTGGAGCCTCGGTGACTCCGACGCTCCCCACGATTCCGTACCGCGCGCGGCGCGCCCGCTCTTGCTCGACGCGTGTCGGAAGAGCGGAGTCGGCCTGTGCTTCGCCGATCCCGAAATCGAAGGACGCGTCTGGAAGGAGTGGGAGGAGCGCCATCTGGAACGGTTCGGCACCGATGTTCGCATTCGCCCCAGGCCGCTGCCCGTCGCTCCGACCTCGACGATGGCTCGGCTCGGCGAGCGTGAGAAGCGGCTGCTCTGCCTCTGGACCGCGCAGCACACGTCGCATTCCCTGCGCAAGCAGTGGCGCGGGCGGATCGCCGAGGGGGACTCAGCGCTCGAGCCCCTCCCCGAGGGCCAGGGGCACTACGAGCGCCGGCTCGGTTGGGACGAGTGCGTGCAGCGCTTCCCGAGCTGCGAGAAGCCGCTCGCCGAGGTGCTGCCGTGCCAAGATCACGCGCAGCGCGGCGACGCCCTCTTCGGAGATCGCTCGATGCGGGCACGGTGCGAGCCGGTGAGGCACTGCATCTGGGGGTTTGCGACCCACTCAGGGCGCGAGCCGCCCGAAATCCGAAGCGCGCCCTGGGAGTGAGCGCCCGGCTCGTTTCGCCTCACGGCACTGGATGCCGCTTCGGGGCACCCTGGGGCAACGACTCCTCCGACGCGCGGCGCAGCGGCCAGTGCTTGAGCCCGGTGTCGTTCGGCGCGTCCGACTCGTAGTGCGCGCGAATCGTGCCCGGCTTGTCCCCCGTGTAAGCGATGAAATCCTTGTGTGCCTGCACCGGGACGCGCAGGCGATCGGCAATGAGCTGCGTGAAGCCCGGAATGGGCGGGTTCCCGGGAACGGTGCGATCGTTGCCGACGTTGCACGTGTGCAAGAGCACCTTACGGATGGGGATCTTCGCCTTGGCGAGCTCGTCGGCTATCCGATCGAGTGCGTTCAGCGTCACCTTGGTCCGCCCTCCGGGCAGGTGCCCGGGCAGTGCCCCGTCGAAGAGCTTGTTCTTGTCTACGAACAAGGTGTGCGGGAACGTCTCCACGCCGTCTTCGACGGTCTTCGCGTCCTCCGGCATGAGGTCGCACCACGGGACGCCGCCGCCGAGCCCCTGACCTCCATCTCCGTGTCCGACCGCGAGCGCGATGATGCCGCCCGGAACGTCCGCGACCGCCCGCGCGAAGGCCTTGACCAGCGGATCGTAGTGGGAAGGCTTCACGGGATCCGGAGGGCGAATCGTCGGGATGGTGTAGACGCGCCGATCCCGCGTGCCCTTCGCCCCCCATTGTTTCGTCGCCCACCGGGAGACGATGTTCAGGGACTTGTCCTGCTTGGCGCTCTCGGTGGGCACGATCATCGCGAGCGGATACCAGACGAAGAGCGCCGCCTTGCCCACGAAGAACTCGACCTTGCCGTTGACCCGTCCCCGCACGGTCACCTGGAGCTCGTTCCGAACCACCGCGTTGCCGGTGTCGAGGAGCGCGATGTCGATGGTGTTCGCGCCGTCCGTCACCTTGAGCGGCATGTGCTTGAGGCGCGGCTGCCCGAGCTGCTCCGCGCTCTTCGGGACGTATTTCCCATCACGCACTTGTCCGCGAAAGCGCGCGAGCACGGCCCCCGGGACCACGTCTCCGCCGTCGCGATACTGCGCTTGCTGAACGTCGATCTCGACGTCGTCTGCCGAGCGCGGGGGGCGCGAGAAGACGATTTTGATGGTTTCGCCTGGAAGCGCGCGGTTCTCGGACGTCTTCGTGGAGAGCAGCGTCGCTGCGAGCGGGTTCGACATCGCGCTATGCCTCCACCATGGGCAGGACGATCGAGCGGGTCCCCTGGTCGGGAGAGAACGAGGTCACGAAGAGGGCCAAGGAGCCGACCTCGAGCAAGAAGTCGTCGGGCGGAAGCGGACCGAACACCAGGCGACCATCGGCGTCGGTGGTGAGGTCGTGCACCCCGCCATCGGCGTGGAGCTTGCACGGCTGGTTCGCCAACGTCGTGCCGTCACTGTCCACCACGACGAGGTCGAGGTGACAGGGGCGCTCGAAGGGCTCGTCCACCGAAAACTCGCTGAGGATGGCCCGGCGCCGCCATTCTGGATACTCCGTGCTGCCCTGCTTCGAGTTCTTGCCCGGCGGCGGCGGGAGGATGCCGAACTCCTTGTCGAAGAAGAAGAGCTCGACGCGGCGATCCAACACGTCTTCCTGGTCGTCCTTCGGGTCGGCATCGAGCTCCTGTCCCGTCTCGTCGAGGGGGAAGTTCTCGCCGCAGCCATGCGACGTGATGGTGATGTCGAACTCCGGAGCGTCGCCGCCGAGGGAAGCCCCGTCGAGCCGCATGTATTCGGTGATGAGCTGACGGCGCGTCTTGGGGCCGGCGATGCCGTCAACAGCGAGGCCGCGCGTGCGCTGAAACCAGCGAACCGGGTCTTCGTTCGGGGGCTTGCTCTCGAAGTCGGGCATCGAGAAGAGCATCGCCTGGTCTTCGTCGTCGCCCCAGCGCCGCGCAGCCGGAACGTTCGGCTCGTACATCGCGAGCCAGGCGTCGACGTCGTCGCGCAGGAACGCCACCGTGTTCTCGGCGCGCTCGAGCGAGAGGGGATCGTTGATGTCGGGCTCGCCCGTCGTATCCGTGTGGCCCACGACGAGCAGCTCGCTCGGGTCGTTCTCCGCATAGAGCTCGCGCAAGCGCTCGAACACGGCCACGCTGGCCGGCAAGAGAAAGCTCTTGTTCGTCTCGAAGAGCAAGCCCCCAATCCGTGCGAGCCGAACGCGCGGCACGGCGCCCAAGAGCCGCACCTGGGGCGCTCCCGCGCCTTTGTCGAGAACCGGCAGCGGCGTTTCGTAGGTGTCGACGACGGGACCGTCCGGGAGCTCGATCGTCACGTCGAAGCTCAGCGTGTAGTCGCCCGGCACCACGTCGTCGTGCAGGAGACGCCCCTGCTCGTCGGTCGTTCCCTCGAACGACTGCGGTCCGTCGATGCGGTACGGACACTTTGCGTGACGCACACGCCCGGAGCGATCCCAGAGCTCGACGAACAGCTTGCCGAGCGGCGGCTTCAACACCACCCGGTGAGGCAGCGCCGCCCGCAGGGAGATCGCCGGCAACGCGCCTCCGTCGAAGAGCGACTCGATCGTGTTGGACTCGACGGGCAGGTTGCCGGTACGCGGCTTCTCCCAGCGAGGACCCACGATCTCCTCGAGCGCTTCGACGTCCGGCACGTTGACGACGGCGCTGCTCCCGGTCACGCCTTCTACCAGGGCGACGCCGGCGGCATTCGTCGTCACGTCGTGAGGCGCCCCATCGATCACCACCTCGACCGGCAGATTCGGAATCGCCTGCCCGATCTCGTCCACGAAGCGGACCTCGAAGAAGGTGGTCGCTTGCTCCGCACGCCGCGGGGGCGGCGGCGGGAGCTCGAGCTCGGGGAGCGCGTCCCGGACGTGGAGGCTGGTCTCCGGCTCGAGCTCTGCGACGAGGGCTCCGACTTCGAACGCCCCCTCCAACTCCGAAGCCAGGTGACCGAGGAGGCGCGCGCTCTCCAACACGTTCCCCGAATGGAGGCTCCCGGGCTCGCGGCCGAGCGCGCGAAACAGCGCGCGCGCGACGTCGAGGAAAACCGGCGCCCCCGACTCGAGCCCGCTCCGCAGCTCGAGAGCGGCCCTCCGAGCGAGGCGCTGCCCCTCGGCGGAGAGCGGCTCACCCGGCCCTTGAACGCGCACGCGGAGGCCCTGATACGGGCTCGGGACGCGAACGAAGTCATCCCACTGCATCAACCACCGGGCGACAGCATAGTCGATCGCGCCGGGGTTGGCAGCACCGCTCACCCGCCCGGGATCTCGAGCTTCGCCCCCACCGGCCGAGCCGCGGCCCCGGCGAACAATGACGACGGAAGCGAGCCCAGGCACCAGGGGGGCGTCGCCGCGTGCACGCCTACGACGCCTGCGCCCAGCTCAGCGTCTCGGCGATGCCCGTCCGGTAGTCGGTCGGTGAGAGGCCGAGCCGCGACTCGATCTTGGCGCTGGAGAACACGTAGTCGTGCTCCAACTGGTACATCATCTCCTCGTTCTCCCGCAGCACGGGCACGAACCGGCCCATCAAACGCAGCACCCAGCGCGGTGCGACCTGGACCGAGTAAGGCTTGCCAGCGAGCTCGCACGCGAGGCGAGTGAGCCGCTCGCCACTCATCAGTTCGTTGCTCGTCGGCAGGTGCCAGGTTTCGCCGAAGGCCGTCGGGGTTTGTCCGAGCACCGCGACGGCGCGACCAGCATCCGGGGTGTACGTGAACGAATGCCGGGCCTCCAAGGATCCGACCCACTGAGGCTTCTTGCCTCGAGCGAGGCGCTGAAACACGGTCGAATGGGTCAAGCTCAGCACGGCGCGAGGACCATAGAAGTCGGCCGCCCGCGCGATGAGCGCCTCGAGGTGTCCAGCCCGCATGGCCTCGAGGAGCATCGTCGCGATCCGGGCGCGAACCTCCCCTTTGCGACTGCACGGGTTGAACGGAGTCTCCTCCGTCATCGGTCCTTCGACACGACCGTAGGCATAGACGTTGTCGAAGAACACGAGCCGCGCGCGATGCGTTCGACACGCCTCGATCACGTTGCTCATGATGCGCGGCCACTGCTCTTCCCACACGCGAGCGTCGTACTTCAGCCCCACGACGAGATACGCCGTCTCGCTCCCCGCGACCGCCCGAGACGTCGCCTGGGGATCGAGGAGATCGGCCACGACGAGCGCGTCGGAATCGCTCACCCGCTGCGGGTGGCGACTCACTTGCCGAACCTTTCGCCCCTGTCGCGAAAGCTCCCGAGAGACCTCGACCCCAATGACTCCGTTCGCGCCCAAGATCGTGTGCATGCCGCCTCTCCCGGGATGGTAGACGCTTCACGGGCCGCAGGCTCCGTCTTCCGCAACGTTTGCCTGCTTTCGCTCACGACCGGTCGGTAGACGGCTCCGCGGCAGCCGCGTCCCCGGGACGCGGAAGGCCCGCGAGGTGCGCGTGCGCCTGAACGCTGCGCTCGAGCAACCGCTCGAAGCCGGGAGACCGCCGTCGCTCGGAGCTTGGCCCGAACGCCCGGGCGCGGTAGCGTGCCGCCATGGGCGAGGAGCAACTGGGCACGAACGGGAGCGTGCTCGCGCGCTGGCACCGGGTCGGCTATCCGTCGCTCGCGCTTCTCGCCGGGGTCGGGGTCGCGGGCTCCGTCGCGCTGACCCTGGGAGGTGCGCTCGTCCGCGGAGGGCTTCGGCCGTGCGAACGCCTCGACGAGCGTGTCTGCCGGGACCTCGGCGCCGAGGACTGCGCGGTGTGGAAAACGGAGCTCGGTCGTGCAGGGACGGGCAGCACCGTGCCTTTCCGAGCGGGCGGCGGACGACACGCGCCGCTTCGTTGGGCGCTCAACGCAGCCTTGCCGGGCGATCGGAGCTCCGACAAGGCCCTGTGCTATCGGCAGCTCGAGGATCCCACGTACGCGACGACCCTGGGCGCCATCCGTCAGATGGTCGCCGGACGGAAGCGGGCCGGCGCGCGGTAGCTGGCCGCTTTTCTCCGGCGCTTCCGGGCTTTGGTTGAAAGTCCCCGGCCCTCTTCTATGCTCCGCGCCCATGTCCGAGGAAGCGAGCTTCGAGAGCCTGATGCGAGCCGGCACCGGGCGTGGAACGGAACGGTTGCGCGCGGGCGACACGATCGAGGTGACCGTGCTTCAGGTGACCGGCGAGTGGGTGTTCGTGGACGCCGGAACGCCGAGTGACGGGCGCATCGGTCGCGCGGAGCTCGAGGAGAACGGAAAGCTCCGGGTCGCCGTCGGAGACTCGTTGCGCGCCACGGTGGTCGATCCGCGCCCCGATGGACCGCTGCTCGCCGTTTCGCTCGGACGCGGCGGCACGACCGTCGACGGCGCGCTGGAGCTCTCGCTCGCGAGCGGAGCTCCCGTCGAAGCCGAGGTGACCCGCGCCGTGAAGGGCGGGCTCGAGGTGACCGTCGGCGGCACACGCGGCTTCTGCCCCGCATCGCAGGTGGACATCGGCCACGTGCCGGACCTCAACGTGTATGTCGGACAGCGGCTCGAGTTCCGCGTCCTCGAGATCAAGGAGGGCGGTCGCAACGTGATCCTCTCGCGGCGCGCGCTGCTCGAGGATCGTCGCCGTGAAGCCGCGGAGAAGGCCCGCGGACGGCTCATCGTGGGAGAAGACGTCGACGGCGTCGTCCAAGCGCTCGGCAAGCACGGCGCGGTCGTGGATCTCGAAGGTGTCGAAGGCTTCATCCACATCTCGGAGCTCGCGCCCCACCGTGTGGAGCGCGTCGAAGACGTCGTGAGCCCTGGCGAACGCGTGCGCGCACGCATTCTCAGCGTGGAGGATTCACCGCGCGGCGGGCTCCGCGTGCGCCTCTCCCTGCGGGTCTTGGCCGCCGCCATGACCGAAGCGAACGCCGCCGCTCCGGACGAGGTGCTCAGCGCGAGCGTGGTCCGCGCGACCGCGAACGGCATCCTCGTCCAGACGCCGCGGGGCCAGGGCCTCGTGCCGTTGCGCGAGCTCGGGCTCGCTCCCGGAGCCGATCATCGTCGAGCCTTTCCCGCCGGAAAGCAGCTCAAGGTCGTGCTCGTGCGCAATGCCGGCGGCCGGCTGACGTTCAGCGTGACGGAGGTCGATCGCGTGGAGGAACGACGACACTACCGCGACTTCACGAGCGCCGGCGCCGCCTCGCCGAAGCCAAGCAGCGCGCTCGGCAGCTTGGGCGACGTGCTGCGCGAGAAGCTCGCACGCCGCTGACGCCCAGAACTCCGGACGAGCAGCTCAACCTAGATTTCGGGCTGACGCCGGATGGGATGGCCGAACCGAAGCGGACTGGGAAGACGGATTCGCGTTCGGCGCGCGCAGCGGTTCAATCGTAGATGTAGACAGCGCCTCCGTTGCCGTCGCTCGGGGCGCCGACGAAGACGCGGTAGCCCTCCGCGGCGACGGCGAACCCGAACTCTTCCGAAGCTCCGGAGAGCGGTGGCACGGGCGAGCTGGGATCTTCCTGGAACATTGCGCCCGGTCCCTCGCGACGGAACACCCGGACGGTGTCCCCGGTGACCCCGTTGTACGCGTTCTGCGGCGAGCCGACGACGAGCGCGGTCTCCGTGACGACCACGGGCCCGAGGGAGTCGCACGGCAACGGCCGATTCGACCAGGTCCCGTCGTCTTCGCGCTCGAAGACGCGCACGGGCTCTCCATTCGCGACGAGCGTGCGATCGCGCAGGGCGACGCCGTCCGCGAACAGGCCGCTCGCGGTGAGCCGCGCGCTGCCGCTCGCGGGCGGCGCCCAAGCATCGCCGGGAGCACGGCGCGTGTACAAGAATACGCTCGCCTGTCGAATCCCGTCGGGCGCGCTGGTCGAACCGTTGTGATCGCCCACCGCGAGCCAGTCCCCGTCGAGCGCCACCACGCCTTCGATGAAGACGCCCCCGGGGGGTGCCGCAAGGAAACTGCCAGGGTCTTCGCTCCACACTCCGCTCGCGTTGCGCGAGTAGGTGTGGAGCTCGTCATAGTTGTCGGTGGTCGCGGCCGCCGAGCGACCGGACACCGCGACGCTCGTCCCGAGCAGGCGCACCGCGCTCGGTACGCTCATCACCGTTCGCTGCTCTTCCTCGAACTCGCTGCCCGTTTGCCGAAACAGGTGAAGCGCGCCGATGTAGTCGTCGGCACCCATGGGTTCGTTCGGTGCCCCCACCGCGAGCGTCGTCCCATCGTACGCGAGGCTCGTGCCGAAACCGGGTCCGCCGGCGATCTCACCGATATCCTCCCAAATTCCCGGCCCGGTGCGCTCGAAGGCGACCAGCCGCGTCGCCCCTGGCGCGCCTACGACGAGGAAATCTCCCGACGCCACGACCGCGTTGCCGAAGCGCGCGCCGGTCACTGGGTACGGGATTCGGATCGGCTCCCGGCGGTGAACGACGAGGCGATAGTCCGTGGCCGCGGCGCCGTCCGAGACCACGATTTCTACCGTATTGCTACCGAGCTCGAGGGGAACGACCGCTTCCTCCCCGTCTTCGATCGGCGTGCCGTCCACCGTGACGCTGCTCCCCGCAGCACCCGATGGCGCGACCGCGACCTCCGTGGCCCAAAAGCTCGTCTGAATCGTGTACTCGCGCTCGGCTTGGGAGAACTGGGGCTCGAGCTCCTCGACGAGCTCGACGGCCGCGCGGGATGCCGGCCAAACCTCGAGCGCTCGCAGCAGGGGTCGACACGCTCCCGTGACGTCTTCTTCGTAGTCGTCCGGG
>CAYYWA010000245.1:0-8732 GCA_964475255.1 uncultured Sorangium sp.
ACCAGCAGGCCCGCGCTGAGCGCGGTGACGGCAAACAAGCTAGTTAGCCTCTTCATAATAGCGTTTCCTCCGAATCACCTAGGTCCTGCGTGGAGCCTTCTGGCCCGGGCGCGCCATGAAGCACGCGACGTGCCAGCTCGTCTTCATCAAGGCCCAGTGCCGTTCACTAATGCGTAATTACTCAGCTTCTCGACCATGACTGGGAGGGAGCGTCCGGGCCGTGAGCGGCCCAAACCGGACTCCCATGTCATAGCCGCGCCGCTTGTACGACAATTAGAGGGCAATTGGCAATCCCTGCGTCACTATGGGCCGGCCGCCAGGGTAATCGACAGCACCCCGTGCCCGCCCGATGCGAAGCGCGCCGACCCGGCGAAATGCCTCGGAAACCGCGCTGACATTCGAGGCCCTCCCGGCCCCCTCCCCGTCCGAACGATGGGCCGCCGTTCCCGTCCGGCCACATCTCTTGCAATGAAATGCGATGTTCGGGGGCCTGAGCCTTGGATTTGGCTTCGCCATCCGGCCACCTTCACGCTCGTCGTGCTCTCGCGACAGCGCTGTTCGCGGGGCACGCGCCAACCGCGCATTCGTTTGGAGCTCCGCTTCGGTCTCGGCCCACTCCTCGGGCGTCAGCCCGAAGTCGAGGCGCCAGTCGGGGATGAACTGACCATGTCGGCTATCGGGCTCTCGGGACCTCGATCCCCGGGGCACGTGTGCGGGCGTGCCTGTGCCCTGCGGACACGCCTGCCCACGGACGGCCCTTTCATTGCGGGTCGCTGCCGGCGCTCGTTGCTCCGTGCCGCGCCGTTCGATCTCGCAAGCGGCCCTCGTGAGGGGAGCGCGCCGCGCCGGCGCCCCGCGAGTCCTTCAGCGCACGGAGCAGGGGTGCTCGACGCTGCGACTCGAGCCCGCCGAGAGCGGCCATTCGGCGCTCTTCGAATGAAGACCCGAATGGCTGCCGAGCGCTCGTGTGGGTCTCACTGGATGTTCGTAGCGACGACGGAGCGCCAAAGGCGGAGCGACTCCCTACGTCGGCGCCGTGAGTGCGCGCCGCGGACTGAACAGACGAAACCCCTCGATGGTCGTCGGATGGGATCCCGTGGATGGGATTGGAACGAAGGCTCCTAGTTTGCGAAGAACGGAAAAGCATCGTGACGAGCGATGCCCCGTTGTGAGCGCGCCGACCCGCTAATACGATGCTGCGACCATGGCCAAGAAATCTTCCGAGGGCTCGTCGTCCGCTTTCAAGTCAAGCCTCAAGTCCGGGACCGAGCGGTTCCTCTCGCGCGTCGTCGTGCACGCGCTCGAGGACGGCTGGAGAACCCCGGAGGACTTCCTCCGGCACTTCGGTCCGATCGATCTGATGCGGGCACTCGAAGCGGCGCCGGAACTTCGCAAGAATATCCTCGTAGTAGCCGCCGGAGTTCACGAGAAGATTGCACGAAAGAAGAGCACGGAGTCGGCCGCCGAAGATCTTCAGATCGCGCTCGAGGAAGACTTGACCACGCCGGCGGATCTGCTGTCGCTTTTCCAGGCGGACGATCGCGTTCGTTATCTGGAAGCCGATCGGCTCTGGGGCTTCGCCTTCGAGGGTGACTTCCACAAGGCGAACGGCGCCGACCGCGATCGCGCCGTCGAGCGCATGGCGTTCCTCATCGAGACGGCGATCGAAGAAGAGCTGATGACCAAGCAGGACATCGGTGACGGGGTCAGCTTCTCCACGATTGCGGAGCGATTGCCGGTGCGCGACTTGCAGCGCGTCCTCGAGCACGCGCTCGAGCTCGGGCGACAAGGCGCGGCGCTCACCGAGGACACGCTGATGGACGTGGTGCCGTTGCGCGGACTGCTCGGCTACCTGCCGCTCGACCTCGTCTGGGACAAGGTCATCGTGAGCCGCGTCGCCGAGCCGGCCCGCTTCACCGGTAACGGCGGGGGTCGCCGCCCGCCCCCCGCCCGGAACCCGACGCCAGCCGCGTCGTCGGGCTCGGACACGTCGACGCCGAGCGCCGCGTTCGGCATGCAATCGACCGCCGACGCCGCGCCGAAGAGCGCGTCGGACATCATCGTGGACGATGACGCGTTCGGCGATCTCGACGACGAAATCTCCGTCACGGATGCCAAGAGCGCTCCTCGCCGTGAGGGGCCGCCGCCCAAGCCCGCCTCGGTGCCGGCGCCCTCGAGCGGTCCGGAGGACGCCACGGATCCGGCGCTCGACGCGACCTCGGTCGTCGATGCCGACATCCTCGAGCCCGCGGCGACCGGCTACACGGACGACGAGGGCGACGCCCGCAAGAAGGTGATCGACGGGCTCACGGCCATCAACCGCCTGCCGCCACGGCACGCCGAGTTGAGCACCGCGGTCCTGCTCTCGATCGAGAGCATGTACGCGGAGCTGCTCACGGCCTCGACGGACGAGGCGCGCGAGGAGTGCATCCGCGACTCGTTCCCGAACGAGCAACACCTGACGACCGCGTTGCTCGCGCTGATCGAGCTGCTCGATCCGACCATCGACACGAGCGATCCCGTGATCCGCGACGCGGACGTCGATTCGCTCATCAAGGTCGTTCTGTTCGAGGAGCGCACCCGCTACGAGCAGGCGCAGTCGGGCGAGACCTCCGTGGCGAACGGCTCGCGCTCGGTGCCGCCGCCCCTGCCGAAGGCGCCGCTGCCTCCCTTGCCGGCCGAAAAGACCCGCTGACGCGCGAAGGCCTTGCCGAGGCGCCCCGGGGCGAGCTAGAAACCCTCGCCCCGGGCCACCCGGGCGGCCGCGAACGCGTCCCCTCGGTGCCCGAGCAACCCTTCACCCGCGAAGGTGGCGGAATTGGCAGACGCGCTGGATTCAGGTTCCAGTGGGGTAACTCCTGTGAGGGTTCAAGTCCCTCCCTTCGCACCGAAAGCATCCCCGGAGTCGCGCTCCGGGCGCGAGCCGCGCCGCCGCTCGAGCGGCTAGAGCCGGCTTGGCTCGGTCTCGTTGCGTGTCTTGCCGCAACGGCCGCTCCGTCCCGTCTCGTTCCGTAGACGCGTTCGTCTGTCGGCGCGCCGCGATGAACAGCGCGAGCGTGAGCTCGACGGCAGCGGAAAGGCTCGGCCTTCCCCGACGAGGAAGCCTACCGAGCCCCGGTTCAGAGGCCGAGACGCCGGCGGAGCGCGAAGGCAGTGTCGCTGAGCCAGAAAAAGATGAGGTCGCGGACGATGCGGTCTCCGTCGGCCGCCGACGCGCCCGACGCGGCGACGTCGTGCTTGCGGACGAGCGCGATGCTCGACGGCAGGTCGTCGGCGATGAGCAAGGCAGCGCGCGCTGCGGTGAGGCGCGTGTCGGCGATCCAGGAAGCCACGTCCGAGAGCGGAGCGGCCGCGTAGGCGCGCGCCGCATCCTCGATGGGACCCCGGCCGATCCAGGGGAGCGCCTTCGAGACCCGGCGCGACAAGGTGGCGAGGTGCTCGTCGTCGGCTCCGGGGGTCCGGAATCCGGGCTCGACACTCCGAGCCGCTGCCGCGAGCAGGAGCTCCAGCTGCTGGGGCGACAGCCGATCCGCGGCGCCGACACCGCGCGCGAGGTTGGCCATGGCCCGGCCGATCAAGAACGCCTGCTCGGCCTCGCCGAGCGCGGCCACCGAGCTCGGAACGAGCACGCTCACCGGCGAGGTGAGCTCGACCTCGACGGCGCCCGCGTGCGCCCGATGGATGTACACCTCGAACTCGGCCACCCCGAAGATCGCCGCGAGGCGATCGCACATGTGCCGCACCGGGTGAGACGAGCGCCCGCTCAGGCGATCGCGACCCGTGACGTCCCAGCGCTCGAGCTCGGGAGGATAAATCTTGCCGGAGATGTCCCCGAGCGCCGCCAGGAGACGCGCCGCGAGGTCTTCGCCGCGGCGCGCCGAGAGCGCGGCGAACTCGGTGCTTCCGAACGCACCGGGTGACGCGAGCGCCGTCCGCGGCGTTCGCAGGCTCCACGTGGTGCGCTCGATTTCGTTCTCGTAGCCGAGCGCGACGAGCGGGGCGAGCGCGAGCGTGGCCTCCGCCGGACGCTCCAGCGCGCGGAACGCTTCGACGAGCTGGCGAAAGCTCTCCTGCCGCGTGATGTCGGCCGCGAGCACCGCCGTGAGCTCGACGACGGCGCGCTGGTACTGCCCGACCGCGAGGAGCCGTTCGGCGAGCTCGGCGCGGAGCGAGATCTCGCCCGGGTACAAGATGAGGCCTCGTTCGAGCCAATGGACGGCCTCGTCCGACTGTTGGAGCTTCCCGGAAAGCACACGGGAGAGCTCGAGGTACACGTCGGCCCCCGGCGCGCCGGAGCTCTCGATGTGGCGCTTGAGGGCGGTCGCGTAGCGCGCGAACGACGGGCCCGCTCCCGGCTCGACACTCGCGATGAGCTCCGAGAGCTCGCCCGCTGCCGAGCCCTGAACCCCGACGATGGAGACGGCTTGCTCGTAAGCATGCGCCGAGGCCTCGAGCCGTCCTCGCCGGCGCTCTACGCGAGCGAGGAGCGTAAGAGCGCCGACCCGAACGCCGGGATCCGTGCTCACCCGCACGAGGCGCAGGGCGGTCTCCGCGGCCGCGTCGAGCTGACCCTCGGCGACCTGTATCGACGCGAGCCGTTCGAGCGCCTCGCGGTGATCCGGATCGTGCTCGAGCACGGCGTCGAGGTGGCGTCGCGCGCGCTTCCGGTCCGCCAAATGATCGGCGCACGCAGCCGCCAGGCGGAGGTGAGCGGCGATCGCCGTCTCGAGCGGCGGCCGCGCGGCGAGCGCCTGATCCAGCCGCTCCACGGACTTCTCCCACTGACCCGCCCGCGAAAGCAGGTCGCCGAGGCGAAAGAGCGTCCCCGCGTCCCCGGGCAGAAGGCCCTGCACCCGCTCGAGCGCCGCGATTCCGGACGCGAGGTCGCGCTTGTGGCTCGCGTAGAGCTCGGCGATGCGCGCCCAGAGCTCGGCGATGCGCTCGGGCTGCTTCGCGAGGCGAGCGGCCTGCGTCAGGATGCCGAGGAGGCGATCGAGCTCACCGCGCGCGACGAGCAATTCGCCGACGCGCTCGGCGGCCGTGGCGTGATCGGGATCGACCTCGAGCGCCCGCGTGAGCGCTCGGACGGCGCCCTCGGCGTCGTTTTGCGCGAGGCGCGCTTCGGCCGCGCGCACGAGGAGCACGCCCGCGTGCGAGCGCTCGAGCTCGACGCGAGCCTCGTGCTCGGCGGCTTCCTCGAGCAGAACGGGATCGCCGAGTCGCTCCGCGATACGGCTGAACCCGCGCACCGCACCGAATGCTTCCGGATCGCGCGCGATGGCCGAGCGATACGCCTCGAGCGCGTGCGGGCTGTCGAGGGACTCGAAGCGCTCACCGAGCCGTGTCTCGTGCGCCGCCACGCTCGCGGGATCGGAGAGCACCGACGAAAGCTGCGCGTGCACGTGTGCGAGCAGATCCGCGTCGCCCTCGGCGAGGGCGATCCGTTCGAGCCCCTCGAGCGCGCCGAGATCTCCGGGAGCGAGCTGGAGGATCGCGCCGAGCGCCTGCCTTCCGCGGTCGGGGCTCGCAACTCGGCCCGTCGCCTGCAAGCGGGCGAGCTCGCGCAAGGCGCCCACGCGCCCGCCCGGGTCTGCCAGGACGCGAGCCTCGACCGCGTACAAGGCGCCGAGCTTCTCCCAGTCTCCCCTCCCCGCGTACAGCGGCTCGAGCGCGAAGAGCGCTTCGACCTCGGAGGGCTCTCGCTCGAGGACGCTCTCGAAACAGCGGATGGCGCGATCGTTGTCGAAGAGCTCGTCGCGATACACCTCGCCGGCACGGAGCAGCGCCGCGATGGCGAGCCGCGGGTCCGCGTGCGCGCGCGCCTCGCTCTCCAGGGCGGCGACGAGACGCAGCGGATCGTCCCCCTCGGCGAGCAGCCGCGTGACCCCGTCGCGCGCCGGAAGGAGGTCGGGATCGGCGGCGAGCGCCTGGTCGTAGGCCGCGAGCGCCTTGTCGCGGTGATGGAGCCGTGTCTCGTAGAGCTCGGCGATGCGCAGCGCCACGCGCGCCCTCGCCTTCGTCTGGTCGAGCGCTCCGAGCTCGAGCTCGAGCAAGCCGACGAGCTCCTGATAGCGCTTTCGCTCCTCGAGCAGGTGCTCGAGCGCGCGGATCGCGGGAGCGTGGGCCGGATCGATCTCGACCGCGCTGCGATACGCGGCGATCGCCTCCTCGTGGCGTCCGAGCTCCTCCTCGCACACGCGCCCGATCCGAAAATGGAGCGCCGCGAGCCCAGGCCCGCGCGGCGTGATGGTGAGCTCCCGCTGGTAGATCTCGAGCAGCTCCTGGAAGCGCCGGCCGCGATGGAACACGCGCCCGAGCGCGGCGTAGGCCGGCGCATAGCTCGCGTTCCGGTCGAGAACCTTTCTGTAGTAGCTGACCGCGAGCAGGTCGTCGCCGAGCTCGAGCTCCGCCACCTCTCCGGCGCGGTGAATCAGCTCGAGCGCCCGCTTCGGCTCGCGCGTGCGGCTCGCCTCGGTTTCGAGGGCCGCAATGAGCTCCTTCCAGAGGTTCGCGCGCTCGGCCGCCCGCTGCATCGCATGGAGCGCGGACATGTCTTCCGGCGCGAGCTTGAGGATCCGCCCGTACGCGGAGAGGGCCTGCGCAGGCGAGCCCAGCGCGTCTTCGTAGAGCCGGCCGAGCTTGTACAGGTAGACGATCTTGGTCTCGAGATCGCCCGAGAAGTCGACGGCACGCTCGTAGAGCGAAGCGAGCTCCGCGAAGCGCCCAGCCTGCGTGAACAAGCGCACGAGCGCCTGGAAAGACGGCGCGTGCCCCGGCATCACGCCAAGCGCGAGCTCGTAGTGCATGATGGCGTCGTCGAGGCGCCCGAAGTTTTCCTCGCAGAGCGCGGCGACGCGCGCGTGAGCCGCGGCGCGCCGAGCGGGATCGCGAACGGCTTCTGCCTCGCCGACGTGGACTTCGATGAGCTTCGCGAAGTCGCCGAGCTCCGTGTAGAGCTCGGCCAGCGCCTGGATCGCGGGCAAATAGCCGGGATCGAGCGCCCGCGCGCGCTCGTACCACTCGATGGCCGCCGCGCGATCGTCCAGCCGCTGGGCGTAGAGCTCGGCGAGCTCCTGATAGTACGCGATGCGCGCCGCCGGTGAGCTCGCTGCTTGCGCGAGCTGCTCGAGGATCCGCGCGCGATCGGCAGGGCGATCCTGGCGCTCGTACACCTGAGCGAGCGCCTCGAGCATCATCGTGTCGAGCGGCGCCTGCTCGACGGCGCGCTCGAGCGCTTTGGCCCCATCGTCGAGGCTCCCCAGGCGATCGAGCCAGATCCGCGCGGCGCGGTAGTGGCAGAGCGCGCGCACCCCGGCATCCGTCGCGAGCTCCGCCTCGCGTTCGAGCACGGCGATGAGGTCGCGATCGCGTCCCTGCCGCTGATGCAGCCGCTTCAGCGAGTGGATGGGCGCACAGGTGCGCGGCTCGATCTCGAGCGCGTGCTCGTAGAGCTCGATCGCGCCGAGGAGGTCGCCGCGATGCGCCTCGAGCAGACGCGCGCGCGCGGCGAGCACCGCCGCCCGATGCCGGGGATCGGAGCGCACGGCGTTGGCCTCGTGCCCGAGCGTGCGTTCGAGCACGTTCCACGAGCCGGCGAGGGTCGTCGTGCGGACGATCCCGCGAACGCGCGTCGCATCGAGCTCACCGAGCTGCCCGGCCTCGTCGAACGCGGCGCGCGCTCGCTCGGGTTCGTTCAGTACGTCTTCGAACAGGCAGCCCTTCTCGTACAGGAGCTGAGCGCGGCGCTCGGGGCTGTCCGAAAGTCGGAGCTCCGCATCGAGGAGCGGCAGGGTTTCCCGCGCCCGACCGAGGAGGAGCAGCGTGCGCCGCGCTCCCTGAATGGACGGCAGATGATCCGGCAGCAGCGCGTGCGCACGGAGATAGGCCTCGCACGCCGCGCCCGTGTCGCCGAGCGGGGCCTCGAGCAAGCGAGCGGCTTCGTACTCGAGCCGGCCCGCGCGCACCGGCGACGGCGAGCGCTCGAGCTCGCTCCTCACCGCGGCGAGCAGCGCCCGCGCGGTGTCGACAGCGCGCCGAACCGGCTCCGGTGCGCGCTCCACCGTTCCGCTCTCGGGAGCGGCGAGCCGGGCACCATCGATGGCGACCGTCGGCCGCGCGTCGTCGTCGATCGCCGCGAGCGCAGCGCGCGCGGCCGGCGACTTCGGAAGCGCGTCCGCGCGTAGCCGTGGAACCGTGACGGGCTCTGGCAAGCCGCGCACGCGGCGCGCCGCCTCGGCCGCGGCGCGCGTGAGGTCGAGGCTCGTTCCGCGCGTATCGGACGTGAAGGGCACCTCCGCCGTTCGCTCGGCCTCGGCGAGACTCGGGCGTCCTTCGGACGCGGGCGGTGGCGAGCTCGGCGAGGACTTGGGGCTCGAGCCGGGGTCCGCTTGTTTGCCCGTGCGCGAGTTGCGAGCGGGGGGAGGAGGAGGCAGTCCCGAGCGCCGCCCCGATGGGCGCGGAACGGAGGGCTTGCTGGTGCGATTCGCGTCGTCAGCCATGAAATGGACCCGAGTCGGCGGGCGGCGGGTGGTCGAAGGGGCGTTCCGAAGGGGCCCCTGTCCGTTGCACTCGGCCCGAGCGTACCCCAACGCGGCGCCGAAAATCCGCGAGTCCCGTCCGTTCCGGCTGGAGCCCGTCGGAGCCCACACGCGGGGCGAGGCGCGCCGCATCGTCCCCCGGCCCCGCCCCCCGCCCCCGTGGGATCAACCCCGCGCCGTGGCGGCCCCCCACCG
>CAYYWA010000246.1:0-8678 GCA_964475255.1 uncultured Sorangium sp.
GGGGCGGCGCGTGCCGCCCCTACGAAACGAGGCTAGAACGCCGATCGGGCAAACGATCGGCGTTCTAGTGCCACATGCCGACCGAGAGCCCCCACGCGAAATAGGCCTCGGCGATGTCCACGGAGCCCGTCGCGCGCCACGTCGAGCCGCGCGGCCAGAGCCCGAAGACCTCCCAGCCGAAGAGCCGTTGATCGAGCCCGAACGTCGCGTGCAGACGCGAGCCCCTCGGGTTGCTGTCGAAGCGGGACGGCTCGAGGTACGCCCCGGCGCGCAGCTTGAGCCACGCGGGGATCGCCTCCGTTTCGAGCCCGATGCGCGGCGACAGACTCACGGTGTGTCCCGAGCGCTGCACGGTGCGCTCAAGGAACGCCTCGACCCCGACGCCGTCTTCGACGGGACCCAGCACCTCGAGCGACGTGGTGAGCAAGAGGTGAAAGCGCTCGAGGCTCCGGTAGCGCTGCTCGAGCCGTCTATCGATCTCGAGCTCTGCGCGCTCGCGTGCGCGCGCATCCTCTTTGGCTTCGGCCTCCAGCTCCGCGTCGATGCTCCGCGCAGCTTGCTCGAGATCGACGTGGTTTCTCTTGGCGCGGGCGAGGTGAATGGCCCGCCGGCGCTCGCGCTCGCGCGCTCGATAGGCGAGGTAGCGCTCGAAGCGCGCGAGCAGCGCGTTCGGATCGTACCAGCGCGGGTTCAGGGGGCGCGGGCCGAGCTGGATCGCGAACCCGACGTGGAAGCTGAACGGCAGCGCCACGCGGTTCGGCAGAAAGAGCTGTGCCTCCGGGCTGTCCGGATAGAGGACGCGGGTTCGGCTGCTCGGTGAGGCGTGCGCCTCGACGCCGGTGCGGATGGCCGCGCCGATGCGGTACTGCGCGTCGTTCGGGCGGATCAGGATCCCGGCCTGAAAGCCCGAGCCGAACGCCGAGAACAGCGCTTGCTCGCCGCCTCCTGCGTCCTCTTCGTACACGTTGAGCGCGGCCCAACGCTGGCCGATGCCGACGAGCAGCTCGCCGTCGAGGAACGCGTGCGCGGCGAGCGCTTGCCACACCGCGAACTGCGCGACGAGCCGCTCGGGCTCGATCATGCCGCTCGGATCCGGCGCGCGGCTCATCGCGTACTCTTGCAGATCCGTCGACAGCCCGAACCCCCAACCACCGAGCTGGAGGTTGGCGGCGAGGTTCAGGAACACGAAGCGCTCGTCGGACGCCGTCGCGCGGATGCGCCTCCCCGAGTTGAACACGTCGGAGTTGGCGAGGGCGGACGAGACCATGAGCCCGAGGCCGAGCTCGTAGTCGAAGTGGCTGCGCGACCACGGAGTCCGGAACGCGACGGCCGCCGGATTCTGCGCGCTGCCGTCGAGTCCCTCGCCGAGCGCGACGAACGCGCCGCCGAGCCCCGTCACCCGCGTTCCCGACAGCACGACCGTCTGCGACAGATCGATCGCGTAGTCGTGTGTGCGGATGCGGGCTCCCTCGGGCGGCAGCTCCGCGCGTGCGGGGCGCACGCCCAATGCGGCGAGCGCGACCGCGAGTCCGAGCGCGCGCTTCATTCGCGGAGGAGTCGCCTCAAAGAACGCCGAGCAAGCCGAACGAGAGTCCGATCGAGCGCTGCTCGAAGTCCCGATCGTCGACCTCGCCCGTCACGCCGAGATCGAGCGTCGGGCCAGCCAGGATGCCGAACCCATGGCGCGGCCAGAACGCGAACATGGCCTCGAACGTGAGCGCGAGCTGGTCGTAGTCCGGGTTTCCGCCGGGCGCTTCCTCCGAGTAGAAGGTGAGCCCGCCGCGCGGCCAGAACGTGACCACGCGCCCGAGGCCGAACGCGTAGCCGACGCGGGGCGCGAGCAAAAACCCCGAGCGATCGGTGTCCCCGCTCCAGGCGTAGTACGCGAGCGAGCCGCCCACGCTGAGCCCGTCCGTGACGAACACGTCGATCGCCGCGCGCGGCAGATGGAACGCGCTCTCGCTGCGCACCCACAGGAGCCCGAACGCGGTGAGGTCGCGGTCCGGCTCGTTCTCGATGTCCGTGTGCAGGGTGTGGATGCTGAACGCGCGCTCGATCGCGAGCGTGACCGCGCCCTCGCGGGGGACCGCCTGCGCGAACGCGAGGCTTTGCGTGAACAGGACCAGAGCCGCGCTGCCCAAAGCCAAGGGGATTCGCATGCGGCGGAGCTTACTCCGGCACTCGCTCGCATCTCCCCATCCTTTGCGCGGTTTTGAGCAGGCTGTAAGCCGGGCCTGGGCGGAAGCAGAACCGCGGCGGGGCCGCCGCTCGCAAATCGGACGGGCGGAATGGATTTGCGAGGCCGGCCGGGTATAGTCCCGCCGTGTCGTACTCCGCCGAGTTTCGCTGCTTTTCGGGCTGCGCGGGTTCCTGGCCGGTCACTCATCCCATCTATCGCTGTCCGAGCTGCGGCGGCCTGCTCGAGGTGGTGCACGACCTCGACGCTCTGCGCGATCGCAGCGGCGCGAGCTGGATGCGCGTCTTCGACGACCGCTACCGTCAAAACCGGTGGCCGTACGGGTCGGGCGTGTGGGGCAAGCGCGAATGGGTCATGCCGCAGGTCCCGGACGACATGATCGTGTCGATGTACGAGGGCGGCACGAACCTGTTCTGGGCAGAGCGGTATGGCCGCTCCCTGGGCCTCTCGGACCTCTGGGTCAAGCTCTGCGGCAACAGCCATTCCGGCTCCTTCAAGGACCTCGGGATGACGGTGCTCGTCAGCGTCGTGCGCATGGCCATCCGCGACGGGCTGCGCGTCAAGGCGATCGCGTGCGCTTCCACCGGCGACACGAGCGCGGCGCTCGCGGCGTACGGCGCTGCCGCCGGGCTCCCCGTCGTCGTGCTCCTCCCGCGTGGGAAGATTTCGACGGCGCAGCTCGCGCAGCCGCTCGCGCACGGCGCGCTCGTCCTCGGCCTCGACACCGATTTCGACGGCTGCATGGCGATCGTGCAGCGCCTCGCCGCCGAGGGTCTCGTGTACCTAGCCAACTCGATGAACCCGCTGCGCCTCGAGGGCCAGAAGACGGTCGCCATCGAGATCGTCCAGCAGTTCGACTGGCAGGTTCCCGACTGGATCATCCTGCCGAGCGGCAACCTCGGCAACGCGTCGGCGCTCTACGCCGGCTTCCGGATGATGCGCGAGCTCGGAGTGACCTCGCGCTTCCCTCGGCTCGTCGTCGCTCAGGCGGAGAACGCCAACCCCCTATACCGCGCGTGGAACGCCGGCAAGCGCACCGTCGAGCCCATCCAGGCGCGGCCCACGCTCGCCACGGCGATCCAGATCGGCAATCCCGTGAGCGCGCCGCGCGCCGTCGCCGCGCTCGAGGCGATGAACGGCCTCGTCGAGCAAGCGAGCGAAGAGGAGCTGTGTGAAGCCGCCGCGCGCGCCGATCGCACGGGCATGTACACCTGCCCGCACACCGCCGTCGCCCTCGCCGTGCTCGAGAAGCTCGTCCAGCGCGGCGTGATCCGTTCCGAAGAGCGCGTCGTGTGTATCTCGACCGCCGCCGGCCTCAAGTTCACCGAGTTCAAGGTTCGGTATCACGAGCGCGGCATCGAGGGAGTCAGCGGCGAACAAGCGAATCCCCCCGTCTTCCTGCCGCCCGACTTCGACCGCGTCGTGGACGCGATCGACGCGAAGTTCTCGTGAGCCGCCGCGCGCGCGTGCGGGGCGCGCGCCGCTGCATCGAGCTCTCGACGCGGGCGGAACGGCTCCTCGAGCAGGTGCGCGCCGCGAGCTCCCGCCAGGACCTGTCGGCCACGCTCGCCTCGTGCGTCTCGTGCTTCAGTCAGCGACGTTTCTGCAAGATCCGAACCTCTTCTGGACGCGCCTCGTCATGACATGACCGCGCCTCCACGTCCGACGTAGACGGGTTTCCCGGCGGTCGTGCGAGTCGAGTCGAGCATCGCCGACGTGCCGCTTCGCGCGCGTGCATGGGCCGTCGAGAGCGAGAAAATGCCACGCCCCGTCCGAGGAGGAGTCGGGTCAGACTGCACTCTGAGATGGGACCCGTTGGGGCAGAGCTGCAGGCGAAAGACAGGCGTGCCGCCGTGGAAGCGCCTGACGGCGCCAGAGCACGGCTCGCGACGACGGTCTCCGCGTTGCGACGGCCCGCGTCCTATCCGCACGAGACTCGAGCGGTCGAGACCATCGAAACCCACATGGCTTTCGTGTTTCTGACGACCGCCTTCGCCTACAAGCTCAAGAAGCCCATCCGGACCGCGATGCTCGATCATACGACCCTCGACGCCCGGGAACGCGCGTGCCGAACCGAGATCGAGCTCAACCGACGCCTCGCACCCGACGTGTACCTCGCCGCGGTCCCGGTCACGCTCGAAAACGGAACGGTGCGCGTCGAGGGAACGGGGGCCGTGATCGACTGGCTGGTGAAGATGCGCCGCTTACCGCACGGTCGCATGCTCGATGCCTGTATCGAACGGAACGCCGTCGAGCCAGCCGACGTCGATCGGATCGCCGTCGTTCTCACCCGGTTCTACGCCGATGCGAAGCGCGCCGCGTTCGACGGGGACGAGTACCTCACGCGGATCGCAGCGGAGCTCGACGCCAAGCGCGCCTCGCTCGCACGGCCGCGCTACGGATTGAGCGACGACGCGCTCCGAGCGGTGATTCGCGGGCAAAAGCGGTGGCTCGAGCAGTTCCGAGGGCTCCTCGAGGAGCGCGCGACCCGTGTCGTGGACGCTCACGGCGATCTTCGCCCGGAGCATATCTGTCTCGAGGAACCGACCCCCGTGGTGATCGACTGCCTCGAGTTCAGCCAGGACCTTCGCTGGCTCGATCCGGTCTCGGAGCTGTCGTTCCTCGCGCTCGAGTGCCGCCGGCTGGGCGCCTCCTGGATCGGCGACCGACTCCTCGCACGCTACGCGGAGCTGTCCAAGGACCAGGCTCCCGCAACGCTGGTTCGGTTCTATCAGAGCTACCACGCCATCGTTCGGGCCGCGGTGGCGGTGTGGCACCTCGATGACGACGCGCTCGACCATTCGGATCGCTGGACTGCGCGCGGCAACTGGTACCTCCAGGTCGCGCGAGCGCTCGTATGAAGCTGGTCTTTCTCGGCACCCGCGGCTACATCGAGCCGATCAGTCGGCTTCATCGAATGCACACTTCGACCCTGGTGTGCCAGAGTCGGAGTCGCGTCCTGATCGACTGTGGAGAGACGTGGCGCGAACGGCTCTCCCGCGTGAGCCCCGGTGCCATCGTCATCACGCACGCCCATCCGGATCACGCTTTCGGTCTGGACCGCGGGGCTCCATGCCCGGTGTGGGCAACGCGCGACACCTGGGAGCGCATCGATCATTTTCCCATTCCCGACGCGCAGCGCCACGTCATTTTGCCTCGCGAGCCCTGCGCGATCGAGGGCATTCGATTCGAGGCCTTCCCCGTCGTTCATTCGCTGCGCGCGCCAGCCGTCGGATATCGCATTCGCGCCGGAGCCGTGAGCGTCTTTTACGTTCCCGACGTCGTCTCGATTCCCGAGCGGAGGGCGGCGTTTCGCGGCATCCGCGCCTACATCGGCGACGGCGCCACCGTCAGTCGCAACATGGTGCGCCGAGATCGGAGAACCGGCGAGCTCTTCGGCCACACGACCATTCGCGCACAGATCGCCTGGTGCCGTGAAGAAGGCGTCTCGACGATGTTCGTGACTCACTGTGGCTCGGACATCGTCGGGGGTGATGAGCGCCGGGTGAGCGCAGCGCTCCGAGTCCTGGGGCGAGAGCACCACGTCGACGTGGTGATCGCCCGAGATGGAATGGAGCACGTCTTTCGCTGAGCCTAGCTAAGGCGCGGCTCGAGCGAGCTCGACCACGGAGCCGTTCGTGTGCAGGCGATGGATCGCAGCAGCGAGGAGGGGGGCACATTCGATCACGTCCACCCGATCCGCTAGGAGCTGTCGGTCGAGCCGGCTTGGGGGAATCGTGTCCGTAATCGACGTGTGCTCGATGGGGCTCCCTCGCAAAAGCTCGCTGGCCTTGGCCGAGAGGACGCCGTGCGTGGCGACCGCGTACACCGTGCGGGCCCCGCGCCCTCGGCACGCCGACGCAGCGCGGGCGAGCGTCGTTCCACTGCTGATCAGATCGTCGACGACGATCGCGACGCGGTCTTCGACGTCGCCGGCAACCAGGCTGCCCCGCACGACGCCTTCGCTGCGGAACTTCTCGACGAACGCGAACCCCACGGGTCGGCTCAGGTGTCGTTCGAGCGCCTGTCGAAAGGCTTCCGCGCGCTTCACGCCTCCCGCATCGGGGGACACGACGACTGCCTCGGAGTCCCCGAGCCGTTTCGAAAGGGCGGCGACGAACGTCGGGGCTGCCGTCAGGTGTTCGGCCGGGACTCGGAACGAGTTCTCGAAGGCCGCTGGGTTGTGGACATCGACGGTCACGATCCGGTCGATCCCAACGGCCTCGAACAGGCTCGCGACATAGCGGGTGGTCACCGGATCGCGCGGCTTGGTTCTCCGATCCTTGCGCGCGTAACAGAGATACGGGGCAATACACGTGACGCGCTCGGCCCCCGCATCCCGAAGCGCAGCGAGGAGAAAGAGAACCCGCACCAGCTTGTCGTTCACCGACAGGCTCTCATCGCCGTAGAGCGACTCGACGACGTACACATCCCGTCCGCGGACGCTCTCGAGAGGGCGAATCTTGTGCTCGCCGTCTTCGAAGTCCCGCTCCTCGTGTTGCCCGAGGGCGATGCCGAGGCGTTGGCAGATCTGCTCGGCGAGCGTTCGCCCCGTCGTCAGTGAAAAGACGGCGACGCGGTGGTTCGTCGGGAGCGCGCTGCTCATGGCGGAGCGGCGGCCTCGGCTCGGGATGCGGCACTCAGGTGCCGCACGAACCAATCCCCCGCGTGCCGAGCGACCTGCTCGAGCGCCCCCGGTTCTTCGAACAGGTGGGTGGCGCCGGGCACGATCATCAGCTTCTTCTCGCCCGCGAGGTGCGGAAGCGACTGGCGATTCAGCTCGAGCACCGGCGTGTCGTCCCCGCCCACGATGAGCAGCGTGGGGGCGCGAACGCGGGTGAGGGCAGCTCCCGCGAGGTCCGGCCGGCCACCGCGGGAAACGATCGCCCCGATGTCGCCGGGGCGCTCCGACGCGGCGAGCAACGCCGCGGCGGCTCCCGTACTCGCGCCGAAGTAGCCCATCCGCAACCCCGCCGCGAACTCACGCGACCTCGCCCAGTCCGTGACGCGCCCGAGCCGCTCGGCCAAGAGGGGAATGTCGAACCGGAGTTGCGCATCCATGGCGTCCACCACTTGCTCTCCGGCGGTCAACAGATCGAAGAGCAGAGTGCCGAGGCCCCGCTCTCGGAGCGCCTGCGCCACGAAGCGATTTCGAGCGCTCTTGCGGCTCGAGCCGCTTCCGTGCGCGAACAGAACCAGCCCGCGCGCACCGGGAGGGATGGCGAGCGCGCCCTCGAGCTGCGCCACGGGGCCTGCCGGAATGAGCAGCGTGCCGTCTTCACCGGGCATGGGTCGCACGCTCCTTTTCTCCGTCCACCGCTCGGCGTCCTTCGGTCCGGAGCCGTTCGCCGTTCGCCTCACGCTCGCTTCGAGCACGCTCCAGGATCTCCACGACTTCGTCGTCCGAGAGCTGCCGAAAGTCCTGGTACCAAAGGCCGATGGCAGAAAGGTCGATCGGAGTCAGCAGACACACGACTCGGTCCACCTCGGCCGAGAGCGCCGCGACCGTATCGGGCGCGGCCACGGGGATCGCCAAGACGAGCCGCTTCGGCGCTTGCGCGCGAATGGAGTGAATCGCGGCGCGCACCGTCCCGCCCGTTGCGATCCCATCATCGACGAGGATGACCGTCCGATCGCGCAGCCGAGGCCCCGGTCGCTCACCGCGAAACCGACGCACCCGCTCCTTGACTTCGCGCTGCTTCGTGTCGATCAGCCGAGCCAGCTGGTCTTCGGAAAGGCCGATGCGCCGGAGAACCGCGTCCGTGAGATGGATGTATCCCCCCTCGGCGACGGCGCCCACTCCCAGCTCCGGGTACCAAGGAACGCCCAACTTTCGAACGATCCACACGTCGAGCTCCGCCGCGAGCGCCCGGGCCACTTCGTACCCGACCGGAACGCCTCCCCGCGGAAGAGCGAGCACGACCGGACGCTCCGCGGCGTAGGCGCGAAGCTCGGCTGCCAGCCGGCGTCCCGCATCCTCACGGTTACGAAAACCATTCATGCCACTAGCTCGACATGGGAACGTGGGCTCCGACGTGGTCCGTCACGCCGCGGACGCCTCGTTGCCGGGCGCAGTGCGCGCTGCAAAACATCTGGTCATCGGTCTGCACGCCGTGACCGATGATCCGGGCGCTGCAGTTCTCGCAGACCGGTGCCAGCTTGTGGATGGCACATTCGAAGCTGTCGAACGTGTACGCGCGACCGTCGCGCGTCACCTCGAAACTGCGCTCGTATTCATTGCCACAGGTATCGCATCGAGCCATCAACGCACCTCTCCTTTCGCCGCTCATTCGCTGCACGTCGCATGCCATCCGGAGCCTTGGTCGCCCCCGCGTGGCGCGTCATCGTGAGGGTTGCTCCCACGTGGGGCGGCGGGTCCAGGGTTGCTCCCACGTGGGGCGGCGCGGGACGTCCGGTCGTGCTCGCCCAGGGTTGCTCCCACGTGGGGCGGCGCGGGACGTCCGGTCGTGCTCGCCCAGGG
>CAYYWA010000247.1:0-8659 GCA_964475255.1 uncultured Sorangium sp.
CCGGTGAGATCCCCCACCCCGTCCCCTCGCCCGACGCCCCAGGCCCGCGGCCACCGCACGCGCGCCTGCCGCCGAGCCACACCGTACTGAGGCGAGATCCGAAGGGATCCCAGCGGTCTCGAGATGATTCGAAATCGCGCCGCCGACACCTCGAGTTCTCGTACACAAAGCAAACACACCGCCACACACGCGCATCGAGTGGTCCCACCATCGCGAGTTTGCGGATCGCGGATCCGGCAATTAGGATTCGTGACGCTCGCTCCGGTCCCGCGAGGATCACCAGAGCAAGCGATACTTGGAGTCTGAGATCATCGATGCGTAACCCCCTCTTCATGGCCCTTTCCGTCGCCCTTTTCGCTCTTCCCGTGGCGTGCGGCGACGACGACGAGTCCTACACCGGCCCGCTGACGGGCGGCACGGCCGGTACGCCCGGCTCGGGAGGCAAGAGCGAAAGCGGCGGCACGGCCAATGGCGGCAGCGGCACCGGAGGAAGCACGGGCGGCAACGGCGCGGCGGGCAGCACGTCGGAGGGCGGCAGCGGAGGAGCGGTTTCGCCCGCGGAGGGCGGCAGCGCCGGGGATCCGATGACCGGAAGCGCCGGGGAGGGAGCGACCGTCGGGAGCGGCGGCGACGCGAACGGCCTGGCAGGCGCGGGCGGCGATGACGGGAACGGTCTGGCAGGCGCGGGCGGTGCCCCCGTCGAGGGCGGCGCCGGCGCCGGCGGAGACGGCGCCACGACGGAGCCCACCCTCGAGGAGCTCGCCGCCGAAGTCTGCACGAAGGAACCCGAAGGCGAGGCGTGCGAGGACGACGACGACTGCGAGACGCGCTTCGTCGAGGCGTACACGTTGTTCGGAAGCTGCACCGACATGCCGGAGAGCCACGCTCTCCTCGCTTGCTTCGCCGCGCTCGATAGCGATGCGTTCACGTGCGACGTTGTCGGTTTGACGGCTCCAGGAAAAGACGACGCGTGTACGGAAGAGTACTGCGCATGGCTCGCCGAATGCGCCGGTTATCCATGCGAGTGAGCCCGAGTCTCGAATTCGGATGATGCCTCGACTGCGCGTTGCGGCGAGGAAACGAGAGAGCCGGCCCCGACGGGGTCGGCTCTCTCGCATTTCCGGGGAATTATTGCAAATCACGACCGCGATCGAGCAACGCGCGGGGAAGACGAATGCTCCGTTCGATTGTGCAACCGAGACGAGTTGTGCAACGGAATCTGCACAACTCGCGCAGCGCCGGATATGGAGCGATGTAGTCGCGCATCACGCATCGGGAATGATATTTAGCTGTGCCACTGTATGCGGGCGGGCTCGCAAAGTGGCTTCAAAACCGAAGGTTGAGGACATCGTCTCTCCGCGAGACAGCGCGGGCACGCGACCCAATGCGCATTGGGTGCCGTGTTTCCAACACTCGACACTGCTGGCACGTGACATGCAGTGACTCCGGCTGCCCCCCTCAACCACAACGGAGAAGCCAACTCATGCGCAAACTCGTTTCCTGGATCGCAGCCGCCGCCACCGTGGCCGGCCTCACTTCGGCCTGCGCCGTCGCCGAACCCACCGAGGAGGAGCTCGGAGCCTCGTCGGAGGCATGGTGCACCAACCCCGAGGGTACCAACGCGATGATCGCGTCCCTCGCCGTCAGCATCGGGCGCGAGCTCGGACGCTGGCAGATTCCGACCGACTTCATGATCGTCAGAGGCACCTACAATCAGGAAATGCTGCAACTGACGAACACGGGCATGCAGCAGTGCTATTCGAGAGGCAACACCTGCGCCAACACCAAGGCGCTCCTGGCGTTCCAGGACGCGCGATACGACCAGATGCTCGAGTTTCCCGGCGGACAGAAGCTGAGCTCGTGGTCGTACGCATCACGCCTGGTGGCGGGCTACCGCGAGCAGGTCACCTGCGAAAGCCGCCCGTCGAACAACTGGTGGAACTCGAACAACTGCCCTGCCGAGCAGCACAAGCTCACGCACGTGGGCTCGTTCCCGGGTGGGTGTGACACGTTCCACTCCTTCCGGGCGACGGCACCGAGCGGAGGCCCTCTCGCGGCGCCCGCCCTGCTCAAGAACAAGCTGCTCTGGGCGGGAAACAACAACCCGTACATCTCGTTCCAGTCGAATGGAGACGTGGTCTCGATCGATCCGACGTACGGCTTCATCGATGGCGACAACACGTTGTCCGGGTCGTGCAACGTCACCTGCGCGAAGTTCAGCGCCTGGAGCGTGGCCGGTCAGTGCTGCAGCTGCAACGGGCGCTCGGGCAAGTTCGTGTCCTCCCCACCGCCTCAAATGTATCTCTGCTGGTGAGAGTGCGTAGACTGGTCCACCGGGGCAAGCTCGCATAAGAGTCGGCACTCCACGAAACCAGTAGAGAACCGCGCGAGAGCGTACCGTCGAGAGACGTGTCCGCTCTCGCGTTTTTTGTTCGCCCGCTCGGGCGGCGCACCGAGCACTCCGCTGCGCCCATATCGTGCGCGGTGGGAGCTTCGCTTCGCGATGCGTTCAGGGGTCGAACGGGTCGGGCCCGGCCCGCCGGCGGAGACGGCAACGGCCGAGCTCGACGGATTCGATAGCCGCGAGCGACCGCGGGGCTTCCCGAAGGAGCTGCACGATCGCGGAGGTCCCGTCCCTTCCCTCGGGGCGGCACGAGGCGAGGCCAAGAGCCTGCCGCGTTGACGGCGCAGCCCCCGCGTTCGAGCGCAAATTCTTCGCGCGGCCCCGCGGCCCCGCGGGGGATCCTCGTGTTTTTCCAGGAAATTCGCGCCAATCGTGCGAGGCACGCGGCTTGCTCAAGCCGCCTCACGATGAAACACGAGGCGAAGGACATGAACGGGCGCGTGGCGTTGGTGACGGGGGGTGCCGCCGGCATCGGAAAGGCGGCGGTACTCGCGTTCGCGGCGCGGGGTGCCAACGTCGTCATTGCCGACGTGAAGGTCGAACGGGGCGAAGAGCTGGCCCGCGCGGTCGCGGACCGCGGTGGCGAGGCGATCTTCGTGAGCACGGACGTGAGCAAGCCCGAGCAGGTCGACGCGCTCGTGAGCCGAGCCGTGGGCACGTTCGGCCGCCTCGACTACGCCTTCAACAACGCCGGCATCGAAGGGCGCTTCGGGGCCACGGCGGAGTGCACGGAAGAGAACTTCGATCGAGTGCTCGCCGTGAACCTGAAAGGACTCTGGCTCTGCATGCGCCGCGAGGTCGAGCGGATGCTCGAGCAGCCCGACGGCGGCGTGATCGTGAACATGTCCTCCGTCGCCGGCCTCGTCGGCTTCGCCAACCTCCCGGCGTACGTGGCGAGCAAGCACGCGGTGCTCGGGCTGACGAAGGCCGCGGCGCTCGAGTACGCGCAACGCCGCATCCGCGTGAACGCCGTTTGCCCCGGGGTGATTCACACCGAGATGGTGGATCGCATCACGGGCAAGGAGCCGGCCATGGAAAAACAGTTCATCGGGCTCGAGCCGATCGGGAGAATGGGCACTCCCGAGGAAATTGCCGATGCCGTGATTTGGCTCTGCTCGAGCGGCGCCTCGTTCGTCACGGGTCACGCCCTGACCGTCGATGGAGGCTTGGTTGCCCAGTGACCCCTGCCCGATCCAGCATGTCGCTCGAGACCGCGTCCCCCGAGTCCGTTGTGGAGAAACACCGATGATCGTCCAAGAAATCATGAGCCCCGATCCCTATGCAGCTCAGGTCACGAGCACGATCCGCGAGGTCATGCGCGTGCTCACGGAAGCCGACGTCCGGCACGTTCCCATCGTCGAGAACGGCGCGCTCGTGGGGATCGTGAGCGACCGCGATCTCAGGAGCTTCATGCCGAGCGCGCTCCTGGAGCTCGATCGGCCGCGCGAGATCGAGCAGGCGCTCAATCAGCCAATCTCGACGGTGATGAACGCCGACGTCGTCTGCCTCCACCCGGAGAGCGATCTGCTCGAGGGGATCGATCTCATGATCGAGCACAAGATCGGCGCGATCCCCGTGGTGGAGCCCGACAGCGCGAAGCTGGTCGGGATCGTGAGCTACGTCGACGTGCTCCGCGCCGCGCGCGACCTCATCTGAGCGCCTCGATACCGAGCCGCTCAAAGCAGCCGATGGGGCGCGGTGTACGCGCCCCGGAGCGGCACGTCCCCGGATCCCGAGTAGAACTCCTGCCACCACTTGGCGGCCTGCCAGACCATCTCGGGGCAGCTCGCGCCCTGAACCGACCCAGGGGTCAGGTTCACGCCGGCTGCCCCGAGCACGAGCTCCACCATCACGGCAGACGGGATGCCGCGGCCATCGAGCAACGGATTGCCCATCTTGCCTGCGCCCCAGGCGAAGGCGAGCCACGTGAGCAAAAGCTCCGTCAGGTCGACGGCGGCGCGCTGCCGGCGCAGTCGGTCCACGTGCCGTTCGATGACCTCCCAGGTGCCCCGCACCTGGATCAGCGCGAGGTTCGGGTACGCCTTCGGGTCGCCGTATCGTCCGAGCTCCGCCGTTTGCACGGCGTTGACCGGCACCGGGAACCCAAAACCGGTCGGGGGCGTCAGGGAAACCTCGAAGATGGGTGTGCTCTCGAGGGCTGCGGCTCGCGGCGCCACCAGAAGCACGTGCGACCAGTGACTCGGGCTGAGATCGTGCCGAGCGTGCGCCTGGGCGATGCGCAGCCGAAAATCGACGGGACCGCGGCCGCCGAGCAGCAAGACCTCGATCGTGCCCTCTTGCGGCTCGATCGCTTCGATCCAGCGCAGGTTGTCGGCGCCCTCGTCGCGCGGTTTCTCGGTGAACGCCTGATTGGGCTCGGTGGCTTTGGAAGTGAGAATGCTCAGCATGGGTCACTCCGGAGTACGCAGAGAGAACGGCGAGAGCACGGTCGGGCGCCTCACGGACTCGCGCGCGTGGATCGGCCAGTACGAAACGCGGAGCTGAACGGTGCCGGCAAACCGGCGAAACGAGAGCACCGCGACCTGATCGCCTTTCTGCTGATGAATCGTGCGGCAGCGCCAGCGCTCCGCCCCGGCGCCGATCGCGTACGGCGGCTCGACACCGTCCGGATGGCGCGGAAAATCCGCTTCGTGGTGGACGATCCGGCCATAGAAGTCCCACGGTGAGGCCACCAGGGAGGACGGCGAGCAGATCACCTCGAAGGCGCGCGGCGTTCCCGTGCTCCATTCCGTCGCGTAGACGACGCGACCGAAATGGACGTCGCCCGTCACGCACACGACGGCGCGCCCGCGCTCCGAGACCTGCCGCAAGCACTGGGTGATCGCCGCATAGTCCCCGTAGTTGGCGAGCGCGCGGTCGCCGGCGCTGCCAGCAAGTTCGCCAGCCGCTGCCTCGAACACGGATTGGCCCGTGACGAACACGCCGTACAGGCGCTGATCGCGCACGCGCTTCGCCCACTGCTCGAGCTGCGCGAGCGCACTGGGGTGGAGAGAGCGCGCGCGATCCTCACGCCGGAAGGTGCGGGTATCCACGAAGAAGAACGACAACGGATGCAGGTCGAGCTCGAATCCCGCGCCCATCCCGTCTGGCGGGCCGAGCTGAAACCCGGCGTACGCCGCTCGGGCAGCCGCGGCCCAGCGTTCCCGGCCGTTCTTCGAGAACGTGTTCGCGATGAACGGGGACACGTGGGGATAGTTGTTCCAGTACTCGTGGTCGTCCGGGATGCAGATGCTCGGCGCGCGCGCGAGCACGGGGCCGTAGTGATCGCCGAACCAGCCCTCGGCGTACGCGCGCTCGAAGCGCTCGGCGAGCCACGGCGCGTCGTCGTCGTAGTCCTCGAACGTGGGGAGGTCGAGGTAGACTTGGTCTCCCGCGAGGATCGAAAAGCGCGGGGCATACGCCGCGGGCAGCGCCGAAAGCGTGGACCGGAGGTGCTTTCCGTGCTCGCCCTTCGCGTAGAAGCACGAGACGAGGAGCACGTTGAACCACGACTCACCGTCGGTCGGGAGCGCGGTGGGCAATGTCCGCGTGCGCACGACCGCCATGCCTGGCTCGGTGTCGGCGCGCACGCGCACTTCGTACGCGGTGTCCGGAGCGGCGTTGTCGAACTCGAAGACCCCGCTCCACGCGCGCCTCGCTCCCGTGTCGCGAAGCAGCGCGTCGGGGCGCACGCTGCGGAGTGGCAGCACCGTGCGCGGCTGTGCCGGGGCTCCGTTCAGCTCGAACTCGAGCTGCGGTGCGCGGGTGTTCGAGAGCGTCCCGACCCAGACGCGAAGCTTCCCCCCCGAGGTGAGCTTTGGATACGCGCGAATGGGCATCAGAGCTGGCCCCCCCCGTCGAAGCGGGGCAAGCGATCCCGTGCTTGCCGCTCGAGCGGCACGGCCACGCCCTGCGTCCCCGCGATGCCCGCCGACCAATGCTCGCTCGGCCCGCGGTGCAGCGCGCCCCCGGCCGGTCCGGCGCCGGCAGAAACCG
The DNA here is from genome assembly GCA_964475255.1 of uncultured Sorangium sp. Lineage (GTDB taxonomy): Bacteria > Myxococcota_A > Polyangia > Polyangiales > Polyangiaceae > PMG-095. The sequence continues at coordinate 6,401 of CAYYWA010000247.1, forward strand.
CGAAAACCGCCCGCCCAGCGACGCATGGCCCCACGGGCCTGGGCTCGTTCCTTCGCGCACCGAGTCGGAGCGGCATGCAACCTCGTATCGTCGCAAGAGATCGCCAGTGGTGGAATGGTAAAAAATCGATATCCGCCGGAGGGCTCTCCCGCGGGAGCACCTGGAGCCTCCCAGTCGGGGTCGGGCCGAAAACTGGGGCTAGATGGAAGGACACCGTGTTCCCCTCGCGAGGCCGTGATCAGAAACGCGTTCGCACGCCATCTTCACTCTCGTGCGCAGCTCTGCTCGCCTCGTACCGGCGGCGACGGCCGCAGCCTCGAATGGGTCGTCGCTCGAACTCGTGTCCGCCTTCGGGAGGGAGCCAATGACGGAAGCGCCACCCCCTCGCCCCGCGGGCGGAGTGCGCGACGAGGGGAGATTCCGTCGAGTCGTGGCTCGCCACCTCGATACGGTGTGGCGCGTCCTGCGCCGGTCGGGGCTCGAGCCCGCGGATGCCGAGGATGCCGCACAGGACGTGTTCTGGGTGTTCGCGCAAAAACAGGAAGCCGTCCCCGAGCCCGCGGAGCGATCGTTTCTGATCTCGACCGCGCTTCGAGTGGCGTCGGACCGCAAACGGGCGAAGTGGAGCCGCGCCGTGAGCGCCTCGGGCGACCTCGACGATCGGATCCTCGACGGGCCCTCCCCCGATGAGGCGCTGGACACCTGGCGTGCCCGTCAGCTCCTCGATCAGGCGCTTCGTTCGCTTTCCGATTCGGATCGCGCCGTATTCGTCCTGGTGGAGCTCGAACAAATGACGCGCTCCGAGGCCTCCGCTGCGCTCGGAATTCCCGAGGGGACGGTGGCCTCGCGCCTCCGGCGGGCCCGCGAGGCCGTCGAGGCGGCCGTGGCGCATCTTTCCGCGATTCGCAAGGAAACCACATGAGCGAACGGCCCTCCCGAGATTCGGATCCCGCCGAGGACCCGCGGACGCTGGAGCACCTGCTCGAGGCGGCCCGGCGCGAGACGGCGCCATCCCACTTGGCCGAACGTGTCTTCGATCACGTCAAGCACCGCTCGCACCTCGAACAGCTCGCGGACTCTCCGCCGTTCACCCGCCCCGCTCGCTCCTTGCCGAGCCTCGGAAGCGTGGTCGGGGCGCTCGCTCTCGCTACCGCGGCAGCAGCGGCGACGGCCGTGGTGGTCCGCTCCACGCCGACGGCGATCGCGCCGGAGCGCATCTCGGAGCCGGTTCCAGCGGCCCCGGCCAAGAACGTCGTTCACCGCGCGCCGGAGGTCGATCCGTGCCTCGAGCGCGTGGTGGCTCCGGGTGCTTCGCCCCTCATCGACGATTTCGAGGATGGCGACGATCAGCTCGCGGTGCTCGAGCAACGCGTCGGCTACTGGCGTTGGGTCCGCGAGATCGACGCACCGGGCACGGCGCCGGCGCTCTTGCCGTTGCCGCGACCCGAGGCGACGGCAAGCAATCGGTTCGCGCTCCACGTCAAGGGCGGGCGGCTCGTCGACTGGGGCGCAGCCGTCGAGGTCACGTTCCGACCGGCGTGTTACGACGCTTCGGCCTACGGCGGCATCGCCTTCGAAGCGCGCGGCTCGGGCCGCGTGTACATCGCGCCGCGCGAGACACGAGTCATTCCCAGAGCCGAGGGGGGCACCTGCGACAGCGACTGCCACAACCCCCACGTCGCCAAGATCGAGCTCGGTGAGGGCTTTCGAACCTACGAAATCCGCTGGGAAGACGTGCGCCAGCGCGGCTTCGGAACACTGCCGCTCGATCCGACGCGCCTCAACGGCATTGCGTTCCTCGTCCGTCCCGAAGACACGCCGTACGACGTGTGGATCGACGACGTGCGCTTCCTCCCGCGCGAGCGCTGAACGCATCTCGAAAGGTGCGTTCGCAGCTTTCCCGCGGGGTGCAGCCCCCGCTCCGCCGGAGTGAATCCGGCGGAGCTTCACGCGAGCTTTCGAGAGCTACGGGACTAGAACTTCACGGCCGCAACGGCCGTCTTTCCCGGCTGAACCTCCACGGTGATCGACTTCCGACCCATCGTGGGGTGGACGAACATCACCGCGTGCTTGCCCGGTGAGAGCTCGAGCTTGCGCGGAGTGGCGCCGACCGGGCGCCCGTCGACGAGCACGTTGGAGAGCGGGATCGAGTTGATGCTGAGCGTCCCCTTGGCCGTCGCGTTCACCGCGGGCCCGGCAGGACGCGCGGGCGCCGCCGGGGCCGGGCGCGGTGTCGGGGCCGGCACGGCGGGACGCGGA
>CAYYWA010000248.1:0-8651 GCA_964475255.1 uncultured Sorangium sp.
CCGACCAACTCCTCTTCGACCAGTTCGTGGCCGCCGCGAAGCTCGACGACGAGGTCGTGCAGCGCGCAAAGGCCAATCCGCTCGACAACTTCGCCCTCGCCATGAAGGGCAAGGTCGAGGAACTGATGGTCGACCGCATGGACCAGAATCAAGAGATCGTCACCCGGTACCTGAACGACGCGCAGTTCCAGGATCTCGCGTTCCGGCTGCTGGTGAAGCGTATCTACGAGGAAATTCGAGCTGGCAAGAGCGAGGAAGCAGCCGGATGACAGGACGGGGGGAGCTCATGACGAAAGCCCACGAACATGTAGACCCTCGTTCCACGGCTCACGTCGCGCGAGGCGGCGCCGAGTTGCGGTCGGACCTGGGCATCGCGCGCGACCTCGCCAGCCACGGTTTCATCCTCGGCGAGAACAAGCGCAACTTCGTCGACGTCAGCGCGGACATCATGGCGCACGTCGACCCGATCTTCTATGGCGCTGCTAAGACGGCGGCGATGAAGGTATTAGGGGGTTGAGGATGACACAGAGCGGGGCGCGAACTTACGAGCTGAGGGCGCTGACCGACATCTGGACGGGCGACGCCGGTACCGCACAGTCGAAGCAGGCAAACCGCCTCGTCCCAACCGGGCTGCTTGGGTCAGTTCGCTGGTGGTTCGAGGTGCTGGTTCGCGGGCTCGGCGGCTCACCATGTGATCCCTCTTCGAAGCAGAAGGCGTGCCTTGGGAAGGACCACTGCGTGGTCTGCGAGTTCTTCGGCTGCACGGGCTGGGCGCGCAAGTTCCGCTTCGATGTCCGCGACGCGCAGGGCCAGCTCATCACCTCGAAACTGACCAAAGCGTTTCATCTGCGCTTCACGCAGCTCCGTGTGGTGAAGGCCGAGGAGTGGGCGCTCCTTGAGCTGACGCTGCGGCTCATCAGTGAATTTGGTGCGCTCGGTGGGAGGACGGTGTTCAAGCCAACGGACGAATCGCATCGTGCGCACGAAACTCATCATGAGGACTATGGGCTTGTGCAGCTGTTGCCTATGGGGTCAGGGAACCGCACGGACCGCCAAATGCTCGCGAACTACGTGAGCAGTTGGGCAGAAACACGTACCGTCAACGGTGCGGCCTGGGCGTCGTGTAAACATATGTGGTTCGTTTCCGGGGAGTACTTCGCTCGGCAAGACGCGAAGACCTCGACCTTCAATCGCATTCTTGGACGTAGCGAGAGCAAGGAATGCCGCGACTGCCGTGCCGTGCATCTCCCGAGACAGCGATGCCCAAAGACAGGGAAGCACCCAAAGCGATTCAGCGATGATGGGCCGTTGGACAATTGGCACCGGTGGATTGCCGGCGGCATCGGCGAAAGCAAGAAGGTTTTCAGTTTCAAGTCGCCAGCACGCACCTTTGGATTCGTACGCGCCCCCAGTGACTTCGATAAAGTGCGCGACGAGTTGCGAGAGATATGGGGCATGCCAGAGACGAATGACTGGTTCGTCTCGGGTGAGATGCTGATCGATCGGCTCTTCTCCCAGGAGGGAGCGGCATGACGTTCGAGTACGTCGACCCGCTGCTCTCCGAGCTTCGGGAGCTCGACGAAGGTCAAAAGCGCGCACGGGGCAAGTACCAGAAAAGCCCACCGATTGGCCGTGTTCCTTACGAGGCAGTCTCACCAACGCTGCTGCGCGACTGGCTGGATATCTCGGTCACATTCCAGCTTCAAACGCCGTGGTTCTCGAAGGATGACGTGCCGTTTCACGTCCTCGACAACCCCGTTCACCGCGACCGCGTCTTTGGTGCACCCTTCATGCCCGCGTCGAGCTGGAAAGGTCTGCTTCGCTGGGCGGCGCGCATGAAGTCTGATCCTGGTCTGCTCACGCACCTCGAACAGAACGAGAACAATTTGTCGGACTGGAAGGACTCCAAGGAGGTTGTCCACCTCTTCGGCAACCAACGTCACTTCCACAATGAACGTGACTCAGGTAACGAACGCGCCGAGGCCGAGCGCTTCCAGCGCGGCGCACTCGCCTTCCGCCCGACGTGGTTCGACAAGGTCGGCTTCGAGGTGATCAATCCACACGACCGCGCGACGAAGGCAGGCACCCAGCCGATCCTTTGCGAGGTTGTCCCGCCCCGCGCCACGGGCACACTGAACGTGCTTTATGCGCCGGTGCCTGGTCTGTCCGAGCCGGGCGTCGACCGACAAAAGGCCATACTGCTCCTGTTCGATGCCGTCGAGTCGCTCATCACTGAGTACGGCTTTTCGGCTAAGCGCACCTCGGGCTGGGGTGTCGCCACCATCACCAAGGCTACCCTTCGCTGGCGTGATGGAACGCGCCACGGGAAGGTCTCGGATCTCCGTGACCAGGTGACGAAGCTCTTGGGAGGAGCGGCATGAGCGCAAGCGACCCGTTCAAGCTTCTGCGCGACAGCCGCGCTGCGCTTCTCGTCTGCGAGGCGATCGGCTGGCTGCACATGGCGGGCAAAGCGCACCCAGACTTCGTGAGACAGCAGGCGTTGGACGCGAAAGACGCTGATGACGGCGCCAAGAAGTGGAAGTACCAACTAGCGTGCAGCGCGCTCTACGAGCGCTTTCCTACGTTGTCGGTTGGTGACAATGCGATTCCTGTGAAGGATTTGTTCGAGGAACATGCCGACCGGAACCCTGCAGAGGGGCTCCTGGGTCTCATGCAGGCCGCGCATGGCATGGCCTCGGGCATCGAGAAGAACACCCTCGCCGACTACCAGAAGCAGCCGAAGGCCCAGACCTGGTCTACGACGGCGTTCGGGCATCCCATGCAGAACATTTCAGGGACTTCGCCCCCTGCCGTTCTTGCTCCCGGCGCCTGGTCACAGTTGGAGGCGCAGATCGGAGCGCTCATCGAAGAACTGGCAGAGCGCGTGCAGGCCCCGAACGACGTCAAAAAGTGGGTCAAGTGGCGCGACCGCGCGATCGGCGAGTCGGGCTGGTTGCGTGCGGCTTTCACGAGCACTCTCGCCGAGACGCGCGTTCCCAACAACGACGTCACGCTGTGGGATCAATCCCTCATCGCCGCAGCGCTCTTCAAGGCGGCAGTAGCAGGCGCCGTGCTTACGGGCACGTCGTTCGAGTGGGGCAACAGCAGCAAGGCCAACACGCGCTGGCGTGTGCTCACCGTGGGCATCGGCGCGGAGCATTACGAAGCGCGCGCCGTGCGCATCGGCGATTGGGCTGGCACGCGCGATGAAATCGCCGCATTCTTTGACGAGGTCTGCGTATTTATAGAGGTGGATCTGGCTCTCGGCGCCTGCGTCTATCGCGACGAGCGCACGCTTGCGTTCACGTTCCCTGGAGAGCGGTTCGACAGATTAGGCAGCGTTGACGACCAATTAGCCAAAGAGCTGCGCACGGCCATTGAAGATCATGTCGATAGCCTGGCGAAAGAAAAGTTTGGATTCGAGACGCCTCCAATCATTCAACTCTCGTGTGATTCGACGCGCTCGTTCATCGCGATGGCACGCGAGTTGACCAAGGCGCGCGAGGTGCTCGAAGTGCCAGTTCACCGCCCTTGGGCGATTGAGAGTGATGGCAGCAATGGCCGGCACGTCTGCCCCGTCACGCTTGTGCGGCCGGGCCACCCGTCGAAGCACCGCGTCGACCGCAAGCAAGACAAGCAAGACGTGTCGAATAAGGCGTCCCAGCGCCGCACCGGAAGACGCGTCTCCTGGGAGAAGAACGGCGGAGACACCATCTGGATCACCGAGGTTGCTGACGAAAATGACCGCGTGGCACTCCTTACGTTCAGCCTTGGGCTCGAGCGCTGGCTCGAGGGCACGCAAGTCGACTCACTTCGCGCGCAGAGCGTCGTTGAGTGGTCTCAGCACACTTCTCTCTCAAAGGGCGTCCAAACTCCGGGCACACACAGGGAACTGAAGGCGCTCATGCAGAAGGCGCTTCCCAAGCACGGCAACGAGCCTAGGAAGATTCGAGCGCAACTTCTCGGAAAGCTGAGCGCTGGGTTCGAGGAGCAGCAGTGGCCATCGCCGTTCTACGAGCACATCGTTAACGACCGCGCTAGCGCACCAGCGTGGTCCTCGCTCGACGACGCCAACCGGGCAGCATGGCTCACGCACCAGCTCTTTCGCAAGAACGCTTCGCCGGGACGCGTGCATCGCTTCTGGCGCACCACGCAAATATTCTTCGCCGAGGCGCTCGAGGAGTTTCGCATGCTGGTCTCTGGCAACTGTGGCACTCGCACGCAGCGTCTTCGTCTGACGTTATCGGGCGGAACCAACCTGCGCGTCGGCGAGGTGTACGCCGGCCACCTGCCGTGGGCTCCGAACGCGCCCTTTGAAATTCTGCGCCGGCCAAGCGACTTCGTGACGGTCTGCAACCTCGCGCGGGTTCTCGGGCCAAACGTCGATCCACAGAAGCTCATTGGTACGACATTCGATGCGAGAGACGACGATGGGCGCCGCCATCAGCTCACCATCGCGTCCGTCTCCTCCGTGGACGATGTGTTGGCGTCGTACCGACCGCTCATCGTGCTCGAGGAGAATCCGGAGCGCTTCCGCGTTCTCGTGCCTCTGCAGGCCGCAGACGCGTGCGTCGAGCACGTGATTTCGAAGTGGCGCCGTGAGATGGCTCGCGTGTGGGATCGACTCCCGCTACGCGTTGGCGTGATCGCCTTCCCTCGTAAGACGCCGTTCCAAGCGGTCATTGAGGCGACACGCAACGTGGAGGATGACCTCGCTGTAGGCGGTAGCGAGAAGTGGCGGGTCGTGCGGGTCACGCGGGGAGCTACGACGACGATCTCGTTCGAGTGCCCCAACCGTGCGTGTGAAGTCGTTGATATGCCTACGCAGCTCGCCGACGGTCGCGACGACGTCTATTACCCGAACGTCGCCGTCGTCGGGCCTGAAAGTGAGCCACACGATTTCACGGCGCCTCGCGCTGATGGCCCTTCCGTTGTGTACCGGTGGGCGGCCGAACTGCGTATTGGTGACGAGGTCTGTGTCGAGCCGTCGCGATTCGCGGCTGTGTTCCTCGACTCGACAGCGCGCCGCTTCGATCCTGTGGAGGTGCATCCGCTGTCCGAGTGGGACCGCCGACGCACCGTCTGGGATCAAGTGCGTGCGGCTGCCCCGAGCCTCACCACGGCGCACGCAGTCGAGCAGTTGCTCCGCGAGGCGCGCGAACGCTGGACCGACGCCAACGGCGCGCTCGACGAGACGGCGTGGAAGGCCTGGGTGCGCGCGGTGCTCGTCAACGAGTGGAACGCGAGCGGGCGTGACCTGAACGATCTTGAACAAGCGGCGTGCGATGGCGTGCTCGAGCGCGTCTTGGGCTGGCACCTGCGCGTCCTCAAGCAAACGACCGGAGCCATGTCATGAACAATCAGCGGCAGACGCAGCAGCGCAGCTTTCAGGTGTTTCGTACTGTCGGTCTGGCGATCGATCCCATCCACGTCGGCACCGGCGGTGCGCGTCTCGGTCGCGTCGACAACACGATCGTACGCGACCCTGCTACGCGGATCCCGAAGATTCCGGGTTCGAGCCTCGCGGGCGTTTATCGCGCCTATGCCGCGATGGCGCTGGAGGATGAGCGATGCAGCCTGACCGATGAAGAGCGGGAGCAACGAGGTTGGGCGCAACCCTTTTATCCAAATCATGCAGGGCAGGATCCCGACAACAAGAACGACGGCGCGGGTCCAATCAACGCCGTCTTTGGGCACAGGAACTTTGCGGGACTCTCCGCCTTTAGCGACGCGCAGCTCGTGCTCTTCCCTGTGGCCTCACGCGAAGGCCCCCTGTGGGTAACGTCGCCGAGCGCGCTGCGCTTCGTCGGGGCGGATGTGACGATCGACGAGGCGAATCAGAACAAGGCGCAGCGCGGCGGAAGGAAAGGTCCGGTCAACCTTGGTTGGCTTCAGCTCGAAGCAGTTTCTTGGACGGGTCTGCGAGCAGTAGAGGAGGCGCTCAAGGTCTTCGGTGTGCGCAATGAGTTATACAAGGATCTACGAGTTGTCGAGCGGCTGGTGCTCGTCTCCGACAAGATCTTTGGTCACGTCGTGAACAGCAACCTCGAGGTGCGCACCTCGGTGGCGATCAACCCAGCGACGGGTGCTGCGGAGGACGGCGCCCTTTTCACGTACGAGGCGATCCCGCGAGGCTCGGTGCTCGTCTGGGACGTCACCTGCCGCGATCCGCGTCACTTTACAGAGAAGCGCAGCGCGCCGAGCGTGACGACCACGCAAGAGGTTCATGATGTCGTGGCGAAGGCCCATCCGCTGCTGGCAGCGCTGGGCATCGGGGGTATGGGCACGCGCGGCATGGGGCGTCTCGAAGTGCTCGCTGTTGGAGGTGTTCCATGATGGTGCAGAATCTCGATGCCGCCTGCGCCAAGCTCGGCGCCAAGCTGGGGGCCTCGGGAAACAAGGACACCGAGAACAGCATCACCAAGGCGCTCGGCGTGCTCGAAGAGCAGGGTGTCTACGCGCTGTTTCTGTACCTGATCGCGAGAGAGAGCGGGAAGTTCGTCCCTGACCTGCTCCGATTCATGGAGGAGCGCTGCGAGTTTCGGAACGGGCAGCAGCTCTATCAGAAGTGGATTACCACTCGCGGGAAGCTTGAGGAGGCCGAAAGCAAGGCGAAGTCGCGAGGCAACCAGAGCGAGAGGGACAAGGCGAGGAAGGAAGTGGATGATGCCAAGAAGGTCGCGAATGAGTCACGCGAGGCGTTCTTCAAGGCTCTGACCGACCACGCAGAAGACCTCGACAATTTGCTCTTCACGCGAGATCTCCTGCACCGCGCGCTGGTCTACGCCCGCTACCACGCGAAGGCCGCGCAGGCGGGTGGAGCGAAGACGCCGTGACTTGGTCGCTGTTTCGCTGGGTCTGGCAACTCGATGGCTCGCTGCACGTCGGCATGCCACCTGCTGGCTCGCTGAACCGCACTCGGCTCTACGTGCCCGCCCGCGCACTGTGGGGCGCGCTGACGGCCGAGCTGTCGCGACGAGAAGCAAAGAACGGCAAGGAGCCGCACTACCAGACCGTCGGCGAGAGTCTGCAGAAGGACTATCGGTTCACGTACCTGTATCCGGCGGAACAGGACGGGAAGGCCTGGCATGCGTGGCTTCCGACCTACCAGGAGGGACTTGGCCTCGCGTGGGCTCGGCAGGACCACGCTGATGGACTCGTTGGCGACCGGCAGTTCCGCCGCCGCCTGCTCTCGACGAGACCCGGCACGTCGATCGACGCGACCACCGACTCGGCTGAGGATGGATCGCTCCGGGAGACCGAGTGCATCGAAGCGCGCTGGCGTGACGAGCGCGGCAGAGATGCGGGGCCAGTCGCGATGGTCGGCTACGTGTTCATCCGTACCGCAAAGGTCAAGGACAAGTACCCCGCGGAACGGCGTCGTCTCGACGGTGTCAACGGGCTCTTCGTTGGTGGTGACACTCGCTATGGTCTGGGCCGTTTGCGCCGCGTCGCCTTCGACCAAGTCAAGCAAGGCGGCCCGTTCGGCAGTGAGGTCAACCTCGATGCCGAGGATCCGGAGGTGGAGCTGTCCACCGTATGGGCTCATGCTCATGGCCGAGTGTCACTGAGTGGCGCGTTGGAGTTGCTCGGTGGCTGGGATCGCGGCTCGATCCGTCGCGTCGATCAAGCTTCGCCTCTTTGGCAGCCAGGCTCGTGCGCGACCACTCCGATTTGGTGGTCTATCGGCGCCGATGGGTTGTGGAGAGCGGTTCTATGACCGCAGCTCGGGGCGATGCAGCCCCTGGCCAGTCAAACATCAGCGCCTCCGTTCCGCCCGAAGGCCCTCCGCTGTTAAACGCTCTCGGCTTCTCTCTCCCCGCGGGGCCAGAAGAGAGAGCGCGAACGCCGTCCCGCGCGCCCCAGTCGCGCACTCGCGGCGCTCTCTGCACGAACGTAACCCCCTTACCGCCGGCCTGAGTGCGCGTGCGAGGAATGGCCTCACGCTGGGGCCATGCGGAAGACGGAATTGAGTGCAGGTTCGAAGCGTCGGCCTCGTAGGGCGAGGGCGGCGTGGGTCGAGGAAGTAGAGGCTTGGCGAACGAGCGGACAGAGCGCGACAGAGTACGCGGATGCGCGAGGCCTGCACGCGGGGACGCTGCAAGCGTGGTGGAGCCGCCTGCGGCGCGAGGCGAGACCCGCGCGGGGCGCAGGGGGCGCGACGCCGAGGTTCGTTCCGGTGCGCGTTGGCCGGACGGAGCGTGTTCTGGAGAGGTCGCCTTCTAGCGGCGAGCTCGAAGTGGTGCTGGGCAACGGACGGCGCGTTCGCGTAACGGGAGCTGTAGACGCGACGGTACTGGCGAGCGTTCTCGAGGTTGCGGAAGGAGGAGCGCGATGCTGACGCTGCCGCCGAGCGTGAAAATCTACGTGGCGACGCAGCCGGTGGACGCACGCAAGAGCTTCGACGGGCTTTCGGCGCTGATCGAAGCGGAGTTCGGGCTCGAGCCGCTGAGCGGCCACTTGTTCGTGTTTCTCAACCGTCGAGGTCACGTCGCGCAGATGATGTTCTGGGATCGCAACGGCTTCTGCATCGTGAAGAAACGCCTTGAGGCCGGCACGTTCAAGCTTGCGCGTTCCGCAGACGCGACGGCGACGCATATGGAGCTCGACGCGGCGGAGCTGGCGCTGTTGCTGGAAGGGATCGAGCTTGC
>CAYYWA010000249.1:0-8639 GCA_964475255.1 uncultured Sorangium sp.
GAGGCGATAGGTGTAGGTCTCGGTGGCGCTGGCCGCGATTTGGGTGACGTAGAGGATGAGCTGGCGACCGGTGAGCTCGAAGCTCGAGAGCTTGCCGGCGGAGCGGCTCGCGAGAAGATCGTCCGTCACGACCTCGAAGCCGGGGGGAATGCCGAGAGTGACGAGGACCATGTTCTGAGCGGCCTGGGTGTTGTTGGAGACGGTGACGGTCGCGGTGACGGTCTCGTCCACGCGGAGCGACTCCTTGTCGTACGACACGGCGATGGAGAGCGGACCCGCGGGCTCGGGCTCGTCGAGGTTCCACGGAATGTGGTGGCTCGCGACGAGGCCGTAGCTGAGGCGGCCCTCGCCCTCGAACGCGACGCGCACGGCGTGCGCTCCGGGGGTTGCCGACGGCGAAAGATCGACGCGCGTCATCACGTCGCCGCGATCTTCGGTGAGCTCGACCTCCTGGATCAGCTCGTCGTCGACGAAGACCTGCGCGGTGCCCACGGCGCCCTCGGTGCCTTTGCGCGCCGCCAGGGTGAGGGCGCGGAGCGTCCAGATCGTCGCTTGGGTGGAGCCGAAGTTGCCGTTCGCGTCCTTGCTGCCCAGGAGGTATTCGAGGCCTCCTTTGACGAGGTCGCCGTGCGCGCCGAGCTGGAGCAACGCGTGCACGACCAGGGCGGTGGTGCTCACGGCCGCATCGTTGCCGGCGCCGTAGAAGCTCGTCTGCGTGCCCTCGGAGTCCCAGAAGACCCGCTCGCCGTCCTCCTTCGCCTTCTCCAAGAGCGCCTCGAGCACGTCATCGAGAAGCGGATCCGACGGCGCACCGAGCGCCAGCGCGTTCGCGACGATGGCGAGCGTGTAGGCGTCCTGGTCCGGGCCCAGGTTTTCGCGGACGAAGCCGAGGCCCGACTCGATCGCGGAGCCTTGGTACCCCGCGCTGGCGAGCGCCCACAGCACGAATGCGGTGTTGCGCACCACGCTCGTGTGGAACGAGAAGAACTCGGACCGATCTCCCGGCCACGAGCCGTCGGCCTGCTGTTGGTTGACGAGCCACTGCACGGTGCGCGCGACCATCGCCTCGTCCACGGTGTGCACGCGCGCCATGTCGGCGAACTCCATCACGCCGAAGGCCGTCACCGAGAGGAAGGGGTTCGGGTCCTGCGTGCCGAACCAGGAGAAACCGCCGCCCGGATGCTCGAAGGTGAGCAGGCGCTGGTAGCCCGCGCTCATCAAGGATTCCGCCTTCATCTCGATTTCGGGCGTGATCTGCCCGGTTTCGCGCATGTACTCCGTCACGAGCACGTTGGGCCACGCGCTCGACGTGGTCTGCTCGAAGCAGCCGTTCGGCGTGCGGAGCATGCTGTCCATGCCCGAGACGACCTGCGACAAGAACGCCGGGAACAGGTCGACGTACAGCTGCGCCGAGCCGGGGATCGCCGCCTCGGGGAACTCGACGGGAAGCGTGACGTCGCCCTCGGCGAGCGCGCCGGAAGCGACGTGCGGGACGGCCTTTCCGTCCGGAACCACGCGCACGCTGCGCTCCACGGCGTCCGAGCGCTCGCTGCCGAACGCCCGCACGGTGAGCGCGCGCAGCCCGACTTCCTCCACGCGCACGGGGAACCCGATCCCCGCGACCTGCCCCGGCTCGAGCTCGATCGTGGCGCTGGTCTCGCCGAGCGGCGTGTACCAGCTCGCGGCCTCGAGCTCCACCGAGACGGACTGGGTCTCGTCGAGGTAGTTGTAGACGGCGATCGGGAACGTGACCTCGTCGCCGCGCGTGAGCTCCGCCGGGAACGACACGTCCACGAAGAAGTCCTGGAACACCGTGATCCCGCTCTCGCTGCCGCCGAGCGCGCCGTCGGTGGTGTGCGCCAGCGTGGTCACGCGCCACTCCGTGATGCTGTCTGCCAGCGGGATCTCGAGCTCGGCGGTTCCCTTGCCGTCGGTGATCACCGAAGGCGCCACGAACAGCGTCTCCGGAAAATCGCGGCGCACGCGCGGGCCATCCGATCCCGCTTTTCCTGCGGAACCCTCCGGGCTCGGTGCGCCCGCGTTCGCGCCGCCAGACGCCGCCCCGGGGACCGGACCCGGGTTGGCCGCCGGGTCCCCCGGTGGTGCCCACGCCGCTGCCCCACCGGTCCCCTGCCCTGCGCTCGGTGTCGTTCCGGGGCCCCCCTCGAACTCGAGCGCTGCCAGCGGCACCGCGATGGTGCCGTCGTCCGGCGTGCCCGCGGTCTCGTCGGGTCCGTTCGAGCGCAGCGAGGCGCTCCGCCCGTAAAGGGAGACCGCGACGAGCTCCCACGGCTCTCCCCAGTAGTCGGCGAGCGAGACGCGCTCGCGGACACGCCTCCGCAGCTCGGCGTCGAACGAGCCGAGCGTTCCGCACGATCGCACGGGGGTGCACCCCTCGCGCTCGAGCTCATCGATGACGGCTTGCACTCCGCGGCCGAGCGGCGCGGCGAGATCTTCCGCGGCGCGCTGGTAGTGCGGCCCGAGCCGCTCGCCGATCTTGCTTTGGACCTCGGGATAGCTCTGGCGTCGCACCCCCATGAGCGGACCGCTCCCGAGCGCGGCGAGCACACCCGCCGAGGTGCGCTGTGCGGCCGCTTGCGTCGCGGCGTCCTGCGACATCGTGTCCACGAAGAACAGGCGCGAGAAGTCCGCGTGCAACCCGTGAATCTCGTAGCTCGGGCGGGCGAACGCGTCGTCGAGCTCGAAGTAGGTGCGGAGCAACCCCGGCTGCGCGTCCACGAGCGCGAACACCGCCTGATCCACGACCTGCACGCCCAGCGCCGCCGCGCGTGGCTCGCCCGCTTCGTCCGTCACGCGGAACGTCAAGCGCGCCGCTTCGCCCGGCTCGTAGCTCGAGCGATCCGGCGTGACGTCGATGTGGAGGCCGGAGTCGCTGCGCACGAAGAGGGTGCGCCCCGAGCGCGAGACATTGCCGTCCTCGTCCACGACGTAGGCTTCGATGCGGTTGTCGCCCGAGAGCGTCGCGTCGAGCTCCATGCTGAAGCGCGCCCGTCCGTCGTCGTCGGCTTTCAGCGTCCGCATGTCGACGGCCTGGCCGTCGTTCAGCCAATCGACGTACACGGTCTCGGAGGGTTGGCTCGCGACGACCTCGACCTCGACGGTGTCCCCCGTTTCGTACACCGCCTTCTCGGTGCGAACGATCACGTGCTCGCCGCCCTCGCGCCGCGCGAACGTGAACGCTTGCGTCAGGACCTCGTCGCTCGGTGTGGTCAGCCTCGCCGAGAACGTCCCCGTGCCGGTGTCCGTCGGCGTGTACGCGACCTCTGCCTGGCCGTGCGCGTCGGTGCGGGCTTCGAGCACCTCCCCTTCGGGCGTGGTCAGCTCCACGTCGACGTTCGGGACGGGGGCGCCCAGCGGATCCACGGCGAACAGCCAGAGCTCGTTCTCGATCTCCGGTACGAGCCGAGTGCCCTCGGGGACCACGCTGAGCCGCACCGAGCCCTCTGCGACGGGGAACGACACGGTTTTCTGGACCTCCTGACCGGCAGTGTCGGTCACCGTCACGCGCAAGCCCGCGAGCGCGTTGCCTTGCTGAATGGCCTGACCCACGAGGCTCGCCGGCAGCGTGACGGCGGCCTGATAGTGCCCCTCGTCGTCGAGCTCGCCCATGACCTGCTGGAACACGGTCTCGCCCACGTCGAGCGTGAACGCTTCGACGCGGACCTTGCCGCCGCTCACGCGCTTGCCGAAGAAGTATCGCGCATCGACGGTCGCGAGCACCTCCTCGGCGGGGCGGTACCAGGGCTTCTCCGTCTTCACGCCGACCTCGAACTTGGGCAGCGCGTAGCGGAACACCTCGAACGTCTTCTGGCTCGACACGTCGCCGCTCGTCACGGTCGCGGTGTACGTGCCCTCGTTGACGATGGGCCCGATCCGAAACTCGGTCGCGGCGACGCCGTACTCGTCGGTCTCGAAGGTGCGCTTGTAGACCTTGTTGCCCTTGCCGTCGGTGATCTCGAAGACCACCGGCTGCTCCGCGAGCGGCTTTTTGTCCTTGCGCCGGAGCCCGAGCGCGCGCAGGTGCACGCGCTGCCCCGGCTGATAGATGGGCTTGTCGGTCGTGAGCAGGAGCTTCTTGCCCGGGGGCTCGACGATCGGCGCGACGGAGACTTCGGCGCTCGTTCCGTGCGCGCGGGCGCGCGCCGTGAGCGTCATCGGGCCGGACGCGGCGTCGCTCACCGTGACCACCGCGGTGCCGGCTTCGTCGGTCGTCACCCGTTCGAGGCGCTTTTCGCCGTTCTCCTCGAGCTCGAGCTCGAGCTCGTAGCGCGCGAGCGGCCGGTGCGTGAGCGGCTCCGTCGCTCGCACGCGGTAGCTCGCGGGGCTGCCGGCCTCGACGCGCGCGGGACCCTCGAGCTCCACCTGATACTTCGGCATCAGCCGCCACAGGCTGCTCGTCAGCAGCACGCCGCCTTCCTGGCCGTCGTCGATGCGCACGACGTACTCGACGAGCGCGTCCTGGCTTTCGAGCGCCTCGGGCACCTTCAGCGTGGCCGTGAACACCTGCGCGTCCGCGCCGGGCACGTCGTACTGCAGCGTGGTGCGCGAGAACTCCTCCTTGCCGTCCACGCCGAGCAAGCGCACCGTGAGCTCGCCCGACGCGGGAGCGCCCGTCACCGACTGGACCGGCACCTCGACGCGAAGGGTGTCGCCCTCGATGTCCGCGGCCAGGGCCGCCTCGCTCACGGACACGCGCTCACTCTCGGAGTCGTCGCGCGCGCCGTGGTTGACCTCGATCCCCGTGTTCCCGCTGCCGCCCGAGCACGCGATCACGATCGCGGCCAGCGCGACCGGCCCGCGGAGGGCCCTCGCCCTGCACGCGGCCCGGAGCAAGACACCAGAAGAAGAAGTCAGAGAGCTCGAGATCCGCATAGCCGCCATCGCACCACCTGCCTGTTGGGCGGCTCCTCTGCCAGGAACGTGCCACGCGGGCCGTGGCTCACTGGGGCCCTCATTTCCGCAGAATTCTCGACTCCTCTTCCCGGGATGGGTTGTGCCATGTGTGCCAGGTGAGCCAACTGGCGGGCACTTCTCCTCTTCATCGACCACTCTCGGCCCCCAGGTTTCGGACCGCGCATGGGATGACGGGGCGGGCCGCGCTGACTCGAGGATGGGGTCGCGACTGAAACGAATTTCCTGATGAATCGCGAACTTGAAGCCCGAATCGGTGTCTGAGCCTAGGTTTTTGGGCTCCCTGGTCGGGCCGAGCCCGCCATCCCCTCCGGGGTCAGCCCACGATTCAGGCTGAGCGAGCCGTTTCGATGAAGCCTTTTTGTGAAGTGCTCCGGTCGTTCCTCGCGCTGGCGTTGGCGCTCGGCGGTTGCACGCCCACTGCCGGTGAACGCCAGGCGACGCCGCCGGAGGGTGCGCCGGTGCGATCCGAGCTGGCAAGGCCCACCGGCGCGGGGTTGGCGAGCGCGTCGCCGTCGGTCGCAGTTCCGTCCGGCGCGTCTCCGTCCGGCGCGTCTCCGTCCGGCGCGTCTGCGTCGAGCGCGTCGTCGGTTGCTTCTCCGTCCGTCGCGTCGCCGTCCGACGCACGGCCGGAGCAAAGCCCCGCACGCTCTTGCGGAGCGCTCGGCTGTCGACGCTTCGAGTCCGCGGCGGCCGCGTTCGATGCAGTGCTCGCCGAATCGCCTCGCGTGCTCGGTATCGGAGAGGCGCACGCGCAGAAGGGTTCGGCGGAGGTCGCGTCGAGCACCAAGCGCTTCATGGACGACCTCTTGCCGCGACTCGCCGGCAAGGCGAGCGATCTCGTGATCGAGCTCTGGGTCTCCGCCGGCAACTGTGGCGCCGCCGAAAAGAAGGTCGCGGAGCAGCAACGCCCCGTCGTCGAAGCGCAAGCCGCGACGAACCAGAGCGAGTTCGTGGAGCTCGGTCACCGCGCGAAGGCCCTCGGCATCGAGCCGCATGCGCTCGTGCCGACCTGCGACGAGTATCGAGCCATCGCCAACGCGGGGCCGAACGACATCGATCGCATGCTGGAGCTGATCGCGCGGGCCACCGCGCGCCAAGTCGAGTCGCTCCTCGAGCGCCGTTCCCAGTCGGCGACGGCGGCGACGCCCCTCATCGTCGCGTACGGCGGCGCGCTCCACAACGACCTCACGCCGCGAGCAGGGCGCGAGCGCTGGTCCTTCGGACCGAGGCTCAGCGAGGCGACGCGCGGCGCGTACGTCGAGCTCGACCTCATCGTCCCCGAGTTCGTGAAAGACACCGAGACGTGGCGCGCGCTCCCGTGGTTCTCCGCGTATCGCGCCCTGAACGCCGCGTCCGACGTGGTGCTCTATTCCCCCACGAAGCGCTCCTTCACCCTGATCTTCGCGAAGACGCCCGTGCCCAACCGAGCACCGTAGCGGTCGTGCTCGTGCCGTCGAGCGCCGCATGCGCGAGCTCGAAGCCGAGCTCGCGTCGCCGGGGCCGATCGCGGGTACCAGTACCGGTCGCGAAGCCCGCCATCCTCCCCGTCGCCGCTGCACGCGCTCGTGCTGCCGCTCGGCGCTCGCTCTGCTACGCCGGTATCCATGCGAGGTGAACCGTGACGGAGCCCGAGCTCGTGTTGGAGGCGCGCCGGGCGGAGCTCCCGGGTGGCCTCCTGGTGCGGCGCGCCCTTCCGCGGCGACAGCGCCGGATGGTGGGGCCCTTCATTTTCGTCGACCAGATGGGACCCGTGGCGGCCAACCCCGAAAAGGAGTTCACGGTGCTGCCGCATCCGCACATCGGGCTCGCCACGCTGACGTACCTGTTCGAGGGGGAAGGGCTGCACCGCGACAGCCTCGGCTCGACGCAGCGCCTGGTGCCCGGCGAGGTCAACTGGATGACCGCCGGCAGCGGCGTGGTCCACTCCGAGCGGCTGCGAGCCACCTCGGGTCGCGTGTTCGGCATGCAGATCTGGGTCGCGCTCCCGCGGGACCTGGAGGAATGCGCCCCGAGCTTCGAGCACTACGGCACGGACGCCGTGGCGACGGTGCAGGATGGCGGCGTCACGCTGCGGATCATCGCGGGCTCGTTGTTCGGCGCTCGCTCCGCCGTCCGCGTCGCGTCGCCCCTGTTCTACGTCGAGGCGCGGCTCCCCGCCGGCGCAGCGCTCGCCGTCCCCGACGAGTATCCCGAGCGGGCCGTCTTCGTCGTCGAGGGCGCGCTCGCGATCGGCGCGACGAACGTCGACGCGGGCAGCATCGCGGTCCTTCCGCCAGGTCTCGCCGTGCCGTGCCGCGCCCGGGAAGCGACGCGGCTCCTCCTGCTCGGGGGCGCGCCGCTCGAAGGTCCCCGCCACATCTCCTGGAACTTCGTCTCGAGCTCCAAGGAGCGCCTGGCCCGCGCCGCCGACGACTGGCGCCACCAACGCTTCCCGCGCATCCCGGGCGAAACGGCCTACATCCCCTTGCCGCAAGACGGCCAGGAACCCGTCAACTACCCGTGACGTGACCGCCAGGGACCCGCGGCGAGCGCGGCAGTAGCGACGGGGCTCCGCGGCGCCCAGCCGCACGCGCGGCGTCGCGAAGCGGCATGCGCGCCGGGGGCATGCGCGTTGCAGTCGGGGGAGTGTCCCCGCGGCGCTCCGTGAGAGCCCGCGAAACCGCGGTGCGCCTCTCGAACGAGAGGTGGCGGCGCGGGGGCACACCGAAGGGGCGTGAATCGATGGACGGCAAACCGCGGCAACTCAGGACGGCGTTGCGACGCGCGCCGCACCGGAGAACGTGACGATGAGAGCGCTGCTCACTCTCATTCTCCAAATCTCGACCCTGGTGTTTCCGATCACGAGCATGCTCGCGGTAGGCCTCAGCTACACCGTGAGGGAAGTGGCCCGGCCGCTCCGCCATCCCCACCGGGTGTTTCGCGCGCTCGT
Source organism: uncultured Sorangium sp. (assembly GCA_964475255.1). GTDB lineage: Bacteria > Myxococcota_A > Polyangia > Polyangiales > Polyangiaceae > PMG-095. Next base: position 7,865 of record CAYYWA010000249.1, read on the forward strand.
CGCCAACTTCGTGCTCGTCCCGCTGCTTGCGTTCGGGCTCACCCGAGCGCTCCGGCTCGAGCCGTCGCTCGCCGCGGGGCTGATGCTGGTCGGCACGGCCGCGGGCACTCCCTTCCTGATCAAGCTGACGGAGGCGGCCCAGGCCGACACTCGGCTGAGCGCGGCCCTGCTCGTGCTCCTGGCGCCAGTGACGGTCGTCTACATGCCGCTCGTCATCCCGCTCGTCGTCGCGGACGCCACGGTGAACGCCGTCAGCGTCGCGCTTCCCCTGGTCTCGACCCTGCTCGTTCCCCTGGCGATCGGTTTCGGTCTCGACACGGTGCTCCCGACGCTCGGCGCACGATTGCTCCCCCTTGCCCGCAGAGTGTCGAGCATCTCGCTCGTGGTCCTCATCGGCTGCACGCTGGTGCTCAACGCGCCCCGCTTCCGAACCCTGTTCGGGACCGGCGCCATCTCGGCGGCCCTTCTCCTCGTGCTCGGGGCATTCACCATGGGCTCCCTGCTCGCCAGCCCCGGCTTCAATCGACGCACGGTGATGGGGCTCGGCGCCGCCCAGCGCAACATCGCCGCCGCCTTGGTCGTCGCGTCGCAGGACTTCGATGACCCGAACACGCTGGTCATGGTGGTGATGTTCTCGATTGTCGGCCTGCTCGTGCTGTTTCCGCTCGCCTTCACCCTGCGCCGCCAGGCGCCGACACGAATGCCGCCTCCGCTGCACGAGGGAGAGCGCGGTGCACCCGTGTGAGCCCCGAGCGCGACACCCCCTCTGCCGGAA
>CAYYWA010000250.1:0-8634 GCA_964475255.1 uncultured Sorangium sp.
ATATCCACCCGATCCCCGCGCGGAAGGCGAAGCGCACGTCGAAGTGCTCGTGGGACGGCTCGATGCCCCGCGCGGGGATCGGGTGGATATCGACGTCGAAGAGCGTATCGGCTCCGAGCAACGGCTCGAGCTCCGTGACCCCCGTCTCTTCGGCGACCTCGCGGCGGGCCGCGGACGCCACGTCCGCGTCGCTCGCGTCGACGTGCCCGCCCGGTTGCACCCAAATGCCGAGCTTTCGATGGAGCACGAGCAAGACCGCGTCGCGCTCCGGAGACAGGACGAAGGCGCTCGCCGTGAAGTGACCGGGCGAGAAGAAGCGCCGATCGAAGGCACTGGGCTGACGCACGAGCTCCTTCATGCGCGCGCGAAAGACCTGCTCTCGTGCGTCCGACGGGACGTAGCGCGAGAGCAGCGCCGAGAGGGCGTCCGAGTTCATCGCGCGGAGACTCTGCCCGCCCACAAGGTGCGCGGCAAGGTGAAGCGCGTCACCCGCTTGCAACTTCCGAGGGCGTTTTGGCAGAGTGTGCCGCGAAAGGAAATCCCCGATGTCGCTGCGCACTCTGCTCGTTTTGGCTCTTCTCGTTGGTTGTGGGGGCTCGCGGCCCGCCGAGACGGCTTCGGGGCAGCCGGCGGAGGCCGAGCCGCTCGGCGATCGGAAGTTCGACGACCTGCCTCCAGGCAAGAAGGGCGAGTACATGAAGTCGGTCGTCCTCCCGCGGATGGCCGAGGTGCTGAAGCAGAGCCCGGAGCCCGAGCATTTCACGAACGTGACGTGCGCGACGTGCCACGGGCCCTCCGCCAAGCAGGGCAACTTCGAGATGCCCACGGCGAGCCTGCCGAAGCTCGGCACGTTCGAAGCCGAAATGGAAGCTCACCCGAAGATGACCCGGTACATGGCCGAGGCGGTGGTTCCCGAAATGGCACGGCTCCTCAACGAGCCGCAGTTCGATCCCGCCACGGGTCAGGGCTTCGGCTGCTTCGGCTGTCACCTCCAGAAGTGACGACCGGGCTTCAGACGAGGCCGAGGTCCTCGGGGAAGCCGAGCATCAGGTTCATGTTCTGAATCGCGGCGCCGCTCGCGCCCTTGCCGAGGTTGTCGAGGATGGCAACCAGCAGCACGTGGCCCGACGGGTGGGGCAAGACGTGGAGCGCGATCCGGTTCGTGTCGTTGCACGCGCGCGGATCCAGGCTCCGCTCCTCGAGCTTGACCGGCTCGGCCGCGGCAAACACCTCGACGAAGCGCTCGCCGGCGTACGCTTCCTGGAGCACCTCACCGATCCGTCGCGCGGTCGCGCCCCGAAGCAAGTCCGCATGGATCGGGACTTGGACGCGCATGCCCGTTCGGAACGGTCCCACCGCGGGAACGAAGTACGGTTCTCGCGCGAGGCCACCGTACGTGACCATCTCCGGGACGTGCTTGTGCACGCGCTCCACGGCATAGGGAGCCTCGAAGAGGCTCGAGAGGAGCTTCGTTTCGGGATCCTCCCAGCGCTCGATCATCGCTCGCCCACCGCCCGTGTAGCCGGACAGGGCGTGGCACGTCAGCGGGGCCGTCGGCTCGATGAGGCCCGCGCGCACGAGCGGCGCGATCAAGAGGACGAAACCCGTCGGATAGCAGCCGGGATTCGCGACGCACTCCGCCTCGCGAATGCACGCGCGCAGGTCGCTCGCGAGCTCCGGCATTCCGTACACCCAGCCGTCGGCGACCCGGTGCGCCGTGCTCGCGTCGAGCACGCGCGTGCCTCCCTCGCGCGCCCACCGGGCCGCCACGCGCGCTGCCTCGTCCGGCAGACACAAGATGGCGAGATCGGCCGCCGACAGGATCTCGCGGCGCGCCGAATCGTCCTTTCGGAGGGCCTCCGGAAGCGTCACGAGCTCGATATCCGAGCGGCCGGCAAGCCACTCACGGATCCGAAGCGCCGTGGTTCCAGCTTGCCCGTCGATATACACCTTGGGTCGCATCGCCTATTGGGCGGCCTTATAGCTCACCGCGCGCCGGCGCGGGGCCCCTATGCCAGTCCCCATGGAAAATCACAGGCATCGGCGGCTCCGGCGGGCCGTGGCAGACTGCGCCGCAGCCGGACGCCGCCACGGGCTCCGGCAGGTCTCTCCTCATGCTTCGCTCGCGGCTCCTCCCAACGGTGATGGCGCTCGCCGTCCTCGGTTGCGGCGGGGCCGAGCCCGTCGCCAAGGGCCCGGTCGAGGCGGCGCGGGAAGAGCGCTCCGTCGAGGAGGTGCGGACCGAAAAGCGGCGGGGCCCGAAGCGCGCCAAGCGCCCCCACGCGCCCGCGAAGGAAATCGATCCGACGGAAGTCGTGTTCGCGCTGCGCGGGCATGAAGCGGACTTCGAGGCATGTCGTACCGGCGTGGAGGGGCCGGCGCTGATTCAGGTCGCTTGGCACATCGACAGGGACGGCGCGGTCGAAGACATCGAGATCCGGCGCTCGACCGTGGACGACGCGCGGGTCGAGCGCTGTGTCGTCGAACAGGTGGGCGCCCTGCGATTCAACCGCGCGCCGGACGCGCGCACCGCCCGCTGGACCTTCGTGTTCGGCCTGGAGCGGGCGACGCCGTCCAAGAAGAAGGCGTCACGCTCGAAGAAGAAGAAGCAGAAGAAGCGGCGGCGGTCGGCACGCGCCGAGCGCGGCGTGGCGATCGAGCCCTCGTCACCGGGCTGGCTCGAACCGGGCGCCATCGACGACGTGGTCCAGTCCGGGTATCGCCTGTACGCGCACTGCTACCGCGACGGGCTCGCCCGCGATCCCGCGCTCGGCGGCGCGGTCCGCCTGCGCTTCGTGATCGGGCCGGATGGCTCCGTGCAACACGTTCGCGACGGCGGGTCCGACTTGCCCGACCTCCGCGTGATCGACTGTGTCGCTCAGACGTTTTTCGCGCTGCGCTTCCCTCGCCCGGAGCGCGGCCGCGTCCACGTCCTGTACCGCCTCGTGTTCGACGCGGGCTGATCGCGGCGCCCCGTTGCCCGGAAAGGGCCCGATCGGGCCGCGCGATCGCACGCGGCACAACCGACTCTGACGCAGTGCGCCTCCGATGATACAAGCCCTCGTCGGACGATCATGGAAGCCGCCCCGGAAGTCCCTTGGCACCACGTCTCCGCCGACGAGGTCGCAAGCTCCCTCTCGAGCAATCCGGACCGCGGGCTCTCGCGTGAAGAAGCGGCGGCGCGCCTCCGCACGCACGGGCCCAACACCCTCGCGTCCCGGCCGAGCAAGAGCTGGGCGCTGAGGCTGCTCGGACAGTTTCATCAACCGCTCATCTACGTCTTGATCGTGGCCGCCGGGGTCACCGCCGTCCTCGGGGAGTGGGCCGACTCGATCGTGATCGCGCTCGTCGTCGCGATCAACGCGGCCGTCGGCTACCTTCAAGAAAGCCGCGCCGTACACGCGCTGGAGGCGCTCGCCCGCACGATGACGGGCGAAGCGACCGTCGTCCGCGACGGCGAGCGACAGCGCATTCCGCTCGCGGAGGTCGTGCCCGGCGACCTGGTTCTGCTCGAGACCGGAGACAAGGTCCCCGCCGACATTCGACTGCTCGCCGTGCGCGAGCTTCGCATCGACGAGTCCGTTCTCACGGGCGAGTCCGTCCCGGTGGAAAAGGGGGCGACACCCGTCGAGCGAGACGCCGTACTCTCGGATCGGCGGAGCATGGCGTTCGCCTCGTCGTTGGTGGCCCACGGCCACGGCCTCGGCTTCGCCGTCGCAACGGGCCAGAAGACCGAGGTGGGGCGGATCTCCGGCTTGCTCTCGGCCGCGGAGTCCCTCGAGACCCCGCTCACGCTCAAGATCGCCGCCTTCAGCGGCAAGCTCTTGTACTGGATCCTCGCGCTCGCGGCGGCGACCTTCTTCGTCGGCCTCCTGCGCGGCGAGCCCATCATCGAGGTGTTCATGGGCGCGGTGGCCCTGGCCGTGGGCGCCATCCCCGAGGGGCTGCCCGCGGCGGTCACCATCATTCTCGCGATCGGCGTCGCGCGCATGGCACGGCGCAACGCCGTCATTCGCCGCCTGCCCGCCGTCGAGACGCTCGGCAGCACCACCGTCATCTGCACGGACAAAACCGGGACGCTCACGCAGAACGAGATGACGGTGCTCGAGGTGGTGACCGCACAGGGGCACTACGACGTCTCCGGCGGCGGCTACGATCCGAGCGGCTCGTTCGACGCGCGGGAGGGCGCGAGCCCCGAGTCTTCGGATGCGCTCAGAGAAACACTGCTCGCGGGGCTCCTCTGCAACGATGCCCGACTCGTCCAGACGCACGACGGGTGGACGATCCTCGGGGACCCGACGGAGGGAGCGCTCGTCGTGTCGGCACACAAGCTCGGGCTCCGCGGCGCGTCGGTCGAGCCCAGCCTGCGGCGCCTCGACGAGCTGCCCTTCGAGTCGGAGCGACGCTACATGGCGACGCTCCACGAAGGCCTGAACGGAACCCCGGTCGCCTACGTGAAGGGCGCCGTGGAGGTGATCCTTCCGCGCTGCACGCAGGCACGCGGCGACGACGGCCGCTCGACCGCGCTCGATCGGGAGCGTATTCGCAAGGCGACGGAGCGTATGGCCGGGCACGGGTTGCGGGTGCTCGCCATGGCACGACGCGCGCTCCCCGCGGGGACCACCGAGCTCGCCCACGCGGACGTGGAGCACGGACTCGAGTTTCTGGGGCTGCAGGCCATGAAGGACCCGCCGCGCCCGGAGGCGATCGACGCCGTGGGCGCCTGTCAGCGAGCGGGGATCGAGGTCAAGATGATCACGGGCGATCACGTGCTCACCGCGACCTCGATCGCGGCCGAGATCGGCATCGTGAAGAACCCAGGCGCCCAGAACTCCGCCGTGACGGGACGCGAGCTCGAGGCGTACTCGGACAGCGCGCTCGTCGAGGTCGTCCGACGAACCGCCGTCTTCGCCCGCGTCTCGCCGGAACAGAAGCTGCGCCTCGTCAGCGCGCTTCAGCGCTGCGGAGAGGTGGTGGCCATGACGGGAGACGGCGTCAACGACGCCCCGGCGCTGAAGCAGGCGAACATCGGCGTCGCCATGGGGCGCATGGGGACCGAAGTGGCCAAAGAGGCCTCGGACATGGTGCTCACCGACGACAACTTCGCGACCATTCGCGCCGCGGTCGAGGAGGGGCGCGGCGTCTTCGACAACCTGATCAAGTTCATCGTGTGGACGCTGCCGACGAACATCGCCGAGGGCAGCGTGCTCCTCGTCGCGATCATCGCGGGCATGACGCTGCCGATTCTTCCCGTCCAGATCCTCTGGATCAACATGAGCACGTCGGTGCTGCTCGGGCTTGCCCTGGCGTTCGAGCCGAAGGAGCACGATCTCATGGATCGCGCCCCCCGACGCCCCGAGGCTCCCCTGCTCGGCCGAATTCTGCTCGTTCGCATGTTGCTCGTCGGCCTCTCGATGCTGCTCGGAGCCTTCGGTCTGTTCGAGCTCGCGCTCTGGCAAGGTCTCGACGATGCACAGGCGCGCACCATCACGCTGAACGTCATCGTCGCGACCGAAGCCTTCTATCTGCTGAATTGTCGCTCGCTCACCCGGTCCATGTTCGCGCTCGGCGTGACCTCGAACATCTGGGTGATCCTCGGCGGCGCGCTGATGTTGGGGCTGCAGGTGATGCTCACGTACGCGCCCTTCGCGAACGAAATCTTCCGGACGCAGCCGATCCCGATCGAGTGGTGGATCCCCATTCACCTCGTCGCCATCGCCGTTTACGTCGTGGTCGGGGTCGAGAAGTGGATCAATAAGCGGCGGCTCACGCTGCGAGCCGCCGCTCGCCCCGCAGTCTAGGCTGCGCCCGAGCTTCGGGTTCAGCGGGGGAACGGATGGCTCCCCCTTCCGCGCGCAACGACGACGAGCCGCGTCAGCGTTCGATGCGCGGGGGCTCCCAGACCAGACGTCCCGGACGGAACCGAGCGCGCGCCGCTCGTGCTTTGCGACGTCGCGCCGCGGCGACGAGGAGCGCCACGACCGTGAGCGCTGCCACCGCGATCGCGGCCGTTCGGCCAGGGCGCGCGCGGGCGCGGCGAAAGAGCTCCCGACTTCGCTCGCGCCCCCGCGTCTTGACCCGCCGGAAGACGGTCTTCGCGTCGAGCTGGCTACGCACCGCGCCCTGAAGCTCGCCAACGCTCGCGACGAGATCTTGGCGATGGTCCTCGATGTCGCGCTGGAGCGCGTCTGCCTCGGTGTTCGGCCCGAGCTCAGCCATGGCGCAGCTCCTCCCGCAGACTCTGAACCGTTCGCTCCGTGCTCTCCCGCATGCGCGAAAGATCCGGCTTCGCATCGCGCTGCAACCGCTTGGCGAAGTAGACTGCGACGGCACCGCCGATCAAGAGGTACACCGCCGCCATCAACACCAACCGGAACCAGAGTTGCCAGACCGGCTCGAGCGCGGCGACGACGGCCACGCACAGCATCCCGAGGCCGATCAACGCCACGACTCCGCCGAGCACGATCGCGGCCGCATCGGCCGCCGCGGACTTCATCGATTGCTTGACCTCGATGCGGGCGAGCGCCATTTCGTCGCGGCCGATCGACTTCAGGTCCTCCACGATGCGCTGCAAGAGCTCGCCCACCTGCGGCTGACCGGTAGCGTAGAATTCGGGCCCGCTTTGGCTCGTATCCATGGGGGATCGTCTCCTTCGAGTGCTCAAACGGGTTCCGCGTGAAGCCGCTTGTGCACTTGTTTCTGTACGGGTTTACCAAGCAGGATGCGTGCCCAGCGCGGCGGAGGCGGAGGCGACCCGTGTTCGACTCGTTCCCAGAGCCACGCGACAGCGCGCACGGCCAGGGATGCCCCGGCTGCGCTCGCACCCATCACGAGCATCGTCCAGACCAGCTTCTTCATGGGGCAACGTCCCTCCGAAATGAGCGCGCGACGCGCTCGATTTCATGTTGGCCCTGTGGGTGCGGTGGACAAGATCGAAAACGGAGCGGCCGCTCGTGCTCGAGCGCTGGTGCTGACGCCGCGCGACACCGAATGCGTCGCCTTCGGTTTCGGTCGACGTGAGGAGTCGGTGCACTCACGGCTTCGTGCACCGCGACACGCGCTGCGCAATTCGCGTTTGCGCGAGTCGCAGAGCGAGCGCGTATGTGGGCGCATCTGCAATAACGCGCTGCGTTCGTGAACCCCTGCCGAAGTTTTCCGCGAGCCCGATTGTTGTCTCGATTTCCGAATGGTTTTCGTACTGACGCTGACCAAAAAAGCGCGATTCGTACTTCTCTGATCGCGAGTCGACCGTGTACTCTGCAGACCTCGCGAGGCCACGGAAGGGATTCGCATGCAGAAGAACGACTGCGTTCGCGCGCTGTTCCTGTCACCTCGGCTGACCGCCATCGCTCTGGTTTGGGCGCTGTCGGGATGCACGGGGGAGATCGAGACGAGCCCCGGGATGGATCCCGGAAACACCATGGGCCCGGACGCGAACGGCAATAGCCCGAGTTCGCCGCCATCGACCGGCTCACCCCCAGGAGGCAATCCGACACCCGGCTCGCCCACCACGAGCCCCACGGGAGGAACGCCGCCGACGACTCCGCAAGAGCCGGGAAACGAGCCCGGCACGCCCGGGCCGAACGACCCGACCCCGACGACACCCGACGAATTGGCGCAAGCCTGCGCCGAGTTCAACGGTGTTCTCAACGTCGGGCTCACCAAGCTCAGGCGGCTTACCCGCGATCAGCTCGACAACACCGTTCGTGATCTGCTCGGCGTGACGGGCAATCCCGCCTCCGCCCTCGCCCCGGACGAGCGCATCGGTCCGTTCAACAGCAACGCGATCGCGCCAATCACGGATCTGCTCGTCCAGCAGCACCAAGAGGTGGCGGCGAGCCTCGCCCAGGCCGCGCAAGCACGCATGAACGAGCTCTCGCCGTGCGATCTCGCGGCCGACTCGGGGACGACCTGCGCCACCGAGTTCGTACAGACCTTCGGGATGCGCACCTTTCGCCGACCGCTCGAGCCCTCGGAGGTCGCCGACTACGTCTCGCTCTACGAGATCGGCTACGAGGGGGGCGGTGCCGCCAACGGCTTCCGCCTGGTCGTCGAGGCGATGCTGCAGTCGCCCTTCTTCCTCTACCATGCCGACGTCGGCGCGACCGGGGTGCCCTCGGCGACGCCGGTTCCCCTCACGCCGTTCGAGCTCGCCTCCCGTCTCTCGTATTTCCTCTGGAACTCGATGCCGGACGATGAGCTCTTCGAAACGGCGAAGGACGGCTCGCTCGGGGAAGATGCCGTCATCACGGCGCAGGTCGAGCGCATGCTCGGGGATCCGAAGGCGGGTCAGACCATCGCGCTCTTCCACCGGCAGTGGCTCGGCCTCGACGATCTCGAAGCGCGCGACAAGGATCCGAACGCTTTCCCGGAGTACGACCCCGCCCTCGCACGCGCCATGCTCGAGGAGACCGCGCGCTTCACCGACTACGTCGTGCGGCAGGGCGATGGCTTGCTCAGCACGCTGTTCACCGCGGACTTCACGTTCCCGGACGAGTCGCTGCTTCCCGTGTACGGCGTCACGGCTCCCGCGGGCTTCACCAGTGGCTCGCGCATCGCGCTCGACCCGACGAAGCGCTCGGGCCTCTTGACGCAGCCCGCGTTCTTGGCGCGGCACGCGCATCGAGAGCAGAC
>CAYYWA010000251.1:0-1615 GCA_964475255.1 uncultured Sorangium sp.
ATCGCGGATCGAGGGGGGCGGAGCGCGGTTGGAGACGCTTTCGGAGCTGGAGGCGGGATTGACGCTGGTGCCGGGGACGCCGGAGCGGCTGCGGCGGGTCGCGGCGGAGCTCGAGGCGGCGCGGATTCGGCCCTGGGAGGCGCTGGAGCTCGCGGAGCCGCGGGCGGCGTGGCCGGGGCTCTGGCAGCGGGTGTTCGCGGCGCTCGAGGCGCGCGGAACGGAGGTGCGGGTGCGGGAGCCGGCGTCTTCTGCGCGTGCCCCGCGAGACTCGGATCTCGGGCGATTGCAGGCAGCGCTGCGCGGTGAGGCGGCGCCCGCGGGATTTTCGGGGGACGGGTCGCTGGTGCTGCTGCGGGGCGAGACGTCGTGGGAGCTTGCGCACGCCGTGGCGGCGCTGTTGGCGAGCGCGGGCGAGGCGCGGTGTGCGGTGGTGCGCGGCGGCGATCCGCGACCGCTCGATATGGCCCTTGCCGCACAGGGGCTCGCGCGGCACGGGGTGGAGTCGCGGAGTGTGTGGCGACCCGCGCTGCAGCTCTTGCCGCTCGCGATCGAGCTCGCGTACACGCCGCGCGATCCGTACCGGGTGCTGGAGCTCGTGACGTTGCCGTTCGGGCCGTTCGAAGGGTTCGTGGGGCGACGGCTCGCGGGGGCGCTCGCGAGCGCGCCGGGAATCGGCGGCAGGGCGTGGCGCGAAGCGAAGGAAGCGATCGCAAAGACGATCGCCGCGCGCGTCGAGAGCCAGCGCGACACCGCAAGCGACGATGGCGACGCTGCGCGCGCGGAGGGACACGCCGCGGCGGCGGCGCGGCTCGAGCAAATCGCGGAGTGGTTGGAAGAGCCGGGTCACGACGCGGACGCGGGAGCGCCGCGCGCGGCGTTGCTCGAGGTGACGAAGCGCGTGGTGAGCTGGCTCCAGGGGCGCATCGCGCGGGCGGCAATGGATGCAGAGCGCACGGAGGCGCGCGCCCGCGAGCGGGCAATGCTCGGCGCGGCGCTCGCTCAGGCGAATGCGTTCGCGGAGGCGTTGGCTCACGACGCGCGCCCGACGCTGGACTTGGTCGCGGCGCGACAGCTCCTTCAAGAAGTGTCGCTCGGCCCCGCGACGCTCACGCTGGCCCGCGAGGAAGCGGGGCGGCTCGACTGGGTGGAGGCGCCGTCGGGACTGCGCGTGAGCCGCGACGTGGTGGTGTGGTGGCACTGCGTGAATGGCACGCAATCGAGCCCGCCCGTCGATCCATGGCGCCGGGCCGAGCGTGCGGCGCTCGCGGCGGCGGGCGTGGTGCTGCCCGACGTTCGCACGCTGCTCGCGGCGGAGGCTTCGGGATGGCGCGGCGTGGTGCTCGCGGCGGAGCGACGGCTCGTGCTCGTCGTGCCGTCGGCCGCGCAGGGTGAGCGGCTCGATCCGCATCCCATTTGGGACGAGCTCGTGGCGCGCGGGAACGCAAGGTCGGAAGACATCGCGCGGATCACGCTGGACTCGGAGCTGCTGCTCGCGCGCCGCGGCCTCGCCGAGAAGCTGCCGGAGCTGCGCGCGCGCGGGCTCGCACCGCTCGCGCTGCCGGAGCCGCGCCCCGCGTGGCAGGTGGACGCGACGGCGCTCGGAGCGTTCGCGCGG
>CAYYWA010000251.1:1625-8628 GCA_964475255.1 uncultured Sorangium sp.
GTACACGGCGACGAGCCTCGAGGCCTTGGTGGGCTGCCCGCTGCACTGGGTGTTCCGACACCGCGCACGGCTCGGCAGCGGGTGGACGGCGAAGATTCCGAGCGGTCCGCTCTTGAATGGTCGCTTGGGACATCGATTGATCGAGGAGCTGCATCGCGAGGGCGCCTTCGGGGATTCGACGACGGTGGCCGCGAGCGCGCGCGCGCTGATCGACAGGCTGATCGCCGAAGAGGCGGCGGTCCTCTTGCGCCCGGGCATGACGTTCGAGCTCACGCAGCTCCGCGAGCAGCTCGTGCGCGCGGTCGAGCGGTTCTCGGAGCTCCTCGCGGAAGGTCACCTCGTGATAGCGGCCGTCGAAGCCGAGTCGAAGGTCGAATGGCGCGGGCGCGCGCTCGATGGTCGGCTCGATCTCTTGCTCCACGACGCGCGGGGCAACGAGGTCGTGCTCGATCTCAAGTGGGGGCGGAGCTCGTACCGCACGAGGCTCGAACGCGGGCTCGCCGTGCAGCTCGCGGTGTACGCCGCGAGCCGCAAGCTCGCGCGGCCTGCCACGTCCCTTCCGCCCGCGGGATACTTCTCGCTCGGGCAGGGGGAGCTCTTGACGACCGAGCCCGACGCGTTCGGGGCGGTGCGCGCGGTCTCCGGCCCCGCGCTCGAGGAGACGTGGGCCAGGCTCGAACGCACGGTCACGGCGCTCGAAGCCGCGCTCGCGCGCGGCACGGTTTCGGCGACGGGGCTCCGGTGCTCGTTGCCGCTGCTCGAAAGCATCGGAGTCGGCGACGCCGAGCGAGAGCGCTATCTCGAAGCAGAGCCGCCGTGCGAATACTGCGAGCACGCGACCTTGTGCGGCAGGGCCTGGGAGGGCCTCGCATGAGCGCGCGCGGGGAGAACCGAGCGCCGGATCTGGTCGGCGCGAGCGCGGGCAGCGGCAAGACGCATCGGCTGACGGAGATCGTCGTCGAAGCGGTGGACCCGCGCCGGTCGGAGGCGATCGACCTCGAGGGGCTGATCGCCGTGACGTATACGCAGAAGGGCGCCGCCGAGCTCGCGTCGCGCATTCGGCAGAGCTTCGCCAAGGCGGGCGCGCACGACACGACGCACCTCTTGCCGCTCGCGCACATCGGCACGGTGCACGCTGTCTGCCTGCGGCTCATCAAGGAGTTTGCGATCGACGCGGGGCTCTCCCCGCTCGTCGACGTGATGCCGGGGAGCGAGGAGCGCCTGCTCCGCCAAGCGCTCGAGTGGGGGCTCGATCCCGATTTGCGGCGGCGCCTCGACGAGCTCTCGGCCGCGCTCGAGCTGCGCCTCGACCCGAAGACGAATCGCGTGGACTGGGTGACGCCGGTGCACGACATCATGACGCTCGCGCGCAGCAATCGCATCCCGCCGGAGGCCTTGCCGGCGATGGCCCAGCGCTCCGCGAGCCGGCTGCTCGAGTTGCTCGGCCCCGAGGAGGCGGACGGCGCGGCGCTCGACGCCGGGCTCGTCGAGGCGCTGAACGGCGCGGCGACGGCGCTCGCCGCGGTCGACGACGGTCAGAAGAACACCGCGAAGGTGAAGGAGCTCGTGCGGACCGCGCTGCGCGACGCGCGGGCGCAGCGCTTGAAGTGGAGGACGTGGCTCGAGCTCGCGACGTGCAAGCCGGGCAAGGCAGCCACGCACGCCGTCGAGGCGCTCCACGCGGTGGCCGCGCGCGTCGAGGGGCATCCGCGGCTCCGCGAGCAGATCCGGGAGCTGACGCTCACCGCGTACGAGGCAGCCCGCCAGGGGCTCGACGCGTACGATCGCTGGAAGCGGCGTCGTCGCATCGTCGACTTCGTGGACATGCTCGATCGCGCGCTCACGCTCGTCGAGCATCCCGAGGTGCGCGCCGAGCTCGCTGCGCGCTTTTCGCTCCTGGTGGTGGACGAGTTCCAGGATACGAGCCCGATTCAGCTCGCGCTGTTCGTGCGGCTGCACGCGCTCGCGGGACGCTCGACCTGGGTCGGAGATCGCAAGCAGTGCATCTTCGAGTACGCGGGAGCGGATCCGGAGCTCATGGAGGCGGTGGCGCACTGGGCGCGCGCATCGGGTGGCGGCACCGAGCAGCTCCCGCACAACTGGCGCTCGCGGCCGGAGCTCGTCGAGGGGTTCAACGCGCTCTTCACGGCCGCGTTGCGCCGGCACGGGTATTCGCCGGAGGAAGTGCGCACGGCGCCCAAGCGCTCCCGAATGCCCGAGCTCGACGCGCTCGCGCCGTTCGGGCTCTGGGCGCTCGCCGTGAAGAATCAGGACGAGGCCGCGCACGCGCTCGCCGAGGGCGTTCGGCGCCTGCTCGCGGACGCGGACGCGACGCCGATCGTGGATCGCGCGACGGGCGCGGTGCGCCCCGTGCGACCCGGGGACATCGCCGTCCTCGTCGCGACGAACAAGGAAGCCGAGCAGCTCGCCGGGGCGCTCGCAGAGCGCGGCGTGCAGGCGTCGATCGCGCGCGCGGGCTTGCTCGCGACGCCCGAGGGCGTGCTTTCCGTCGCGGCGCTCCGCTGGTTGCTCGATCCCGAAAACGCGCTCGCCGCGGCCGAGGTCGAAGCGCTCACCGGGTTTCGCGGCCGAGATCCCGACGCCTGGCTCGACGAGTGGCTCGCGCGCGAGGCCGCGCGGCAGTCTGCCCTCGCAGCAGGAGAAGCGCCGGTCCGTCTCGAGAGCGTCGGCGTCTTGGCGCGCCTCGAGCCGCTGCGCTCGGAGATCCACGGACTGTCCCCGACGGAAGCGATCGATCGCGTCCTCGCGACGCTGGACCTCGCCGCGCTCTGCCGCCGGTGGCCCGATCCGGCGCAACGGCTCGCCAACCTCGACGCGCTCCGCGGGCTCGCCGCGCGGTACGAAGAGCGCTGCCTCGAGCAGCGCGAAGCGGGCACCGTGGTGGGCCTGTTGCGCTTCTTCGAGGAGGCCGCGCGGAAGGTGCTCGTACGCGACGAAGAGATCGCGTCCGACGACCAACACACCACCGTGGGCCCCGACACCGTGACGCTCGTCACCTACCATCGCTCGAAAGGCCTCGAGTGGCCCGTCGTCGTGCTCGCGAGCCTCGACAGGGAGCGACGGCGCTCGATCTTCGAAGTGTCGCCCGAGACCGATCGCGCCGCGTTCGACCCCGACAATCCGCTCGGCGGCCGCTGGATTCGGTATCTGCCCTGGCCGTTCGGGCCCAAACGAGCCGTGCGCCTCCGGGAGACCGCCGAGGCGTCGCCCGAAGGGCGCGCCATGGCGGAGCGTGAGGAGCGCGAACGTGTGCGGCTCCTCTACGTCGGCTTCACGCGGGCGCGCGATCACCTCGTGCTCGCGGTGCGGACGCGCAAGGACGGCTACGACACCGAGTGGCTCGACGAGCTCTGCGACGAGACGGGTGCGCCGCTCGTTGCGCTGCCTTCGACGTCGGAAATCGCCGGAGGCTCGGCCGCGCTCGGCATCGGCGCCGAGCCCGCGCTCTCCCGCTTCCCGGCGCGTTGCTGGACCCTGTCTGCCGTCGAGCCGTCCCTCGCCGAGGATTCGGCTCCCGATCGGAGCTGGTTCGTGACTGTCGACGAGGAAGCGCCGCGTCCCGACTACTGGATCGCTCCCTCGCGCGCCGTCGAGGAGTGGCCGGATTTGCCGCCGCTCGTTCCCGACGAGATCGTCGCGACCGGCGAGCGCCTGCCGCTCGGTCCGGATCGGCGCGCCGAGTGGGACGTCGTCGGCAACGCGCTCCACGCCTTCCTCGCCGCCGACCTTCCCGAGCTCGACGCCGCGGTACGCCGCGCGCGTGCCGAACGCCTGCTCGCGGCCGCCGAGCTGCTCGCCTTGCTCGCGCCCGATGCCTTGCTGCGCGCCGGCGACACCCTGAGGAGTTGGATCCAGGCGCGCTGGCCCGGCGCGGTTTGGCACCGCGAGGTCCCCGTCACCGCGGTGATCCCCACGGCGCAGGGCCGCCGCCGCGTCGAGGGCACCATCGATCTCCTGCTCGAGTGCGACGGCGGCGTCGTGCTCATCGATCACAAGACGTACCCCGGCCGTCGCGACACCTGGCGCGACAAAGCCGCCGAATACGGCCCGCAGCTCGCCGCCTATTCCGAAGCGCTGAGCCACGCCGGCAAACCCGTGCTCGAGCAATGGGTGAGCTTCGCCGTCGCAGGCGGCGCCGTGCGCTTGGTCCGCCCGCGGGAAAGCAAGGCTTCGCCTTCTATTCGGGCCGGCGCGTGAGCGCTCGAGTCGCCTGGTCCGCTCTTGCGACAGCGAGGTTTCGCTTTCCATTCGAGCACGGGCGAACGCCGCATGCCCCCGCGTGGGCGGTGTGACCCGAGCAGCGCGTCAGGCGCGCAAGATCACGTCTGCGCGCCTGACGGCAGACGGGAGCGTTGCTCGGGTGTGAATCGCACCCGGCAATGGCGGCCTTCCGCCTCACCCCTGAACGAACGCCAGAAGGTCGGCGTTGAACGGGTCGCGGTGCGTGACGGAGAGGCCGTGCGGAGCTCCGGAGTAGACCTTGAGCACGGAGTTTTTGACGAGCTTGGAGGCGAGCGGGGCGGAGCTCTGGAAGGGGACGATCTGATCGTCGTCGCCGTGGATGAAGAGGGTGGGGATGGAGATCTTCTTCAGGTCCTCGGTGAAGTCGGTCTCGGAGAACGCGGTGATGCATTCGAGCGTCGCGTTGAGGCCGGCTTGCATGCTCCACAGCCAAAACTGTTCGAGCACGCCCTTCGGGACCTTCGAGCCCGGTCGATTGGCGCCGTAGAAGGGAACCGCCAGGTCCGCGTAGAACTGCGAGCGATTGGTGGCGAGGCCATGACGAAGCTCGTCGAAGACGGAGCGCGGCAGCCCGGCGGGATTCTGCTCGCTCTTGAGCAGGAGGGGCGGAATGGCGCCGACGAGCGCGAGCTTCGCCACACGGCTCGTGCCGTGGCGAGCAACGGTGCGCGTGACCTCGCCGCCGCCCGTGGAGTGGCCGACGAGAACGACGTCTCGGAGATCCAGCTTTTGGATGAGGAAAGCGAGATCGTCCGCGTAGGTGTTCATGGCGTGGCCGCTCCAGGGTTGGCTGGAGCGACCGTGTCCGCGCCGATCGTGCGCGATGACGCGGTAGCCCTTCGACGCAAAGAAGACGAGCTGTTCGTCCCAAGCGTCGGCGTTCAACGGCCAGCCGTGGCTGAACACGATGGGCTGTCCCTTGCCCCAGTCCTTGAAGTAGAGGCGCGTGCCGTCTTCGGTCGTGATGGTGTCCATGCGCCGTGGCGTGCAGGGGCCATGCCGTCAGGGCGTTTCGACACCATCCGTGCACGGGTCGGCGCAGCTCGCCTTCGAGGACCCGAGCGACGCCGAAGGAGGACACGCGTGGTTTTCGGCGCGTTCCCAACTCGTTCGTCGCTTTCCTTTCGAAGCGCTCGAGGGCTCACTGCGCGTCGAGAGCGAGCGGCGGCGACTTTACGCTCACCCTCCCGCCGAATCGCAATCACGGCGGGCGACCGGAGGTCTTCGTGAGCCGATTCGGTGACTTCGGGCTCGAGCTCGACGGCTACGAGAGCGGTGCCCCACGCTCAGACTCGAAACAACGCGGCGAAGTTGTCGGCGACGATCTTCGTCACCTCTGCTTCGGACACCTGCCAGAGCTCCGCCGCGTAGCGCGCCGTGCCTGCGACGTCCGCGGGCTCGCTCGAGCGCTCCTTGTCGGGGCTCAGATACGGGCAGTCGGTCTCGAGCAGGAGGCGATCGCGTGGGAGCGTCTGGAGCATGCGCGTGAAGCTCTCGGAGCGCCGCGCGTTGGCAGGGATGGACAAGTAGTGGCCGGGGCGCTCGGCGATTTGGCGAGCCAGGCTCACCTTGCCCCCGAAGCAGTGCCAATCGACGCGACGCGCGCCGAGCTCGTCGAGGATTTCGAGGGTGCGGCGCTCGCGCTTTCGCGTGTGGACGATGATGGCCTTGTCGGCATCGAGAGCGAGCCGAACGAGCTTGCGAAAGACGGCTTCCTGTTTCTCCCAGAGCGGCTCGGGCACCCAGTACCCGTCGAGACCGATCTCGCCGACCGCAAAGGCGCGGTCGACGTGCTGCTCGAGCCAAGAAACGCCCTCCTCGGCCGTGAACTCGCGGCCCTCTCGCGGGTAAGGAACGCCCGTCTCGCGCATGTCGGTGATGACGGTGTCGACGGGATAGAATCCGAGCGCGGGGCGCACGCAGTCGAACCGCTCGGCGAGCGCGAGGACCCGCTCGTTGTCCTCGGGGTTGAGCCCGTTCGAGACGATGTGGGAAACGCCCGCTGCTCGAGCGCGCGCGATGACCGCGTCGATGCTCTCGAGCAAGCGCGGATGCGTGAGATGCGCGTGCACGTCGACGAGAGCAACCGGAGCCGCGGCTTGGTTTTCGGGAGGTGTCATTCCTGAGTGGCTCGGGCAGGGGGGCCTGGGTGGAGAATTCTGACCGCTTTTCTCGGTTCGGGCGGCGAACGCTTTCGGGCGCGCGGCCTCGCGCCGGCTGGGCTCGTTGGGATGTGGAGACCATGGCATAATCGCCCGCCATGGGTGGTCGGGTCTTTCTCTCATCTGCCGTCGATCGAGTCCCCGCGCATGTTGCCCGCGCGGTGCTGGTTGCCCTGCTCGCGCTCGGTGCGTGTGACGAGGGGGGGGGAGCAACCCGCCGACTGCACCGGCACCGAGGGGTGCGCGTGCTACGGCAACGACACGTGCGCGGCGGGCCTTTCGTGTTTGTCGGACGTATGCGTGTTTGCCGGGACCGGCGGCGCTTCGGGCGGTGGCGGCGGAACGCCCGGGCCTGCTCCCGATGCCGGGGCCCCCGGTGACGGCGACGGCGGCACCTCGAGCGCCGGAGCAGGAGCGAAGCCTCCGTTCGGCGGAGCGGGCGATACCGGCGCGACCGCCGGCAACGGTGGCTCGAACGGCGGAACGATGAGCGGCGACGCGGGCTCCGGTGAGCCCAGCCCGAACGGCGGAGCGGGGATCGGTGCGGGCGGCGCCGGCGACGCGGGCGCTCCTCCGAG
>CAYYWA010000252.1:0-8578 GCA_964475255.1 uncultured Sorangium sp.
CCTCGAAACCTACCCCCCCCTTCACCCTCCGGTCCCGCTCCGGTTTGCCACCGGTCTCGCTCCTCTCGATCCCACTCGGCCGCGTCCCATGCGGCGCACACCTCGGTTCGGGTCTGCACTGTGCCCCGGGATGTCGCCTCACCACCCTTCCGAGTGCTTCTCGCCCGGAGCTCGGTCGGTCGAGGCACGGAAACGCCCGCGCACGGTTTCTTTCCCCATCTCCGAGACGACGAGGCGAGCGCGGAGAGGGCGACGACATCGTCGCGGCACGCTCGGGACGCGATGCCTCTGCTCGCGTGACGACGCCTTCGAGTCGATCGAACGGCTCCACGATGCGTTGATTCAGCGCCACGCGTCGCGGAAGCACGCCGTCGACGACGCGGGCATGCAGCACCGACACATTGGCGTGACGAAGAGTGAGGCGCGCCGCGAGCTCGGGCGGAAGTGCTCCGCGTGCGTCGAAGTCCGCTGTGTCAGCGGCTCGGGACTTGCAGCCTGCACGACGTCGACGACAGGCCTTTCACGGGAGCTCTGGGAGCCGCAGAATTAGGTTTGGAATGCCAGTACACGCTTCCGAAATCGCGGCGTTTCTCCGGGAGCACGAAGGGGACATCACGAACGCGTGGGCGCAGTGCATCGCTCCGTTCTCGGACGACGAAGCGCTCCCGTTCCTGCTGCGGAGCGAGCTCAGCGCGATTCTCGGACAGGTAGCCTCGCATCTCGAAACGCGCGCGTCGGGACCGCTCTGCGACAACGACGCCGCGAGCGAGACACGGAGGCTCGCGTATCGGCTGAACGCAACGCCCGAGCCCGCGCGCCGCGATCGGGGCGCGCGCGAATGGATCGCGCTCCGTCAGGCGATCGAGCGCGTCCTGCGCAGCACGGCGGATCCGTCCGTTCCGGAGCGGCTCTTCGAGATCGAGTCGGCCATCGAGTGCGCGCGGCTCGAGCGCGCGCTTCGTTTGGCCGGTGAACGCTGGAACGCGCTCTGCCGGGCCACGGCGGACCTCGTCTTCTCGACGGACGCGTTCGGGCGATTGCTCGAGGATGCGATCTCGCTGCGCTCCTTCACCGGGCAGTCGTTCGCGGAGGCGCGCGAGCTCGGGTGGCTCGAGGCGGTGCGCGCCGAGGATCGCGAGCGGGCGCGCAACTGCTTTCGTCGGTGCCGCGACGGCAGCGACGTGGCGGAGGCCGAAGTCTGGCTGCGAAACGCCGACGGACGCGCGCGCCGCATGACCCTCCGGGTCGCGGCGCTCAGGGGTCGGTACGGAGACTTGTACGGCTGTGTCGCCGCCGCCACCGACGTGACGGATCGGGTGCTCCGTGAGCGCGCCGAGCGCCTGCTCGCGGCCACGGGCGCAGCGCTGACGGCCTCGCTCGACGAGGAGCGCGTGCTCGCGGACGTGATGCGACTCACCCTGCCGGACCTCGCCGACTGGTGCGTCGCGGATCTCGTGGCAGAGGCTCCCTCCACACGGCGCGTCCGCGTCGCCTGCCGAGACGGCAGCGACGGCCTCGCCGAGGAGATCGCCGCAATGGTGGACGAGGGTCGCTTCGGCCCCTTGCCGGCTGGGTCGTCGTATCCGCGCGAGCCGCTGCTGTTCTCCGAGCTGCCGGAGGAGTTCTCGGCCCGCTGGGCGCGGGCATGGCCCACCCTCCGAGCGAGTGACGAGCTCCGCCCGCGCGCGGCGATGGTGGTCCCGCTCGTCGTGCACGGACGGCTCCTCGGCGCGTGGACGTTCTTCCGCTCCGGACGCGAGCCCCCCTACGAGCCGCGCGAGCTCGACGTCGCCCGCGAGCTCGCGTCGAGGCTCGCGATCGCGATCGACAACGCGCGCCTGTACCAGGCTGCGCGCGAGGCGATCCGGGCGCGCGACGAGGTCCTGAGCACGGTGGCCCACGATCTCCGAAATCCGCTCAGCGCGATCTCGGTGTCCGTTCACACGCTCCAGGCGCGCATCCCGCCCGAAGCCAAGAAAGAACACCGGGCCCTCGACGCGGTGAGCCGTGGGGTCGAACGCGTGACGCAGCTCGTCTCCGATCTCTTGGACGAGCGCACGATAGAGTCCGGCCGCCTCTCGGTCGAGTTCCAAAGCTGCTCCGCCGAGCTCTTGGTCCGACACGCCGCCGAGGCCAACCGCGCGCGCCTCGAAGGCGCCTCGCTTCGGCTCGAGTTCGAGCTCGAGCTCGACCTCCCTCGCGTGCTCGCCGACGCGAACCGCATCGCCCAGGTGTTCGACAATCTCATCGGCAACGCGGTCAAGTTCACGCCGAACGGGAAGAAGGTGCGCATCGGCGCGGCGCGAGCCGGCGGCTTCGTTCACTTCTGGGTGGCCGACGAGGGTCACGGAATCCTGCCGGACGATCTCCCCCGCATCTTCGACAGGTACTGGAAGGTGCACCGCGCCGATCGGCGGGGCGCGGGCCTCGGGCTCTCGATCTGCAAAGGCATCGTCGAGGCCCACGGGGGCAAGATCTGGGCGGAGAGCGCGCCGGAGTGCGGGTCCACGCTTCATTTCACGCTCCTCGCCACCGAGTCCGGCGGGCTCTGAGCTTCGACGCTGGTTTTCCGGCGAGACGAGCTCGGATCGGAGGCGGCGTCGCTAGTTCCAGCGCGCGTCCCCGCGAACGAGCCAGGGCCACGCCTCCCGAAGCGCTTCGGTGGTCGCGCCATCGAGTCCCCGGGCCGCCTCGAGGTGGATCCGTCGCGTTTCGATGCCGGCGCGTTCGAGGGCGAGCAGGCGTTTCGCGTCCTCGGCGGTGAGGGGCCGACCGGTGCGAACGAAGAGCACGCGCCGCCCGCCCGCGGAGGCGAACCGCGCGACGACTCCCGGGGTGAAGCGCTGGAGGGGACCGTCGACGAGGACGAGCGCGGAGAAGAAGCTCGGCTCTTCGAGGGCGATTTCGATCGCCGCGCCGACACTCGGGCCCGTCGCGGCCAGCACGACCGGTCCCTTTGCGACGTGTTGACCGAAGCGCGCCTTGAGCGCGGGCAGCGAGGCGCGAAGCTCCGAACGGCTCCGCTCGATCGAAGCGAGCGAGAAGCGCAGGCCGTCGGCGAGCGGCGCTCCCCGCGGACACACGACGAACGCGCGCGCGTGGCTCGCGTGACGGTAGCTGCCACACGCCCATTCCGGTCGGGCCGCGTCGCCGTGGAGCGCGAGCACGATCGGGCGGGGCGCACGCGCTCCGAGCGGGACGGCCACGAGCGCCGCGCCGGCGTCGGGCAGCGCGAGCGGAACGAGCCAGCTCTCCGCTTCGAGCGGCGACAGCGCCACCACGCCCGACGGAGCAGGGGCGCCGCCCCGCGGTGTCTCGCGTTCGCAGCCCGAGGCCACGTGGGCGGCCAAAGCGACGGCGAGGGCCCGCACGAAGCCGCTACCGAGCACGAACCGAGCGGAGGCCGTCACGCGTCGAGCTTGCCCGACGCTCCCCGCCAAGCGAAGCGGATCGAGCCGTGCGTTTCGGAAACCGTGGTAGGCGTACCTGCCTTCGTGCCCGTTTTCGCTACACTGGCCGCGCTTCTCCGGCCCGTCGAGCCCGCCCGCCCGCGCGCGGCAGCGAGGTCGGCGCGAAAGGCTAGTCCCCCGTGACCTCTCTCCTCGTTCTCGGCGGCGATCCCGCCCTCACTCCCTTCCGGCGCGAGCGCCGCCTCGCCGAGCTTCGCGAGCTCGCCCCCGGGCTGTCCGGCTTGACCGCGACCTACCGCTACTTCGTCGACCTCTCGCGCCCCCTCGACGTCGGCGAGCGTGAGCGGCTCGAGGCGGTCGTTGGCGCCGGGACGCCGCCCAGCGTGCGCGGGAAGCTCCTCCTCGTCCTCCCGCGGCTCGGAACGATTTCTCCCTGGTCGTCGAAGGCGACGGACATCCTGCACGTGTGCGGCCTCGACGCGGTTCGTCGCATCGAGCGGGGTGTCGCGTACGGGCTCGAGGGCTCACTGCCCGAGGCCGCGCTCGGCGCGGTCGCGGCCCGCCTCCACGATCGGATGACGGAGACGGTGCTCGACTCGGAGCAAGGCGCCTCGGCGTTGTTCCGACGAGAAACGCCGCGCCCGCTCACCACCGTCGACGTGCTCGGCGCGGGCCGCCCGGCGCTCGAACGCGCGAACCGCGAGCTCGGGCTCGCGCTCTCCGAGGACGAGATCGACTACCTCGATCGAGCCTTCCGCGAGCTCGGTCGCAATCCGACGGACGTCGAGCTGATGATGTTCGCGCAGGCGAACAGCGAGCACTGCCGACACAAGATCTTCCGCGGAACGTTCGTGATCGACGGAGCGGAGCAGGAGCGCTCCCTGTTCGACATGATTCGGCACACGCACGCGGTGAGCCCGGGGGGCACGCTCTCGGCCTACTCGGACAACGCCGCCGTGCTCGTGGGCAGCCGCGCGCGCCGCTTCTTCCCCGAGCCGGAGACGGGCGTGTATTCGGAGCTCGAGGAGGACGTGCACATCGCGGTGAAGTGCGAGACGCACAACCACCCGACGGCGATTTCTCCTCGACCCGGCGCCGCGACGGGCTCGGGCGGCGAGATCCGCGACGAGGGCGCGACGGGGCGCGGCGCAAAACCCAAGGTGGGACTCACCGGGTTTTCGGTGTCGCACCTCCGCATCCCGGGCTTCATGCAGCCGTGGGAGGCCTCCGACTACGGCAAGCCGGATCGTATCGCCTCGCCGCTCGCCATCATGATCGAGGGACCGCTCGGCGGCGCCGCGTTCAACAACGAGTTCGGCCGGCCCGGCATCGCCGGCTACTTTCGAACGTTCGAGCACGGCGAGCGCGGCCCCGACGGCGAGGTCCTCTTCGGATATCACAAGCCGATCATGCTCGCGGGCGGGCTCGGCGCGGTTCGCCCGAGCCTCGTGCGCAAGCACGACTTTCCGGAGGGCGCGCCGATCGTGGTGCTCGGCGGTCCAGCGCTCTTGATCGGCCTCGGCGGCGGCGCGGCCTCGTCGATGGCGTCCGGCGCGAGCCTCGAAGAGCTCGATTTCGCCTCCGTCCAGCGAGAAAACCCGGAGATGCAGCGCCGCTGCCAGGAGGTGATCGATCGCGCCTCGGCCTTGGGCGATGCTTCCCCGATTCTGTCCGTTCACGACGTGGGCGCCGGAGGCCTCTCGAATGCGTTGCCCGAGCTCGTTCACGAGAGCGGACGCGGCGCCCGCTTCGAGCTCCGCGACGTGCCGAACGCCGAGCCCGGCATGTCGCCCCTCGAGATCTGGTGCAACGAGGCCCAAGAGCGCTACGTGCTCGCCATCCACCCGGAGCGGCTCGAGCTGTTCCGCCGAATCGCCGAACGCGAGCGCTGTCCGTTCGCCGTCGTCGGGTACGCGACGACGGAGCCCGTGCTCGTCGTCACCGATCGCGACCAGGGGACGCGCCCGATCGACTTGCCGCTCGCCGTCTTGTTCGGCAACGCGCCGCGCATGGTCCGCCGCACCGAGCGGCGCCGACGGAACGGCGACGCGTTCACGATCGCGGACCTCGACGTCGCGGAGGCGGCACGTCGCGTGCTGCGCTTCCCGGCCGTCGCCTCGAAATCGTTCTTGATCACGATTGGAGACCGCACCGTGGGCGGCCTCGTTGCGCGCGATCAGCTGGTGGGACCGCATCAGGTGCCCGTGGCGGACGCGGCCGTTTCCCTCGCCGACTTCACGGGTTACGCGGGCGAAGCCATGGCGCTCGGCGAGCGCACGCCGGTTGCGGTGCTCGACCCGGCCGCTTCGGCGCGGCTCGCCGTGGGCGAGGCGCTGACGAACCTGCTCTCGGCGCCGGTCGAACGACTCGAGCACGTTCGCCTCTCGGCGAACTGGATGGCCGCGGCGGGATTTCCCGGTGAGGACGCGGCGCTCTACGACGCGGTCCGCGCGATCGCGCTCGAGCTCTGTCCAGCCCTCGGGGTCTCGATCCCGGTGGGCAAGGACTCGCTCAGCATGCGCACGCTCTGGGAGGAGGGCAAGAAGCGCGTCGTCGCCCCGCTCTCGCTCGTGATCACCGCCTTTTCGCGGATCGCCGATGCGAGAAAGACGCTGACCCCCGAGCTCCGGCGCGATGCGGGCGAGACCGCGCTCGTCCTGATCGACCTCGGCTCCGGCAAGAACCGTCTGGGCGGCTCGGTGCTCGCACAAGTCCACGGCGCGATCGGCAAGGAGCCCCCGGACGTCGACGACCCGGCGCTCCTCAAAGCGCTGTTCGGCGCGATGGCGGCGCTCCGCGAGAACGACCTCGTCCTCGCCTATCACGATCGCTCCGACGGCGGTCTGTTCGCGACGATTTGTGAAATGGCGTTCGCCGGGGGCACCGGAGTCCGCGTGCGCCTCGACGCGCTCGGGGCGGATCCGGTTTCCGCGCTGTTCACGGAGGAGCTCGGCGCGGTGCTCCAGGTCCGCGCTCCCGACGTACCACGGGTGCTCTCCGTGCTCGAGGCCCACGGCCTCTCCCGCGCCCACTGTCCCGTCATCGGCGCTCCCTCGGACGACGACGCGCTCACGTTCGAAGCGCAAGGACGTTCGGTGTTCAGCGCCCCGCGCGCGGAGCTCCGGCGCCTCTGGTCCGAGACGAGTCATCGCATCCAAGCGCTGCGGGACAACGCTCGCGCGGCCGATCAGGAGCTCGAGCTCGCTTCGGATCCGACCGATCCCGGACTCGTCCCCACGCTGACGTTCGACCTCGACGAGGCCGAAGCGGTCGCGCGCGTCCACGCCGTGGGCGAGCGCCCGCGCGTCGCGATCCTGCGCGAGCAGGGAGTGAACGGCCAGGTCGAGATGGCTGCGGCCTTCACCCGCGCTGGGTTCGCCGCCGTCGACGTCCACATGACGGATCTCCTCGACGGACGCCTGACCTTGGACGGCTTCAAGGGCCTCGTCGCGTGCGGCGGCTTCTCCTACGGCGACGTGCTCGGCGCCGGTCGGGGCTGGGCCCTCTCCGTGCTCTACAACCCGCGCGCGCGCGAGCAGTTCGAGCGGTTCTTCCGGAGGAGCGACACGTTCTCGCTCGGGGTCTGCAACGGCTGCCAGATGTTCGCCGCGCTCAAGGCTCTGATCCCCGGCGCCGACCCCTGGCCCGCGTTCGTGCGCAACGACTCCGAGCAGTTCGAGGGCCGCCTCTCGCTCGTCGAGGTCCGGGAGTCACCGTCCATCCTCTTCCAGGGCATGGCGGGGTCGCACCTGCCGGTGCCCGTTGCCCACGGGGAAGGACGCGCGGAGTTCGCCAACCCGGCGGACCGCGCGGCGTGCGAAGAGCGCGGCCTCATCGCGCTGCGCTATGTCGATCATCGCGGGCGCGTCACCGAGCACTATCCGGAGAATCCGAACGGCTCGCCCGGCGGCATCACGGCGCTGTCCACGCCGGATGGGCGCGCGACGATCCTCATGCCGCACCCCGAGCGCGCGTTCCGCGGCGTTCAGCTCTCCTTCCGACCCGAAGCGTGGGGCGATCGTTCCCCCTGGCTCCGGCTCTTCACGAACGCGCGGCGCTGGGTCGGCTGAACAGCCCCCCGACGCGACGCGACGCGACGCGAAAAGAGACGTTCGAGGTTCTTGCCCGGCCGTTCGCCATCCTGCTTGGATCGGACGCATGATTGCTTGGGTCCCGCGCGCCCTCCGCCGCTGGATCGCGGTCGCGACCAGCCTCGCGGCGGCCCTCGTCGCGACTCCGCAAGCGGCACGCGCGGAGGACGGACGCACCGCCGGCGACGTCGCCACTCGTCGCTCCCCGATCATCGAGCCGGGCAAGGCGCGTTGGATTGCCGTTCCCGGCGATCGCCGCACGCTCGTGATCGACGGCCCCGAGGAGAGCTCCCTCGCCGTCGTGTACCTGCACGGGCTCTGCGGCAACATTCACGCCGTCGAAGACATCGCTGGACCGATCACGAGCCGCGGAACCATCGTGGCGCTCCTCGGCGATCGAGCGTGCGGGCGCGGCCGCTTCAAGTGGAACAAAGATCCGGTCCGCCTCGCGGAGCGTATCGATCGAGCGCTCGCCGTCGTGAAGGCTGCACGCGGGGGCCACCTGGACGTCGAGCATCCGATTCTGTTCGGCTACTCCCAGGGCGCGGCGCGCGCCGAGAAGCTGGTCGAGCGCTACCCTTTGCGCTACCAGCTCGTGGTGCTCGGAGGGCCGCCGCGGCGTCCCGCGCTCGCCCGCCTCGGCGATGCGCTGGCCGTGGCAGTGTTCGGCGGCGAGCGAGAATCCACGGACCACATGCGAGCCGGCGCCGAGCTCTTGGCAGCCGCAGGACGCCCGGCGCGTTTTTTCCTTCTCCCGGGCGCGCGCCACGGTGAGTTCGGCAGCCAGGGCAGCCGCGTGCTCGAGGAGCTCTTCGCCTGGCTGCTCCGCGACCATGGCGCGAGCCGCACGACCCCTTGAGGTTCGCACCCGAACGTGCGGAACGGGATGAAATTGCGCTCCTTGAGACGAGACCGCAAAGTTCCCGCAGCGCGTCAATCCGCGAGCGCTGAGCGAGTACAAAAGCGCCCCGATCCGCGCCAGGGAGAGCGGTCATCGGCTTCCGACGCGCCGCACGCGAATTTGCTGATGAAACTCGAGGAGGTTCGTGGCGTATTATTTGGTTGGCGCGACCGAGA
>CAYYWA010000253.1:0-8531 GCA_964475255.1 uncultured Sorangium sp.
ATGGTCGAGGATGACGTCCACGTGTTCGGCGATGGCTCGACGCACAAGGGCAACGACATCCAGCGGTTCTACCGCTACGGCATCCTCGTCGACCCGACGCTGCGCATCTACAAGCCGTGGCTCGACGATGCATTCGTCGCGGCGTTCGGCGGCCGCACCGAGATGTCCCGCTACCTCGAGAAGATCGGCAAGCCGTACAAGACCGGTGTCGAGAAGGCGTACTCGACGGATGCGAACCTGCTCGGCGCGACGCACGAAGCGAAGGACCTCGAGCAGCTCGACACCGGCATGCGGATCGTCGAGCCGATCATGGGCGTCGCCCACTGGCGGCCCGAGGTCTCGATCGCACCGGAGGAGGTCACGGTCGGCTTCGAGCAGGGCATCCCGGCCACGATCAACGGCAAGCGGTTCGGCTCGCTGTTCGAGCTGTTCGTCGAGGCAAACCGCATCGGCGGCCGACACGGTTTGGGCACGAGCGACCAGATCGAAAACCGCGTGATCGAGGCCAAGAGCCGCGGCATCTACGAGGCGCCCGGCATGGCGCTGCTCCACATCGTGTGGGAGCGGCTCCTCTCGGCGATCCACAACGAGAACACGCTCGAGCTCTACTTCTCGTTCGGGCGCAAGCTCGGCCGCATCCTCTACGAGGGCAAGTGGTTCGACCCGGAGGCCATGCTGCTCAAAGACGCGCTCACGCGCTGGGTGGCCCCGAGCGTCACCGGGTCCGTCACGCTCGAGCTCCGGCGCGGCGACGACTACACGCTGCTCGACACGCGCGCCGCGTACATGGCCTACGGTCCCGAGAAGCTCTCGATGGAGCGCGTCGAGGATGCGCCCTTCAGCCCTGCCGATCGCATCGGCGCCCTCGAGCTCCAGAACCTGAGCGTGCTCGACAATCGCGCCTTCCTCGTCCACCACCTCGAGAGCACCGCGCGCCTCGGCGCTCCCGCGAGCGCGCTCCCCGAGCTGCTCGGCAAGCCCGAAGAGTCGAAGTGACCCTCGTGCTCCGCGCCGCACCCCCTTCGTCGCGTGGGTGAGCTCCTCGTCTCCGGCGACGGCGGCGACGCCCGCTGCTCCTCCTGCGGCGCGCTCGCCGTCGGCCCCTGCGCCCGTTGCCACAAGCCCCTCTGCGGCGACTGCTGCGTCCTCACCCAAGGCGGCGTCACCACCTTCGCCGTCTGCCGCCCGTGCGCCCGCGCCGGAGCCAGCACCCTGCGCCCCGCCTGGCGCACCGTCCTCGCCTGGATCCTGACCCCCATCCTCCTCGTCCTCGCCGCCGTCGTCCTCCTCGAGTGGCTCTTCGGCACGCGGTGAGTCGCCCTGGTCGTGCTCGGCACGCAGAAGCGCGAGCGCGAGGCTCGGGGGCCTGACGGCGTGCGCGGCGCTGCTACCGGTCAGTAAACCGAGAAAAGCTGGTCTTCGGTCACGCCAGCAGCTTTGAGAATGCTTCGTGCCGTGCCCTCCTCGAGCGAGCCGCTCCACCGTTTGCTCCGACGCTGAATCGGCTTGCCTTCCGCGGCGAGCCAGAGGCGGATTGCGTCGGCGGTAGGAGCGATATGCCGAGCGCTCGAAGGGTCGTAGTCACGCGAAGCTCGACCAAGTCCTCGAATGAGTAGACACGACGCAACCCCTTTCCTCCGGCCTGGTTGACGGAAGGACGAACCAACCCCGTCCTGTCCCAGTAGTCGAGCTGCGGTAGCCGATGCCTACCACGCGCCGGGCAACCTCGGCGCTGAAGCCGGTCGTTTCGCGACTCACGGCGGTAGAACGACACGGATGTGCTTCAGCGCCAACGGCCGTGCTCCGCGCGCGGATTGTCGTTCGCGAAGCCGCTTCCGTTCAGAGGGTGGCTTCGGCTTCGGGGGACAGGATGCCGAAGTCGCCGGAGACGGTGATGACGGTGCCGCGCTCGAGGCGCGTGTCTTGGAGCGGGAGGCGCAGGCCGATGCTGAGATCGGTGCCGTTGGCGGCAGGGACGGTGACCATCGTGCGGAGGTCGACGAAGTTGGTGGCCGCGAGATCGGTCGGGTCGTCGCGGACGGCGTGGCGGCCTTCGAGGCCCAGGCCGAAGCCGAGGCGCTGCTTGGCGATGGCCGCCGTGGGCCGGCCAGCGATGATGAAGCCGGCGCCCCAGTCTGCCGAGATGACCGGGCGGATACGGCGCCCCAGCACGTCCGACGCTCGCGGGTCGAAGTAGTCGCCAGCGATCCGCCCGCGGTACTCGAGATCCCAATCCCCGAGCGGAATGCGGCCGCCGCCGGCGAGCCCACCGAGGAAGTGGACGTCGTCTTTGTCCGCGGTGTTGGTGGTGCCCGCATTCCCGATGTCCAACCGCAGGTCGAGCCCCCAATAGTATTTGTCGGCCTCGCGCCGTGCTTGATTGAGCCGTCGGTACGCGGTCTCGCGGACACGTTGGACGAGCAGATCGTCGAAGTCGCTCCCGCACGCGTCGCGCGTGGCATTGCCGGTTCGAACCAGGCTGTCGAAGCACGCTCCGACGTCGGGCGCGCTGCGCAGAGCGGTCTCGACGGAGTCCGCGAAGGCGCCCGCCGCGCGCGCATACTCCGCGGCAGCGGCTCTCAGTGAGTCGTAGCCGTACAGGGCCGTTCCGTTGGTTCGTAGGCGAATGCCGACGAAGCGGAGCTCGCGGCCGTCGCCGTTCGTCGCGACGGGGGCCGTCACCGACAGATCGAGCGCGCGTTGGGCCCGGACGTCGTTCGGGTTGCCGAGCGCGAGCGGATTGATCGTGATCGTCGCCACGGTCTCGCCCCCGGACTCGGTGCCCGCGAACGAGAGCGCGCCTCCCGCGAGCGCGATCGGGCGCGTGGTCTCGACCGGCTCGATCTGTGCGGGCGTCCCGCTCTTGTTCACCGTCGTCGCCGTCTCCGGTGTCTGTGCGCCGATCGCCGCCGCTTCGAGCCGCTCCCGCACCTCGGCGCGCGGCACCTGCGTCGTGAGCTCCCGATGGCCGCGAACGGCGCGGATCATTCCCACCAGAGACGCGAGCGTATCGCACGCATCCACGTTCGCCGGGACCTGACCGACCGAGGCAAACGCCGCGCAGTCTTCCTCGTCGTATCGGGTGCCCGCCTTGCGCGCCTCGAGGACCGCGGCTTCGGCGCTCGCCAGCTCACCGAGCGCCTCGTCGAGCTCGGCCCGCGCGGCAGCCTGGGCCTCGGGCGCAGCGGCGTCGTACGCGCGCTGGCGCTCGGCGACGCGTTGCTGCGCGTCGGCGACGTGCTTCTCCGCCTCGGGCAGCTTCTCTTGCTGGCCGAGAAGCGTGTCGCAGCTCCGGAGTCGCGCGTCCAAGTACGCTCGGCACGCGCCGTCCGTTCCCTCCGCTGCCTCGTCCGCGGAGGCAGCGCGCGCGAAGCCCGCGAGCAGCACCCCGACCAGGGCGCACCAGCGAATGCTCATGGGAGCACCAGGCTCGTCCAGAGCGCGTCGGCCCGGAGCTCCTCCTGAGAATGCGATTGGCCGTTCAGATCGAGCTTCAACGTGCCGCGCCCCGTGCCGTCCGGCATATCGACCCATACCTCCAACCAACGGCACGCCATCGCGCTCGGTACCACACCGGTGATGCTCACGGATTCCCCGGGCACGACCTCCGCGTGCTCGGGCTCCGGCACGGGATTCCCGTGCTTCGGGATCCAGATCACGCGCACGAGCGTCGTTCCGCCGCTGCTCGAGCCCGCATCGTACTGAACGCGAAAAAACTGCCCTGCTCGAACCGGTGGTTTGAACGACATGAATCCTCCTCCAGTGCTCCCGAACCGTCGATTCGTACGGTGATAGCCCAGGTCCCGCCGCGCGCGCACCACCGAAATGGCGGCGGAGGCTTCGGTTGCAGCGCGCGATGTCGGTCCGAGTGGCACCTCGAGCGGTACGGAGCCGCCCTCCGTTTCACCGTCAGGGCAGTGCTCGAGAACGCACGTTCATGCGCGCTGGATCGATGCCTATTGCAGTCAGTCGGTCGGCGAGGCTCAACTAAGCTCGAGTCAGAAGGCTCGGAAGGGACCCACGGATGGCCGAGGGAAGCGAGACGGCTGGGCAGAAACCGGTGTCGGGCGGCGGCGCTCCGGCAAAAGCGGCGAACGCCGGGAGCGAGCGCTTCGCGTTCCTGTGGAAGGCGCTCGGATTCGTGTTCGTGGCCATTCTCGTGTCCGCCGCGGTCCTGTTCGTGTGGCGGCGCGAGCTGCTCACGCGCGAGCTGCAAGAGCACTACTCGCGGAGCGCCGCGCGGCAAGCTCGAGAAATCGAGCTCGCGTACGCGAACCACGAGCAAGTCTTCGCCAGCCTGGTCCGAGTCGCCGAAGTGACGGGGCAAGCCACCGCGACGGAGTTGCGCCGGGTGGCCGCGGAGGCGCGGCTCCAAGCCCTCACGAACGCACAGGAGGAGACCGCGAGGCTCGCGAAGGCCAATGCGGAACGGCAGACCAAAGCGAGAGAGCGGCTCGATAGGCTCGCCAAAGAGTTCGAAAGCGCGAAAGCGACCACCGTCGACGCCAACGAAGCCGTCAGCGAGGCCGTCGAAAAGTTCAACGAGGCCCAGAAGGGGCTCGACGACGCGCACTCCGCCTACGAAGCCGAGCTCGCCGTCAAGAAGGAGGCCGATGAGAAGGCGCTGAAGCTCAGCGACGCGGCAAACAAGGCGGCGGAAGCGGCAGCCCGAGCGGCTCGCCACGCCGAGACCGCAGTCGAGGCAGGCCCGGAGCAGTGCGCCGAGCACGTGATGTTGGCGAAGCAGGCGAGGCAGGCTGCGGACATCGCGAGACAGGGCACACTCGATCCCAAGTCGAAGCAAACGGATCCCGTGGGCACCCAGCCCGATGCGGCGAAAGGAGCGGCGAAGGACCCACAGTGCGCGGAAGCGGCAAAGAAGCTCGTCGAGGAAGCGAACGCCTCGGCCGAGGAAGCGAAGAAGCGGGCGCTGGACGCGGCCGAGCGCGCCGGGGCCGCCCAGCAGGCATTGCAGGAAGCCGAAGCGGCTCTCAGGGCTGCGAAGGAGACCGCGGAGCGCGCGTCGCTCGAAGGAACGAAGGCGTTCTCGAAGCACGGCCTCGCGACGCAGCGGATGCGCGAGCTCGAAGCGCAGCTAAAGGCCGTACGCCGGGAAGAGACCAAGGTTGCCTCGACCCGAAAGCAACACGACGAACGGCAACGAGCGATCGCCATCGACCATCGCTTCGCCGCAGAGAAACGCGACGAGGCCGCTGCCGACTGGCAGCGGCTCCGCGCGAGTATCCTGCCGAGCTTCGGACCCGTGGTGAGTGCTTGCGTGGCGCAGAGTCCCGAGCGCCTCAGCGACGCTCAGTTGTGCGCCGCGCGCGCGGTGGCGCACAGCCAAGCACGCGGCTCGACGAATGCCCTCGAAGTCATCGCGTGCCCTGGCAGCGGCCGCCCTCCCTCGGAGGTCACCTTGGCGCACGACGCGCGAGCGTTGATCTTCGCGCCTCCGTCCGACGGCGCGGCGCTGTCGGCGTGCGCGCGACTCCCGCTGGCCGAGCTCTTGGGCTTCGCCGCGCGAAGCTCGTCGCGGACCCACGGTGGATCGGCCCGCCCATTCGACGAAGTGCTCTTGTTGCGCCCGAACGGCGACGTCCTCTTCGGCCCCGACGACGGCTCGAGCCTGCGCCTGCAGAAGCTCCCGGGGATCGAGGAGAAGAGCCCGGTCCGTGCCTCGCGAATGCTGCGCGAGGTGTCGCTCGGGGCGCAAGCGTACCGCGCCTTCCTGCAGCCGGTGTCCGTCCGCATCGCGGACGCGTGCAGCGGGGGCGACTGTGCGAAGGCGCCCCAGAACGCCGAGGATCGCGTCGTTCTGTGCGGCCTCGTCAGCGAAGAGCGCCTCTTCTCCGAAGGGCTCGAGGTCAGCCCGGGCTTCTTCCTCTG
This sequence comes from uncultured Sorangium sp., assembly GCA_964475255.1. Taxonomy (GTDB): domain Bacteria; phylum Myxococcota_A; class Polyangia; order Polyangiales; family Polyangiaceae; genus PMG-095. The sequence goes on from CAYYWA010000253.1 coordinate 5,890, forward strand.
GGCGATGGTGCTCCTCTGCTTCGGGGTGTTGGCGCTGCCGTTGGCCAAGCTTTGGCTCGTCGGGCCCATGGCGCGTTTCCGGCGGTTCGACGTGGCATTGCTCGCGACGTCCGGGCTGTTCGCCACGGTGCTCACGGTGATTCTCGTCCTCGCAACGACGACCTATTTCGGCTTGCTCGAGCGGCTCGACGGGCAGCTCGCACACGTGGCCCGACAAGCGTCGGAACGCATGAATCGGGCGCTGAAGTCGACCGAGGCGAAACTCCAGAAGTACGTCGACGCCACTCAGGCGCTTCAGAAAGAAATGCACGAGGCGCGCAAGCCAGGGAGCTCGAGCCAGGCCTTTCGAGCGGCTTGCGAAGCCGACCTGGAGAAGCAAGTCCGCTGCCGCGCCGACGTGCTGCAGCCGTCGCAACAGGACGGCCCTCGCGGCTGGGCCGTGTGCGAACAGGTCGAGTGCAGGTTCTCGGGAGAGGAGGAGCGACGCTCGGGCGAGCCTCGAATCGTGGGATTCGTCAGCGACGTCGACGGGAACCAGTGGGTGCGCTCGGACACGGGCAAACACGCCCCCAATCCCGTCAACATCGCCGATCGCGCGTACTTCCAGAGAGCCCTCCGAAAGGAGGGGTGCCTCGACGTGTCGGCCCGCGCGGCCGGCGACCGCGCGAACGAACGCCCGAGCTGCGTCACCGTCGAGGTAGTGCGATCGAACGCGCTCGGCTCGGCCGTCCTCGTGGCCGCGGCTCCGGTCGAGCACGGCTCGGAGACCACTGCCGTCGTGGGCATCTCCCGGCGGATTCCGGCCTTCGAGGAGGCGGCTCTGCCGCTCGGAATTCAGATCGCCATCATCGATCGCGAAGGACGCGTGATGGTCCATTCCGATCGCGACACGCGACAAGGCCAGAACCTGCTCGACGACTTCGACGAGACTCGGGAGCTCCTCGCGGCCATGGCCGTTGGCACCTCGCCGCCGGAGACCCTTCGCTACCGGGGCTCCGCCACGCGCGTCCTCCTCGAGCGGATCGACTCCGCCGACTGGTACGTCGTCGCGCTCGCGCCCCGCAGCCTCGTCGACGTCGTGACGGCCGACATCGTCGGGCTCTCGCTCCTGGGCCTGGGCGCGTTGCTCACGCTCTGCCTGCTCATCGCCTGCCCGGTGGTCTTCGGCGTCTGGTGTCTGAGGAGGCGGAGCCCGCGCTCTCCCCCCGCCGTCGAAGCGCTCAGCCTGCGTCCGAATGGCAAGCAGCGGCTGGCGTACGCCTACGGCGGCATCACGATGCTGAGCGCCGGAATCGGGCTCGGCATCGGGAGCCTCAACTTCGGCCCGCCGACAGTGCCCATGCTGGCCGTCGGTCTGTCCGCCGCCACGCTCGGAGCGCTCCTGGTCCCCGGGATCGGCCTCTTCGGTCGATTCGCCAGCGGTGGCACGAGGGCGGGTCGTTGGCTCCTCGCGAAAGGCTTGCAGCAAATCTCTCTGAAGGATTCGTATGGCCTGTGCTGCTTCGGCTTTGCTTTCGCGGTCGTCGTGCTGCCGACGATGGTGATCTTCGACGCTGCGCGGGATCACATGATGGACACGCTGGTCCGCGCGGAGCAAAACGCCTACTTGCCCGCCGTCCGCGACAACGGCTGCTTGAACGAGGGCTCGGAGGATCCCGCCTGCGAGCGCGTCTTCACCTCCGGAACCGTCACCGCGAAGACGAGCGAGCCGACCCCGCGAACGGCCTCGTGCTGGCTCTGGCCCGCTCCCTGCGTGGCAGATCTGTTGCCAGTCTTCGCGTCGAGCGATCGCCCGGCGAGCGGCCGCGAATACCGCGACGAGCGCTGGAAGCGCGGCGCCGGGGTCGTCGTGCGCGCGGGCATCGAGAGCAAAGTTCCGTCCCTCCCCGCGCTCAACGCCCCCTATTTCTGGACGGGAATGGCGGTGCTGGGGGTGCTCGGCCTCGGCTCATTCCTTTTGATCCGCGCCAGCGCCGAGCGGCTCTTCATGGTCAACGTTCTGCAGAAGCTCGAGCGGGCAAGGCGCTCCGACCTCGATCTCCTCTTCCCGAAAGGCGTCGCTCGCGACGAGCACGGCGGAGAGCGAGAGGCCGAAGTCGGCACCCCGCAGGATCCCTCCCGAGACGCGGTGTCGCCGCCAACTGGCGACGAAGACGCAACGGCGAAAGCGGGGAACGAGCCCACTCCGCCGATCCGGTGCCTACTCCTCGGAGCGTCCCCCGAGCTCCGCACCCAACTGCGCGCGGCGCGCCCGGCTGCTCGGTTCATCGAGCTCGACGCGTTCGTTTCCGATCCTGCCCGCATCGAGCGGCTCGAGCGCGACATCGAGGGGGCATCCAGCCAGGACATCGTTCTTCTAGCCGCGCGCGAGCCGATGCGGCAGCTCGCCGGCTCCGAGCACTCCGCCCGCTGGGCGACCCTGCTCGAGCGATTCCTGGCCGTACGAGCGCCGCCGTACACCGTCGAGGCGATGCGCCTGGATCCGCGCGAGCTCTCCCAGGCCCAGCTCGCCTCGATGTGGGCCGGGTGCACCTCCGAGGAAAAACGGATTCTCGCGCAGCTCGCGGTCGAAGGATACGTCAACCCGCATCCCCGCAACGGCGTTGCCGCCATGGAGCTCGCGGGCAGGGGCCTCCTCGACC
>CAYYWA010000254.1:0-8399 GCA_964475255.1 uncultured Sorangium sp.
GCCGCGGGGCTGGTGCGGCGCATCGCCGACCGCGAGCAGGGCCGGGCGCGGGTCGACGCCCTCGCGCTCTACGCGCAACAGCAGCAGCGCGAGTGGCAGAAGCTGCTCGGCGTGAACGTGCTCTTCTCGCTGTTGCCCGACGCCCCCCGTTGGGTCCCGAGCTTGGCGCGGCGGCTCGTCCCGGCGCTGCCGCTCTCGGGCCCCGAGCTCGACGCCGCGTTGCGCACGCTCGGCATCGTTTTGTACTGACTGCCGTTCGCTTTCGGGGCCACGTCGAGCGGCGCGCGCCCCTATTGGGGGAGTTGTTGGGTGCCGCTGCCCGAGAAGAGCTCTTCGAGCGTTTCCATGAGCTCCGAGACGCGGACGGGCTTCGTGAGATAGCGGTAGAAGCCGGCGTCCGCGACACGCGTGCGATCCGCGACCATCGCCGCGGCGCTCAGCGCGATCACCGGGATGTGGCTCGTCTCCGGCCACGAGCGGAGCTTCTTCGTCGCCTCGTAGCCGCTCATGCCGGGGAGGTTGATATCCATGATCACGACGTGCGGCTGGGTGTCGCGCACGACCTCGATCCCGACCTCGGCGGTCGGAACCGTGACGAGCGCGACGCGATCGAAGTCCGCCATCAGCTCGCGCATGAACGCGATGTTCGACGGATTGTCCTCGATGTACACGACGCGGTAGCTCGCCCCGCCCTCGGCAGCGAGCGGTGACGGCGCGCCGCTCGACTCGGTCGCGTGCGGGGCGGCCTCCTGCTCGACCAGGGCGACCGGGCGCGGCAAGTCGATCCAGAACTCGGACCCCTTCCCGGCGACGCTCTCGAACCCCACGCTGCCGCCCATGAGCTCGGCCAGGCGCTTCGTGATCGTGAGGCCGATGCCCGTGCCTTCGATCGGGCCCGTCTCCTGCCCCGCGCGCTGGAACGGCTCGAAGATCTTGCTCTGGTGCTCGACGGGGATGCCGATGCCGTCGTCGCTGACGCTGACGCGTACGAGCTTCGGGTCGTGCCCTTTGACCTCGAGCGTCGCGGTGCCCCCGGGCCGGCCGTACTTGATGGCGTTCGAGCCGTAGTTGATGAGGATCTGCGCGAAGCGCGTGCGGTCGGCCATGACCTCGCCCGCCTGCTCGGGCACCGCGCCCACGACCAGGGTGATGCCCGCGCGCGACGCCATCGGGGCGAGCGTGCTCTTCACTTCCGCGAGCACCTCCGCGACGCGCACGGGCTCGAGCGAGGTCGTCATGCGACCCGTCTCGATGCGCGACAGGTCCAAAATGTCGTCGATCAGGCGGAGCAGGTGCTCGCCGCCCTTGAGCACGTGCTCGAGCCGCTCGAGCTGCCGCTCCGTGAGCGGCGACTTCCTGTCGCGTTGCAGGAGCTGCGCGAAGCCGAGGATCGAGTTCAGCGGCGTGCGGAGCTCGTGGCTCATCGACGACAAGAACTCGCTCTTCGCCGAGCTCGCTGCCTCCGCGAGGGCGCGCGCGGTCTGCAGCTCTTTTTCTTTCCGGACGTCGTCCGTGATGTCCCAAATCGTGCTCACGATGCCGCCTTCGAGCGTGCGTCGATTGGTGACACGCAGCGCGCGCCCATCGGACGTCTGGAGCTCGAGCGTGCCGACGGGGTTCGCGTGGTAGTCGAGGCAGCGCTTGCGGAACGCGCTCGTGGGCTCGCCGCCCGTCTCGAACAGCCCCGCCCGGAGGCTCCCGTCGAGGATTTCCTCGATCGTGCGCCCGACGATGGCGCCTTCCACGCCGCGCGCGAACAGCGAGCGGAACGCGCTGTTGCACAGCACCATTCGGCGCTCCGCGTCGTAGAGCGCGAGCATGTCTTGGATGCTCTCGACCGCGCTGAGGAGCCGATCGCTCACGAGGCGGACCTCGGCTTCGGCGCGCTTGCGCTCGCTCACGTCGCGGATCGCGCTCGAGATGAGGACGCCGTCCTCGGTTTCGAGCGGCGCCAGGCTGATCTCGACGGGGAACTCGGTGCCGTCGCGCCGGAGGCCCGAGAGCTCGAGCCCCGAGCCCATCGCGCGCGCGCGCGGTGTCTTGAAGTATCCCACCCGGTGCAGGGCGTGCTGCGCGCGGAAGCGGCCCGGGATCAGGATTTCGATGGACTGTCCGAGCAGGTCTTCCCGGTCGTAGCCGAAGAGGCGCTCCGTCTGCGCGTTCACGAGGACGATCCGCCCGAGGCGGTCGATGATCACGAGCGCGTCCGGAGCTGTCTCGATGAGCTGCCGGAAGACGTCCCGCTCGAGCCGGTGGCCGCCTTGGGCGGGCGCCTCGCCGCCCCGATCCGCGCTACTCGCCATGGCCCTGACTCCGTGTCACCGCTGACTTCTAGGCGCGTGCCGCCCTCGGCGCAACTCCACCGGGGTGCGCCCGGCAAAGCCTCGGAATGCCGGAAAGGCGGCGGACACACGGCGCGCGTGGCCAGGGCGGTGCGACCGGGCGGGCCGCTGCGGCTCGGGTAGGCCGCCGGCGCCGTCGAAAGGCGGGGTCGGCTTGCCAGGGGGAGTGGGGATGTGGAAGGAACCGCCCATGGCCAATACGCCGCTCTGGGTCCTCGTGGTGGACGACGACGCCGGCGCGCGGGCGGCGCTCAAACAGCTCCTCTCGGCGCACGGTTACGAGGTGGCGCTCGCAGCTGACGGCGTCGCCGCGCTCGAGCGCATCGCCGAGCGCCCCCCCGACGCGGTGGTGACCGACCTCGACATGCCGCGCATGGACGGCATGGAGCTCCTCCGCGAGATCAAGGGCAAGGACCGCGAGCTGCCCGTCATCGTCGCGACCTCGGCGACCGACGCGCGCTCCGCCGTCGAAGCCATGCGCGCCGGTGCCGCCGACTACGTCACCAAGCCCATCGATTTCGACGAGCTGGTGCTCGCCATCGGACGGGCGATCGAGCACCGCGCGCTGCGCATCGAGAACGAGAACCTGCAGCGCCAGGTGCGCGAGCAGCGGGGCGACGGCGTCCACGGCTTGCTCGGCACGAGCCAGGCGATGCAGAAGGTGTACCGGCTCGCGCGGCAGGTCGCGGCCTCGCGCGCGACCGTGCTCATCACGGGCGAGAGCGGCACGGGCAAGGGCGAGCTCGCGCGCGCCGTCCACGCGCTCAGCCCGCGCAAGGATCGTCCGTTCGTTTCGGTCCACTGCGCGGCGCTCGCGCCGACCTTGCTCGAGAGCGAGCTGTTCGGCCACGAGCGGGGCGCGTTCACCGGCGCCGATCGGCGTCGTATCGGCCGCTTCGAGCAGGCCCAGGGCGGCACGCTCTTCCTCGACGAAATCGGCGACATCTCGCTGGAGACCCAGGTCAAGCTCCTCACCGTGATCCAGGAGCGCAAGCTCCAGCGCGTCGGGGGCAACGACACCGTCGAGCTCGACGTGCGGCTCGTCGCGGCGACACATCGCGACCTGAGCGCGGACGTCGCCGCCGGGCGCTTCCGCGAGGACCTCTACTATCGCCTCAACGTGGTGCACGTGGAGATGCCCCCGCTCCGCGTGCGCGGCAGCGACATCCTCCAGCTCGCCGAGCACTTCTTGCGGCGGTTCGCGCGCGACAATCAGCGCCAGATCGAGGGCTTCACCGAAGCCGCCAAGGCGCGGCTCAGAGCGTACGGCTGGCCCGGCAACGTGCGTGAGCTCGAGAACGCCGTCGAGCGGGCGGTCGTGCTCTGCGAAGGGTCGATCATCGACGACGAGCTTTTGCCGCGCGGCACCGGCGGCGGAGCCCACGGCTTCGACGGGATCGAGATCCCGGGTGCCACGATGGCCGAAATCGAGAAATACGCGCTCTTGAAGACGCTCGAGTCGGTGGACGGCTCGACCGTGCGCGCCGCGGAGATCCTCGATATCAGCGTGCGCACGGTCCAGTACCGCCTGCACGAGTACGGCATCGCCAAGGAACGCCGCTCGGGGCAGTCGTCGGGCGGATAGCGCGGTGCCGCTCAGGGGCCGCGCGGCAGGCGGATTCGGAACAGGGCGCCCGGCTCCGCGTCCTCGACGGTGATACTGCCCCCGTGGGCCTCGACGGCGAGCTTGCAGAAGGTGAGCCCGAGGCCTCGACCGGTGCGGTTCACGACGCGCTCGCCCCCTTCGAGCTGGGCGAAGCGCTCGAAGATCTTCTCGCGCATCTCGGGCGCGACCCCGGGGCCCGCGTCGCGCACCGTGAGCTCGACCGTGCCGTCGCCTTGCGCGCTCGCGAGCTGGACGAGCGAGTCGGGGGGCGCGTGTCGAAGCGCGTTCTCCACCAAGTTCTCGAGCACGCGGCGCAAGAGGTCCGCATCCGCGTGAACCGTCTTCGCCGTGAGCGCGCGCTCGAACGAGACGTTGTTCGACCGTGCGCGAAGCTCGAGCGCGTCGAGCACTTCGCCCGTGAGGGTCTCGAGGTCCACCGGAGCGAGCCGAGGTCGGAGCTCGCCTTCTTCGCTCTTGCTGATGTCGAGCAGGTTCAAGACGAGGCGAAGCAGGGCGCGGGCTTCCGCGCGGATGTGCTGCACGGACTCGCGGGCGCCCGGTGAGAGCGACGGATCGCGAAGCAGGAGCTGCGCGTGCAGGTCCATCGAGTTCACGGGGTTCTTGAGGTCGTGAACGACGAACGAGGTGAGCCGCTCCTTCTGGAGCTGGAGCCGCATCAGGTCGTCGCGCTGGCGGCGTACGAGATCGTAGTGCTCACGCAGCTCACCGCTCACGCGGCGGAGCTTCAACGCCGCCTGGACCCGGACGAGGAGCTCCGTCGGGCGGACGGGCTTCGTGAGGAAGTCGTCGCCCCCGGCGCGGAGCGCGCGGTCGAACGTGTCCACGTCGCGGAGCGCCGTCAAAAACACGATGGGCGTCTCTGCTCCGCCGGGGAGCTCCCGAATGCGCCGGCACACGGCGAAGCCGTCCATGCCGGGCATGCGCACGTCGAGCAGCACGCAGTCGGGCTGCTCGCGTTCGAACGCCTGAACGCCCTCTTCTCCCGATTTCGCGAGCACCACACGGAAGTCTTCGTCCTCGAGGGTCGCTCGCGCGAGACTCAGGTTGTCGGCGTTGTCGTCAACGACCAGAATTTTCGGCGCCTCGTTCGCTTCCACGTTGCGCGACCCTAATCCACGTGGACGTTGGTTTCGAGGCGGCGAGCGCCCTCGCGGGCACTCGGGCCGGAAAGGCGGCTCCCGCCCACCGTGTGCCGGCTCGCGCAGGTTTCGGGCACCTCGACCCCAACACGATTGCTGGTTTCGGGACCGGAGCTAGGCGCGCGGCAGTGTGCGCTGGAGGGCCGCATCCAGGGCGTCGAGGGGGGCGGGGTGGCCCGTATAGAGCTCGAACTGGGCCGCCGCCTGGTGGAGCAGCATGCGTCCGCCGTGGATCACACGCTTTCCGCGGTCGCGGGCCGCCCGCACGAGCTCCGTTTCGATCGGCTTGTAGACGATATCCATGACGACCTCGGCCGCGTCGAGGAACGGCTGCGGGAGTGGATTTCCGTCGCTGACACCGCGCATGCCCCCCGACGAGGCGTTCACCACGAGATCGAGCGCGGGGGGCGGCGCCGCGGGATCGAGCACCGGCACCGCGCGCCCCGTGAGGGCCGTGAGGTGGGCCGCGAGCGCCTCGGCGTGCGCGCGCGTGCGGTTGACGAGGGAAAGCGTGGCCCTCGCTTCGAGCAGGGCGAAGGCGACGGCTCGGGCCGCCCCGCCCGCGCCGAGCAGCGCGACCCGCAGGCCGGCGAGCGCCGTCACCTCCTCGACGGCCCGGCGCGCTCCGGCCGCGTCCGTGTTGTAGCCGGTGAGGCGCCCGGCGTCGTTCACGATCGTGTTCACGGCGCCGATGCGCTCGGCGAGCGGGTCCAGCCGGTCGAGGAGCGGCATCACCGTGAGCTTGAACGGCATCGACACGCCGAAGCCCCGGATTCCGAGCGCCCGCATGCCCGTGAGCGCTCCCGGAACGTCTGCCACTTGGAACGGGACGTACGCGAAATCGAGGCCCAGGGCAGCGTATCCCGCCTCGTGCATGGCTCTGCCGAGCGGGGACGGCAGCGCGGAAATCGAGCCACAGAGCACGGTCGTCATAACGGCGAGGGTAGCCCGATTTCGTTCGGCGCGCGGGCGACTCGACTTGACGACCGCTCCCCCAACGGCTTCGTTTAGGCCGCCATGTCGAGGCCTCGTCCCTGGGTGCTCGCGGTGGGGCTCTGCCTGCTCGCCGTGGGGACCCTGCTCCTCGCGCCGTTCCGCCCCGTGCACGCGCAGACGGCCGACGTGTACGTGCACGCGCGGGTCGAGGGCGTGATCAATCCGATCGAGGCGCGCCACGTGCGCCGCGCCGTGGATCGCGCGCGCCAGGAGAACGCGCGCTTCCTCCTCGTGACGATCGACACGCCCGGTGGGCTCGTGAGCTCGATGCAAGAAATCGTCGCCTCGCTCACGAACTCCGGAGTCCCGGTGGTCGTCTACGTCGAGCCGCGCGCCGCGCAGGCGACCTCTGCCGGCGCGTTCATTCTGCTCGCGGCGGACGTCGCCGCGATGTCTCCCGGAACGCGCGTCGGAGCGGCGCACCCCGTGGCGGCCGGTCAGGAGCTCGACGAGACGCTCGACAAGAAGGCCACGAACAGCCTGGCCTCGCTCATTCGCTCGCTCGCGGAACGCCGGGGCCGCCCCGCCGACCTCGCCGAAGGCATGGTGCGGGAATCCACGAGCTACACGGCCGAGCAGGCGCACGAGAAGAAGCTCATCGAGGTCCTGGCGGTGAACGAGACGGAGCTTCTCAAGAAACTCGACGGGCGTACGCTCCGAAATGGTCGTGTGCTCTCGACCCGAGGCCTCGCGCGCGTCGAGGTCCCGCTCTCCACGATCGACGGGTTCTTGGATCGCATCGCCGATCCGACCCTGACGTCGCTCTTCATCTCGCTCGGCACGCTTGCGATCATCTACGAGCTCTCGACCTCCGGAATCGGCGCAGGCGGCGTCGTCGGGGCCGTCCTGCTCGTGCTCGGGCTGCTCGGCAGCTCCGTCCTTCCGATCGAGGCCTCGGCCATCTTGCTCTTCGTGATCGGGGTCGTCGCCATCTTGCTCGAGGCGAAGCTGCCCACGCACGGGATCCTCGGCGGCGCGGGGCTCATCGCCATCCTGCTCGGGGCCGCGCTCCTCGTCGATCCGAGCCAGTACTTCGGCGGCGTCCAGAGCGTCCAGCTCCAGGTGTTCGTCCCCGTCGTGCTGGCCTTCGCGCTCACGATGGCGCTGCTCGCTCGCATCACGCGCCGCGCGCTCGCTGCCCCGGTGCGGACGGGGGTCGAGGGGCTGATCGGCGCCGTCGGCACCGCGCGCTCGACCTTCGGGCACGGCGCGTCCGGCCAGGTGATGGTCGAGGGCGCCCGCTGGCGAGCCGTGACGGACGACGCGGAGATTCGCGAAGGCGACCCCGTGGAGGTGCTGCGCGTCGAGAGCCGGCCGATGCGCCTCGTGGTGCGCAAACGACAGGAATGATGCTGGGCAAACTGGTCCCAGGAAAGAGGAGCTCCCATGGAAACGTTGTTCGGGTCTTTCGGATTATTGCTTTTCCTCGTCATCCTCGTGGTGGCGAAGTCGATCCGCGTCGTCAACGAGTACGAGCGCGGTGTCGTCTTTCGGCTCGGCCGTGTCTCGGCGGACAACCTGAAGGGGCCGGGGCTCCGCCTGCTCGTGCCCTTCATCGATCGCATGATCAAAGTCGATCTGCGCACGGTCACGCACGACGTGCCCGCGCAAGAGGTGATCACGAAGGACAACGTCACCATCAAGGTGAACGCGGTCATCTACTTCAACGTGATGAATCCCATCGACGCCGTGCTCAAGATCGCGAATCACTACGTCGCGACGTCGCTCTTCGCGCAGACCACGCTGCGCAACATCTTGGGCCAGCACGACCTCGACGAGATCCTCGCCGAGCGCGAGAAGATCGGCTCGTCGCTCCAGCACATCATCGACGAGGCGACGGACGCGTGGGGCGTCAAGGTCTCGGCCGTCGAGATCAAGGACATCGAGCTGCCCGAGAACATGCGTCGCGCGATGGCACGCCAGGCCGAGGCCGAGCGGGAGCGTCGCGCCAAGATCATCGCCGCCGAAGGTGAGCTCCAGTCCGCGCAGAAGCTCCAGGAGGCCGCCAACATGCTCGCGCAGGCGCCGAACGCCATGCAGCTCCGCTACATGCAGACCCTCGTCGAGATCGGCACCGAGCGGAGCACGACGATCCTCTTCCCCCTCCCGATCGATCTGCTGAGCAATCTCCGCGGCGGGTCCGCCCCTGCGGCGCGCTGAGCCTCGATTTCGGGTCGACGCCGGAGGGGATGGCCGAGACCGAAGCGGATTTGGAAGCCGAGTTCGCGCTCGGCGCTTTTAGCGATAGCAGCGCTATCGCGAGCACGACGGGCGCGAAGGCGGCGGAAAGCCGCG